>NZ_JBEYVW010000003.1:0-497218 GCF_040644175.1 Streptomyces sp. NPDC047017 | reverse complement strand
CCACCGGGTTTTAACGGGGGACAAACCGGGCGGGGGCGGGGCGGGTGTGGGGCCCCCCCCCCCCCCCGACGTTGGGGGGCCGTAGTGCTGTGGGCACGTCAGGACACCCCCGTGGCCCTGGCGCACTGTCGGGCACTGGGCCTGGTGAGCGACCGGGATCAATGATCCGTGGCCGCGCCGGGGGGTGTCATTCGCACAGCGTCCACGCCGCTGTGCATACCGTCCACAGTCGCCTCGTTCAGGGCCTGGTGCCGTAGCTCGCTGGGGGTGATGCCGTACGCGGTACGGAAGGCCCGGGTGAAGTCGCCGGGGCGGGGGTAGCCCCAGCGGGCGGCTATGGCGTGGACCGGAAGTGCGCGCAGCCGGGGGTCGACGAGGTCCTGGTGGGTCCGGTCCAGCCGTTGGCCGCGTATGTACGAGGCCACCGTCAGGCCCTCGTCCCGGAAGAGCCGGTAGAGGTGGCTGCGTGAGATGTGGTGGGCCGCGGCGATGGACGCGGGGGTCAGACCGGGTTCGCTCAGGTGTTGCTGGATGAAGGACTTGACGCTCAGGGTGAGGGTGCGGGCGTGCGTCTCGGGCGGCATTTCCGGCTCCGCGTCCAGCGTGTGGGCGAAGACGGCGGTGACGAGATCGGTGACGATCCTGCCCAGCCGCCTGGCGTCGCCGGCCTGGTAGGAGGAGGTGTCCGAGGCCAGTTGCACGAGCAGCCCCGCGAGCAGCGCGCCCATGCCCTCGCGGCCGGATATCTGCCGTCCGACCACCCGGTTCGCCCGGTTGGCGGGCAGGCCCACGGCGGCGCGCGGGATCTCCAGCCCGACGATGCTGACCGGGGTCGTACCGGTGGATATCTCGTAGGCCCGGGACGAGGAGTTCACATGGAAGTCGCCCACTTTGTACGCCACTTGCTGCGTGTCCCAGCTCGCCGCACCGTCGCCGCTTCGCAGCAGCGACAGATGGAACAGCTCCGGGTCGGACTGACGCACCAGCTTCGGTGTCCGGTGGAACACCAAGGGGTCGAAAGTCGCGGGCCAGACCGTCGCCCCGCCGAGCGCGATGACGCGCTGGTACCCGCGGTAGTCGGTGGTGCGGTCGCTGCTCAGATGCATCGGCGCGTGCGTGCGCCCCATTTGCTCAGTCCACGCCTCGAAACGGTCGTTCGCCGGCAATTTCTGAGTGGTGAAAAGAGTTTCAGGTAGCACAAAGGTAGTGAATCACAGGGCTGCGAACGATCAGCGGGGCACGGTGACCGTCGGGCCGAACTCATCTGGGATGTACGCCGTCTCAGCGCGCGCCGCCGGCCTCCGCAGGTCGGTGAACGCGCGGAGGCCGAGCGTCGGCGCGGCGCCGTGGTGTCCGGACCTTCCGATGGGCGCTGGTCGGTCGGCAGCGGGACGTGTCAGTAGCGCTGCGCCTTGGCGAGGCGGGGGGTCAGTTTCTCGTCGGGGGACCGGCGGCTGAAGGCGATGGGCTGTTCCTGCTTGCCCGGGGCGAGGTTCTCCGCGCCGACGTACCGGGTCTCGACGACCTTCCCGGAGGCGTCCGCGAAGTCGACCTGCACGGCGTACGACGCCTTGCCCGCGGTCTTGTTGGTGATGGTGACCAGTGCGGCGAGCAGGCCGCCGGTCTGCGCTCTGGGCAGGCCCGTCATGCCCACCTCGCCGGTCGCGTTCCCACGCCCGTGCACGTTCTTCAGCTCCTTCTCCGCGGCGGTGCCCGCCCGGGCGGCCTCGGCGTCCACGGATGCCTCGAACTCCGAGGCGCGGGCCGAGGCGGAGGAAGCGGCGGCCGAGGCGGAGGCGCGGGCGGATTCGATGGCCGAGGCGGCCGCGGAGGCCAGCGCGGACGGCGGCATACCCGAGAAGGAGGCCGTGGCGGGAGTCTGTGGAGCCGGCGGGGTGGAGGCGCCGCCGCCCTGATCGTTGCCGGAACCGCAGCCGGCGAGGGCACCGGCGCCGATCAGGCAGCCGACGAGTGCGGCGGCCGGCACGGCACGGGAGCGCGGCGGCACGGGACCGCGGTGAGGTCGGGGCATCCTGTCGTCCTTCGCAGCGCACGGAAGCGATCACCCACATCGTCAGCGGAGCGCACGCCCCTCGCGACTCGGCCGTACTCCATCGGCGCACCGGCCGGGCCGTACACCGTGAAGGCGTGCGCGGGTGAACACCGACGCCTGTACGCCGATCACAGCGCGGACCTGCTCACCGCCTACGACGCGCCGCTCTGCACGGACATACGGCTCGCCGCGCCCATCCCTCCGTACGGTCCTCCGGGCATCGCCGACCGGCCGGCCCACCTCCTGCCCAACACACCTCGACACGCAGGCCGGTCGAGTCCGCCTTCGCCGTACGCGTCGAGGCCGGGGGCCGGTCGCCGGCCCACTCCGGGGACACGGCACCGTGCGCCACGCTCGCGGAGCTGGCCGAGCGATGCGATGTGCTGCTGTGCGAGGCCGAGAGCACGGAAGTACCGGCCGAGGGCGATCAGGTGCCTCACACGCCCGAGAACACCGGCGACACCGCCGACGCGGCTCGGCCGATCACGGTCAACACCGGCGGATCAGCGCGGGCCGGTTCCTGGCCCCGGTGAACCGATCGCGACGGACTCACCGGCGGACAACTGCTGATAGCGGGCGCCGGTACCGGGGCCGTTGTCGCCCAGCAGGCCGCCGACCATGGCGGTGCCGGTGTCGTTGAGGGCGCCGTCATGGATGGCGCAGACCTGGCGCGGGCCCACTTCGCGCACGTAGTCGATCAGCTGCCCGGTGGTGGACCAGGGGCCGTGGACCGGCAGCAGCAGGGTCTCGACGGCGGCGTCCGGCACGGTGAGCGCGTCGCCGGGGTGGAAGAGTGCGCCGTCGACGAGGAAGCCGACGTTGCCGACGCGCGGGATGTCCGGGTGGATGACCGCGTGCCACGTGCCGTGCACGGACACGTCGAAGCCGGCCGCCGTGAACGCCGCCCCCTCCCCCACGGCGGTGACCCTCCCGCCGATGCCGTCCAGCCGGGCGGCGACAGCGGTGGTGGTCCAGATGCGCAGGGCGGGGTTGTCCCGGGCGGCGCCGCGGAGCGCCTCCTCGGAGAAGTGGTCGAAGTGCTCATGGGTGACCAGGACGGCGTCGGCGCCGTCGAGCGCCTCCGGTCGGGTCAGGCCCCCCGGGTCGATGACGAGGCGACGGCCGTCCTTCTCGACGCGGACGCAGGCGTGGCCGAACTTGGTGAGCTGCATACGGACCTCCTTGGTGACCCGACAACCATACAACCAAGGTGTACAACTTCATTACATAGTTCGGTAGGATGGGTCCATGGACGACGAAGCGCTGGCCGAAGACCTGCGACAGGCGATCGGAGAACTGGTCCGCGCCGTGCGGGCCGCCGACACCATGTCCCCCGGAGAGGCCGCCATCCTCGGCCACCTCGACCGGAACGGCCCACAGACCACGGCCGAACTCGCGCACCGGCGCGGAGTGACCCACCAGTCCGCCGCCAAGTCCGTCAAGGCACTCCTCGACACCGGCTCGGTGCGCGCCGAACCGCACACCAGTGACGGCCGCAAGTTCCTGCTGCACCTCACGGACACCGGACGCGACCGCCTCCGGCACGAGCGGAGCCAGCGCGCCGCCTGGCTCGACAACGCCATCCGCGACGCGCTCGACCATGACGAGCAGCGACAACTACGCGAGTGTGTGCCCCTGTTGGTCCGGGTCACCACCCGCATCGTCGGGCAGCGACCCGGGCAGTGACCGGGACGGCACGCGGCGCGGTGACGTCCCCGGTACGCGCGGGCCGCGCGCTGCCGCGAGCGTCGGCGGCGACACCGTATCTCCCCCTCCCCGCCAGGTCGCGGACGGTGGCGTGGCGGCCCTCGGCATGCCGTCGGGGCGGTCCGTGCTTACGGTGGGCGGGACGGACACCGCCGCGGGAGAGGAACCGTTCCATGCCGGTCACCGACAGCCCGCTGTGCGGACGGACGGCCGTCGTGACCGGGGCGGCACGCGGCCTGGGTGCGGCGATGGCTCGGGAGCTGTCCGCGCGAGGCGCGAAGGTGGCGCTGCTCGGGCGCGAGGAGCGGGGTCTGGCGCGGCTGAGGGACACGCTGCCGGGCGTCAGTGAGTTCTGGGAGGTCGACGTCACCGACGACCGGGGCATGGCCCGGGCCGGCGAGGACGTCCGCGCGCGGCTCGGTCCTCCCTCCGTCGTGATCGCCAACGCGGGCGTGGCCGAGGGCGGCCCGTTCGCCGACTCCGATCCCGCGGTGTGGCGCCGGGTGGTCGAGGTGAATCTCATCGGCAGTGCCGCCACCGCGCGTACGTTCGTCGGGGACCTGTTCACGACGTCCGGCTACTTCCTCCAGGTCGCCTCGCTCGCCTCCATCAACGCGGCCCCGATGATGAGCGCGTACTGTGCTTCGAAGGCGGGGGCCGAGTCGTTCGCCCAGGCGTTGCGGGCCGAGGTGGCCCACCGGCGTGTGGGGGTCGGTATCGCCTACATCAACTGGACCGACACCGACATGATCCGCGACGCCGACCAGTACGCGGTGCTACGCGAACTCCGCGGCCACATGCCGCCACCGGCGCGCAAGGTGTACCCCGTCGAGTACGTGGCGGGCCGGCTGGTCACCGCGATCGAACGGCGGCGCCCCTCGGTCTACGTCCCCCGCTGGCTGCGGGCGACCCAGCTCGTACGTGCCGCGATGCCGACGGTGGTGACGATGCTGTCGCGCCGCGAACTGCCGCGCCTGGCCGCCGTCGAGCCCTTCGAAGCCACGGGACTGCTCGGGGCGGGCGGCCGGGCCGACCAGGCGGACTCCCGCACGCGGCACGGTTAGCCGGTCTGCCGGCCGCCGTGCCGGAGGGTGCTGTCGGGCTTCGGGGTGGGACCGTGCGGTTCCAGTCGGTTCAAGGCGCCGGACTCGGGCTCCGCCCCAGCCAGGTCGGGGCCGAGACGAGGGCCTGTAGCTCGTTCACGAGCCGTGCCGTATGGAAGCCGTCTGCGGCGGCGTGGTGCACCTGCGCGGCGAGGGGGAGCAGCACCCGGCCGTCCCGCTCGGTGTACCGGCCGAGCGTGAAGATCGGCGCGAGGTGGTCCCAGCCGGCGCCGATGGTGAGGTCGAAGCCGGTGAAGGAGGCCCACGGCAGGCTCGACACATCGAAGGTGCCGGCCGGCGGTGCGCCTTGGGGGAAGAACTCCGTCGCGCGGCTGTGCTCCGCGAGCAGGGCGGCGGCTACGTCATGGAAGGCGGCGAAGTCAGGGTCGTAGGGTGCCCACACGCTCGCGAACGTCTCGCGCTCCGGGTTGAAGACGGTGAAGGACGGGTGCACGACGGGCCAGATGGCCGGCTCGCCCGTCGCGGTGAGGCACATCTTGAACTCGTCGTGCCGGTTGACGACCGTGGCAAGTGCCCAGACCTGCGCGACGTACGACTTCCGCCGAGAGCGACGCAGCGCTTCGGTGAACGCGGTGACGTCCACTTCCACCGTCATCGAGTACGTGCACGGAACGACCCGGCAGTAGTGCTCGAAGTGTTGCCGGCGCGGCCATGTGTCGAGGTCGATGGGGGTCGCGGCGTCCATCCGCTCATCCTGCCAGCCGCTGAGCGGGGGCCCGCAACCAATTACTCGTGGGCGAGACCGTCCAGCAGGTCCGTGACATCGCCGGAAAGCACGGCGCCGATGAAACGGGTCCGCGCGGACGACCATCTCAACAGACAGCGGACGACCCGTACGCCGACGAGAGGAGCTGTTCCGGATGGTGCGTCGCATTCGATCAGTGCTGCTGACCGTTTCACTGCTGGTGACCGGTTCGGTCCTGGCCACCGCACCGGCCTCCGCCGTCATCGGCGGAGCGAAGAGCGGCTACGGCCCCTGGGCGGTGCGCATGCTCCTCGACGGCAGACCGGCGTGCACCGGGACAGCGGTCGCGCCCCAGTGGATCATCAGCGCCTCGCACTGCTTCTTCGAACAGGGGCAGCCGGTCGCCGACAAGCGGATCTCGTTCCGGGTGGGCAACCTCGACATGCGCAAGGGGGTCACGGTCGAACCGGTGCCCGGCAAGCGCGTCGGGAGTGCGAACGCCGACATGATGCTGATCAAGGTGTCGCCCATGAAGGTCCCCACGGCCCGCCTGGCCACGGCCGGTGTCCGTCCGGGCCAGTTGGTGCGGCAGTACGGTTGGGGCGCCACCTGTACCGGGGACGAGAACACGTGCCAGTCCCCCGTGCTCAAGCAGTCGGAGCTTCGGGTCGTTCGGCCGGACGACCCCCGGTGCGACGGATTCACCGCCCCGGGCGGTTCGGACTTCTGCATGGAGAAGGTGTCCGGGATCCCCGCCGGCGGTGACTCGGGCGGCCCGGTGATGAGCATCGGCCCGCGCGGCACCGAAACCCTCCTCGGCGTCTTCGACGGCTCCGACCGGCAGGAGATCGCGGAGGCGGGGGAGGTTTCCCAGCAACTCGCCTGGATTCGTTCGGTCGTTCGGGGATGACCTCGACCGCTTCGGTACACGCTCGCGTGTTCAGGTAAGGGGCGCCCGGGTCGACCCGGTCCTCGGGGGCGCGCCGGAGCGGCCGCCCGGCTCCTTGAGGGCGAGGACGGCCACGGCGAGGGTCGCGGTGAGGGCGCCGAGCGTCATGACCGTGGACGGCGAGGTGTGGTCCACGAGGACGCCGCCGGCCAGCGCGCCGAGCGAGATGGTCGCCTGGAACGACGCGGTGAACAGCACGGAGGCGGCCTCCGGCGCGTTCGGGGCCGCGTTGGCGAACCAGGTCTGCGAGGCGACGGGGACGGCCCCGTAGCCGATGCCCCACACGATCAGCAGGGCGACGGCGCCGGTGTCCCAGCGGCCCAGTACCGGAAGGAGCGCGGTGGCCGCCGCGACGAGGCCGGCGGCGAGCGCGAACGCGGCGCGCGGCTTTCGGGTGACGAGGGCCCCGCCGGCGAAGTTGCCGACGATTCCCGCGGCCCCGTAGGCCAGCAGGAAGACCGTGACGAGACCGGGGCCGGCCTTGGTCACCTGTTCGAGGAACGGGGTCACGTAGGTGTAGGCACCGAAGTGGGCGAGGACGACGAGGAAGGTCAGCAGCAGGGCGCACCGGGTGGGCGTCGTGCGGAGCATGCCGCGCAGCACGCTCGGGCGGGTGGCTTCGAGGGGCGGCAGCGGAGGCACCGCGAGCAGCAGCATGGCCAGGACGCCGGCCGTCAGGAGGCCCAGGACGACGAAGGCCGTGCGCCAGCCGGCGAGGTCACCGATGAAGGTGCCGGCCGGGACGCCGAGGACGGAGCCGAGGGGGACGGCGCAGAAGACGACGGCGGTGGCGCGGCCGACGGACCGCGCGGGCACCAGGCGCTGGGCCAGCCCGGCGCCGATCGGCCAGAAGCCGCCGATGACGACGCCGACCAGGACGCGCGAGACTAGGACGATCCAGTAGTGCGTGGCGGCCGCCGCCAGGAAGTCGGCCGCTGCCAGCAGCAGCATGAACGCGCACAGCATGACGCGCCGGTCGACACGTGCGGTGGCGAGGGTGACGGCGGGGGCCGACAGGGCCGCGAGGAATCCCGGCATGGTCATCGTCAGCCCCGCCATCCCGTCGGAGACGGTGAAGTCGGAGCCGATCGAGGTGAGCAGGCCGATCGGCAGGATCTCCGTGGTGACGATGGAGAAGATGCCCAGCGTCACCGACAGCACGGCGAGCCATCGCATGACGGGCGGGCGAGCGGCCGGGCCGGCTTCGCCGGGTCGGCCGGTGACGGTGGTGGTCGAGGTCATGCTGTCCGTCCTGTGCGGGAACCGACGTTACGTGGTCAGTCCAGCAGGACGGGGACGGCCGAGGCTGGCAGGTCCGCGACACCACCCTCGGTCGGGAACGGTGATGTCGCGAACCTGCCGGGGGTCCGTCGTGCGGTCAGTCGTGGCGTCCGCCGTGGGATCAGGGGGCGTTCGCGTCGGCCTGGAGGTGGAAGACCTGGTCGAGTCCGATGATGCGGAAGACGCGCAGGGTGTGGGCGGGGACGGAGGCCAGGGTGATGTCGGCGTCGGCGGCCTGCGCGTGCTGGCGTGCGGCGAGCAGGGCGGTGATGCCGGTGGAGTCGCAGAACTCCAGGCGGGCCAGGTCGAGGACCAGGCGCTGGCCGGGCCGCAGGGCGAGCTGCTCGACCTGTCGGCGCAGCGTGGTGGCGTGGGTGTGGTCGAGTTCGCCGGCCAGGTGGAGGACGTACGTGGTGGCGGTCCGGTCGTGGGTGATGTTCAGCGGGCTCATCGTGGGTCATTCGTTGCCGGCGGCGGTTCCGGATGGGTGGCGGGCAGCCCCAGGGCGAGGAGGGCGGTGTCGTCCTCCAGTCCGGTGCCGAATCCGTCCAGCAGCCGGGTGAGCGCGTCGATCACCTCGTCGGCGGGGGCGGGGGCGAGGCCGGCGGCGAAGGCGTGCAGCGCCTCCTCGCCGAACAAGGTCTCGCGGGTCGGGCCGGTGCGCGCCTCGGTGAGGCCGTCCGTGTAGAGCAGGAGGGTGTCGCCGGGGCCGAGGACGGTCCGGGCGGCGGTGAAGCCGGCGTCGGGCAGGGCGCCGACGAGCAGGCCGCCGGGTGTGGGGAGGGGCTCGACCCGGCCGTCGTGGCGCAGGACGAGGGCGGGCGGGTGGCCGCCGGAGGCGAGCCGGACGGTGACGCGGCCGTCGGGCCGGGGTTCGAGGACGCCGAAGACGACCGTGCAGTACCGGGGGTCGCCACTGGACGCGTAGCGCTGGTGCAGGGCGGCGTTGAGCGTCCGCAGGGCGCTGACCGGGTCGGGGTCGTGCAGGGCCGCGGCGCGCAGCGTGTAGCGGGTCAGTGAGGTGAGCGCGGCCGCCCGGGGGCCTTTGCCGCACACGTCTCCGAGGAAGAAGGCCCACTGGGGGCCGCCGAGCGGGAACAGGTCGTAGAAGTCGCCGCCGAGCCGGACCGGGGAGGCGGTGTGGTAGTAGACGGCTGCGTCCAGTCCCGGTACGGCGGGCAGCGTGGAGGGGACGAGCGACTCCTGCAGCGCGGCGAGCGCGTCCGCGAGCTGCTCCCGGTCGGCCTCGGCGCGCTCGCGGGCCGCCTCGGCCTCCTGGCGGCGGCGCAGCAGCTCCTGCTCGTAGCTGCGGCGGTCGGAGGCGTCGATCACGGTGGTGCGGATCAGCAGGGCCTCGCCCTCACCGCCGTACTTGATCTGGGAGGAGACCAGCACCGGCAGCCGGTCACCGCCGGAGGTCTTCATCTCCAGGGCTATGCCGCGCAGGTCGCCCTGCATGCGCAGCAGCGGGGCGAAGTGCGTCTCGTGGTAGAGCTTCCCGCCGACCGTGAGGAGGTCGGCGAAGCGCAGGCGGCCGACCACGTCGTCCCGGTCGCGGCCGAGCCAGGTCAGCAGCGTGGTGTTGATCTTGGCGATGGTGCCGTCCATCAGCGTCGACAGGTAGCCGCAGGGCGCGGACTCGTACAGGTCCTCGGCGCTGTCCTCCAGGAGTGCGCTGAAGACCGCGTCCGTGGCCTCGGCGCCGCCGGTCCCGGCCGGTTCCGGTTCCTCGTCCGTGCGGCTCATCACGGGAGGTCCGCCAAGAAGCCGAGGATCGCTTCGGCGGTCGCGTCCGGCGCGCTGAGCTGCGGGCAGTGCCCGGTGGCGGCCAGGGTGACCAGGCGGGAGGAAGGGATCGCGGCGTGCACGTACGCGCCGACCTCGCGGGGCGCGATGGCGTCGTGGGCGCACTCCAGGACCAGGGTCGGCACCCGCACGCCGGCCAGGTCCGCGCGGCTGTCGGACAGGAACGTCGTACGGGCGAAGACGCGGGCGATGTCGGGGTCGGTGGCGCAGAAGCTGTTGGTGAGTTCCTGCCCGAGTTCCGGCCGTTCCGGGTTGCCCATGATCACCGGTGCCATCGCGGACGACCAGCCGAGGTAGTTCGATTCGAGCGACGCCAGCAGTTCGTCGATGTCCTCGGCGCTGAAGCCGCCGCGGTAGCCGTCGTCGTCGATGTAGCACGGGGAGGGCGCCACCATGACCAGCGACCCGATGCGTCCGGGGGCGCCGCGGGCCGCCAGTACGCCGATCATGGCGCTGACCGAGTGCCCGACGAACACGGCCTGCCGCAGGTCGAGGGCCTCGCAGACCTCCACCACGTCCTGGGCGTAGCCGTCCAGCGTGGAGTAGCGCCGGGGGTCCCAGGCCGACAGGTCGGAGCGGCCGGAGCCGACGTAGTCGAACAGCACCACCCGGTAGCGGGCCGTCAGTGCCGGCACCAGCAGGCGCCACATGTTCTGGTCACAGCCGAATCCGTGCGCCAGCACGATCACGGGGCCATCGGCCGGGCCGGTGACCACCACATTGTTCCGGCGGCGTACGTCCACGCCCTCCTCGCCCGGCCGGGCGGCCGGGGGCGATCCGTAGGAGGGGGTGTTCGGCTTCGCGGACATCGAGGGAGCCTTTCGCGGGGGAGCGGACGAGAGCCACGGGCCCGCGCCCGGCTTCTCGGCCGACGCGGGACGTGGCTGTGCCTGCTTCCCAAGCACCGGGCACCAGCCTAACGCGACGCTCCGGGTCTCCCGCGTGGGGCTGTGGACAGCGGGACGGAAGGACGGAGGCGGCGGCCCTCTTCACCTGGATCACATGGAGCAGATGGAGCAGATGGAGCAGATGGAGCGCATGGAGCGGATGGATCACGTGGAGCGGTACGGCGGCCGGGGCGCCGACATGATCAGGACCGCGGACCGTCGCTTTCAAGTCATCCAGCACACTTGATCTTGCTCGGGAGATCAAGTGTGCCGGAGGCTGAGACATGCAGAATCTGCCGACTTTCGTCTTCGTCCACGGGGCCTTCGCGAACTCGTTCTCCTTCGCGCCGCTCCAGGCCGAGCTGGCCCTGCTCGGGCACCGCTCGGTCGCGGTCGACCTCCCGGGGCACGGATTCGAGGCGACCTTCCCCGCGTCCTACCAGGCTCCCCAGGATCTCGCCGCCCTCGCCGAAGAGCCGGGGAGCATCAAGGGAGTCACGCTCGCCGACAACGCCGCCCGCGTGATCGATGTCCTCGAACGCGCCAAGCGGAACGGGCCCACCGTCCTCGTCGGCCACAGCCGGGGAGGTATCACGATCACCGCTGCCGCCAACGCCCGGCCCGAGCTGATCGACCGGATCGTCTACGTCTCCGCCTGGTGCCCCGTCGAGCTGGACGTGAGCGACTACTACACCCAGCCGGAGATGGCGGACGTCGACGCGCGGGCCTTCGTCGCCACGCTCGTCGGCAACCCGGCCGGACTCGGCCTGCTGCGGACCAACTTCCGCACCGCCGACCCGGTGGCGCTTGCCGCGTTCAAGCAGGCGTTCGCCGCCGACCTCACCGATGACGAGTTCCGGGCCTTCCTGAACACCTTCCAGCCCGACGAGAACCTCGACGCCGGTACGTCCGCCGACCGGGCGCAGGCCGGGTCCTGGGGCCGGATCCCCAGGACCTATGTGCGCCTGACCGGCGACGCCAGCGTGCCGCCCGCCGTGCAGGACCGCATGATCCGTGAAGCGGACGCGCTCACCCCCGGCAACCCCTTCGACGTGCGGACACTTGAGGGCAGCCACCTGCGCTGGCTCGTCCGTCCGCAGCCCGCCGCCGAGCTGCTCGCGAGCCTCGCCGCGCGCTGAGACGCCGGCGCCGGTGCCGGAGGGGCGGGCCGCGTCCGCCACGTCAGTCCTTCACCGCGCCGCCGAGTCCGGAGACGAGTCGTCGCTGCACGAGGACGAAGAAGACGAGCACCGGGATCGTCATCACGGTGGACGCCGCCATCACCCCGCCCCAGTCGGGATCGTCCGGCTTGTAGAAGACCAGCAACGCCATCGGCAGGGTCGACTGGGACGTGTCGCTGATGATGAACGACTTCGCGAACAGGAAGTCGTTCCACGCCGAGATGAAGGAGAACACACTGGTCGCCACGAGTCCCGGGAAGACCAGCGGGAAGAGGATCTGCCACAGGAAGCGCGCCCGGCTCGCCCCGTCGATGAAGGCGGCCTCCTCCAGGGCCTCCGGTACGGCCTTGACGAAGCCCCGCAGCATCCAGATCGCGAACGGCAGCGAGAAGGCGATGTGGGGCAGGATCAGCGAGCCCAGCGTGTTCAGCTGTCCGAAGTCCCGCATCAGGAAGAACAGCGGGATGGTGAGCGCCTCCACGGGCACCATCTGGGCCACCAGGAACATGATCAGCAAGGTGGTCCGGAACCGGAAGCGGAACCGGGTGACGGCGGTCGCCGCCAGGAACGCGATCAGTGCGGAGACGATCACCACGGTGCCCGCGACGACCAGGCTGTTGAGGAAGTAGCGGCCGAATTCCTGCTGTTCGAACACCCGGTGGAAGGAGTCCAGCGAGGGGGACGTCGTCCACGGCCGGGGCTCGGACGACTCGATCTCCCCGGCCGGCCTGACGGCGCTCAGCACCATCCAGTACAGCGGGAAGGCGACCAGGACGGCGATCAGCAGCGCCGACGCCTCGGCCGCGAGCCGCCCCGGACGGCGCACCAGGGCGCGTACGACGTTCACAGCTCCTCCCCTTGGCGGCGCAGCAGCCGCAGATAGACCAGAGTCACGGCGAGCAGGATCAGCAGCATCACGACGCCGATCGCGGAGCCGAGGCTGTACTGCGAGGACGCGAAGGCCTTCTGGTAGGCGTACACGTTCAGGACGAGGTTCTGGCCGGCGATGCCGCCGCCGTTCGTCATGACGTAGATCTGCGTGAAGACCTTGAAGTCCCAGATGACCGACTGGATGGTGACCACGACCAGGATCGGCCGCAGCATCGGGGCCAGCACCGAGCGCCAGATCCGCCACTGGGAGGCGCCGTCCAGCGCGGCGGCCTCCAGTACCTCGGCGGGCACGGCGCGGATGCCGGCGTAGACGGTGACCATGACGAACGGGAAGGAGCACCAGACCACTTCGAGCAGGACGAGGAGGAAGGCGCTGTAGCGTCCGTACGTCCAGGAGTGGTCGCCGAGTCCGAGAATCCGGTTCACGGGTCCGAAGTCGGCGTCGAACAGCATCAGCCAGACCGTGGAGCCGGTGACCGCCGGGGTCGCCCAGGCGCCGAGGGCGGCGAGCATCAGCGCGAGGCGCGGCACGGCGCGCACCCGGGTGAGGAGGACGGCGAGCGCGCAGCCGACGGTGAGCGTGCACAGCACGCAGGCCGCCGCGAACACCACGGTGGCCAGCAGGACCCGCCAGAACTGGTCGTCCCGGAACAGTTCGGCGTAGTTGTGCAGCCCCTGGAAGGTGGTCGGCTGTCCGCCGCTGACCTGGGCCTGGGTGTACTCCAGGAAGGAGATCAGGCCCAGTTGGCAGACGGGGTAGACGAGCAGTCCGCCGAGGACGACGAGGGCGGGGGCGAGGTACAGCCAGGGGGTGGCAGTACGCGCGAAGGGGCGCGGGGAGCTGTGCGGCCGGCCACGGGCGGCCCGTGGCCGGCCGCGCACCACGCCCTGCGGGCTGGTGGGCGAAGCGGTCATCCGGCGGCGCCGAACGCGTCGTTCATCTTCTTCGCCGCGTCCCCGGCGGCCTTCCCGACGTCCTTCTTGCCGCTGACGATCTCCTGGAACATGGTCGGCAGCACCTGCGAGGAGTCGATCTGGGCCCACGCGGGCGTGGCCGGCACGAACCGGGTGCCTGCGGCGAGGGTGTCGACGAAGGGTTTCACGAACGGCTGCTTCGCGGCGACCTGTGCGCGTACGTCCTTGAAGGTCGGCAGGAAGCCCATCGCGTCGAACATCTCGCCCTGGGTCTTCTTCGATGTGAGCCGCTTCATCAGGTCCACGGCGAGGGTGCGGTGCGCGGTGCTCTTGAGGACACCGATGTTGTTGCCGCCCGCGAAGGCCGGTGCGACCGAGCCGGCGGTGACGCCCGGCAGCGGCACGACCGCGTACTCGCCCTTGACGCGGCCGGCCTCCACGGCCTGGTGGCTGAAGTCGCCGCCGATCGCCATGGCGGCCTTGCCGGAGGCGAAGGCGGTGACGGTGTCGTTGCCGGTCATCCCGGCGCACTTGGCGGCGGGGCAGTTGCCGTCGCCGAACAGGGACGTGTACGCCTCGATGCCCTTGCGGGACGCGGGGCTGTCGATCGCGGCGGTGTAGGAGCCGTTCTCGCCGGTGGCGAGTGCGCCGCCGGCGGCCCAGAGGAAGGGCATGGCGCCGTAGGTGTAGGCACCGCCGACGGCGAGGCCGTACAGGCCGGGCTCGGCGGCCCTGATCTTCCGTGCGGTGGTGGCCAGTTCGGCCATGGTCCTCGGTGGCTGGAGGTTCAGCTTCCGGAAGAGGTCCGTGCGGTAGTACAGGGCGCGGACACCGACGAAGTAGGGGGCGCCGTAGACCTTGCCGTCCACGGTGACCGAGGTGCGGGCGGTGGGGTCGGTGTCCTTGGCCTCGTCCCAGGCACCGAACTCGCCGGTGACGTCGGCGAGTCCGCCGTCCTTGACGTACCCGGCGGTGTCGGTGTTGCCGTACTCGACGACGTCGGGGGCGCTCTTCGGGTCGTTGAAGGCGGCCTTGATCCGCTGGGCCCTGGTCTCCACGGGGATGTACTCGACGGTGACCTTGGTGCCCGCGTGGGCCTTGCGGAAGTCGGTGAGGACCTGCTCGACCACGTGTTCCTTCGGCTTGTTGTCGACCTCCTGGAAGAGCCAGACGCGCAGCGTGCCGGTCTTCTCGTCCTTGCCGGAGGAGGAGTCGGCGGACGTCTGTGGGGCGCAGGCGGTGGCGGTGACGGCGGCCGCGGCCAGGAACAGGGCCAGTCGGCCGGGGAGTCTTGCGGACAGCTTCATGGAGCGATCCTCCGGTCAGGGTGTTGCAACATGTGCAATGGCGGTTTTGCTCTGCACAACACCACGGAGGCTAGGTACTCCATGAACACGTCGACAAGAGGTCTCAACCACTCTGTGACCGCCGCAAGCATCCTGTGCAACGCCGGACAGCACGAAGGCCCGCGAAGTACGCGAAGCGCACTCGGGGGCCGGGGTGGTGGGCGGGCGAAAGGGCCGCGCGGGTACGGGCGTTGCCGTGCCAAGCGTTCCCGCACCGGCTGCCGCCCGGTTGTTCAGGCCGCTCCTGTCGTCAAGGGCGTTCAGATCATTCAGGTCGTTCCGATTGTTCTGGTCAGAGGTTGGCGCCGGTGAGGATCGCCGCCGGGCGGTCGGCGTGGACGGGGAACTGGAGTGCCGCGGCCAGCGAGAGGGCGCCGGCGGGCTCCAGGGTCAGGCTGAGATGCTCGCGGGCGAGGTCCGCGGCGCGCGCGATCTGCGCCTCGTCCACGCACAGCACGTCGTCGACCACCTCGGACATGGTGCGCACCGCCGCGGCCACCGGGACGCGCACCGCGACCCCGTCGGCGGCGGTGCGTGGCCGGGACGTGGTGACGACGGCACCGGCGTGCCAGCTCATGGCCATCGCGGGAGCGCCCGCGGCGCACACCCCGACGACTCTCGTGCCCGGCGAGTGCGCCTTGGTCCAGGTGCCGATCCCGTTGATGAGGGCGCCGTTGCCCACCGGCACGAGCAGCAGGTCGGGGCCCGCGGACATCAGCTCGACGGCGATCGTCCCGGCGCCCTCCGCGATGCGGGGCTCATCGCCGTCCTCGACGAACACGAGGTCGTCCCGGCCCGCCGCGTGCTCCCGGGCCAGGGCCTTGGCTTCGTCGAAGTCCTCGCCGCCCAGCACGACTTGGGCGCCCAGCCGGCGGATGCGCGCCACTTTGGCCGCATTGGCGTTGCGGGCGCAGAAGACCGTGACCGGGATGCCGCGGCTGCGTCCGGCCCAGGCGAGGGCCATGCCGAAGTTGCCTGCCGAGGCGCACAGCACCTGTCGGCCGGGGGCGAGCGAGCGCAGGTAGAAGTCGGCACCCCGGCCCTTGAACGAGCGCAGGGGGTTGACGGTCTCGACCTTGAGCAGGAGCGGGCAGCCGAGTGCCGCGCTCAGTTCGTCGTCCTGGAACTGGGGGGTCTGCCGCAACCGGCGGTCGATGGTGCGGCTGGCTTCCTCGATACGCTCCCATGCCAGCATGCTGCTTATCGTATACGATATTCAGTGTGACGATACGGCCGACGCTGCAACTCGGACACCCCGCGCTCCGCTCCCCCGCCGAAGAACTGCCGCTGCCCCTCGGACCCGAGGCCATGGAGCTGATCACGGACCTGGACGACACCCTCGCGGACTGGAGAGCGCGCACCGGCTACGGGCGCGGGATCGCGGCACCGCAGGTCGGCGCCGGTGTGCGGATGGTGCACTGCCGGCTGGAGCGGCCGTGGACGCTGGTCAACCCCCGTATCACCCACCGCTCCGAGACGACGTGGGAGGTGTGGGACGGCTGCCTCAGCTTCTCCCTCGACTTCTTCTGCACCGTGCGCCGCCACACCTGGATCGAGGTGGACTACCGTTCGCCCGACGGCCGGTCCCACACCCTGCGGGCGGACGGAGAGCTGGGCGAGCTGCTGCAGCACGAGATCGACCATCTCGACGGTCGTCTCGCCGTCGACCGCATGACCGACGCGCGAAGCCTGTGCACGCGCTCGGAATTCGAACTCCGCCACCGGGACGAGAGCCCTTACAGGTCATGACCACGCCCGCCACCGCCCAGCCCGGTACCGTCCCGCCCGGTCCCATCCCCCGCGCCGAGCCTCTGCGGGAGAGCGTCTACGCCCGGATCGTCGAGCTGGTCGCCACCGGCCACTTCGCACCGGGCGCCGCGCTCACCGAGGCCTCCCTCAGCCGCGCCCTCGGCGTCTCCCGCACTCCTGTCCGGGAGGCCCTGCTGCGCCTCCAGGCCGAGGGGGTGGTGGACTCCGCGCTCGCCCGGGGCTTCGTGGTCAGACCGATCACCACCCGCGAGTGCGGCGAGCTGTACCCGGTCCTCGGCACTCTGGAGGCGCTGGCCCTGCGGTCGGTCGCGCACCCGCCGGCGGACGCGGTCGTCGAGCGGCTGACCGGCTGCCTCCGCGAACTGGAACGGTGCGAGGACCCCGTACGGCGACGCGGCCTGGACACCCGCTACCACGAGGCCCTCGTCGGCCTTTGCGGCAACGGCCGTCTCGCGGCGCTCACCGGGCAGTTGCGCAACAGCCTCTCCCGTTATGAGATCGCCTACATGCACCACGCCCCGGAGCGCGCCCACGCCGACACCGAGCACCGGGAGATCCTCGCGGCGCTCACCGCCGGTGACGGGGAGCTGGCGGCGACGCTGACGCAGCGTCACTGGGCGTCCGGCATGCAGGTGGTCATGACGTGGCTGGCCGGCACCGACGGCACGACGGCCACGACGGCCACGACGGCCACGACCGGAACGGACGAAAGGACAGGTGAGTGATCGACAGCGCACCGCGTGGCGATCTGCGGCCCCCGGGCCTGAACGCCGACGAGAAGACGACACTGGTGGCTTTCCTCGGCTATCTCAGGAACGCTGTCGCCGCCAAGGCGACCGGGGCGGCCGAGGACGCGCTGCGCACCCCCGGGGTGACCTCGGGCACCAGCGTTCTGCGCCTGGTCAAGCACCTGACGGCGGTGGAGCACAACTGGTTCGTGTGGGCCTACGGCGGCGCCTCGGCGCCCCTGCATGACGACGACGTCCCGCTCGCCGACGACGAGACGGCCGAAGCCCTGCTGGCGGCCTACGCCGAGGCGATCGAGGAGAGCGACGCGGTCATCGACGCCTGCGACGACCTGGACCGGCCGGGCGCGCGTTCGCTCCGTGAGACGCCGCCCCCTTCCCTGCGCTGGATCCTGGTGCACATGATCGAGGAGACGGCGCGGCACGCCGGCCACGCGGACATCCTCCGGGAGCAGATCGACGGGAGTGTGGGCCGGTGAAGACGGCCTGGCCGGATCTCCGGGCGCTGGCCGACGAGTTGGCCCGCGTCACCGGCCCCGGCTCGGTGACGGTGGGGCTCTCCCGTGCGGGACGGACGAGCGTGGCCACCGGCGGGCCGGGCGACGCCACCGGGCAGACCCGTTTCCGCATCGCCTCGCTGACGAAGGTGTTCACCTGCGCCGCCCTGGTACGGATGCTGCGGGCGCGCGGCATCGCGCTGGGCACACCCGCCGTCGAACTGCTGCCGGAACTCGCCCCCGACTGGCGGGCCGACACGGGCCTCACCGTCGAGCAGATCCTCGGCCAGGTCTCGGGACTGCACGAGACCGTGGACTCGGCCACCGCGGCCGCTCTCGGGGAGGGGCCCGACGCGCTCACGGAAGCGGCCCGGCTCGTGGTGCGCGCCGGTAACGCCCGCGCCCCCGGCGCACGCTGGTCCTACTACAACGGCAACTACTTCCTGGCCGGGGCCCTTCTCGCCACCCTCGGCGGCGTCCCGTACGAGCAGGTGCTGCGGGACGAGCTGCTCGCCCCCTGGCGGCTCGACCGGACCGGCTTCGCTCCCCCGGCCGACGCCCTCACCGGCCGGGACGGCACCGAGGAAGTGGCTCCGCTCCCCTATCCGCGGACACGGCGCCCCAGCGGCGGCCTGTGGTCCTGCGTCCCGGATCTGCTGGTGCTCGGTCAGGAACTGCTCGCGGACCGGGCACTCCTGGCGGAGGTCCGCAAGCCCCGCACCCTGCCCGACGACCCGATGTCCTACGGGCTGGGCTGGGCCGTCGGCCCCTCGGGGCAGCTGTATCTCAACGGGCGGCTGCCCGGCTTCCGCGCGGCGATGCTCCTCGTCCCGGACGCGGAACACGTGAGCGTGATCCTCTCCGGCCAGCAGCGCGCCCTGCCCGCCATGGCGGGAACCCTCAGCGAGATGCAGCGCGGCCTCACGGGAGACGACCTCCGCGCGGCCATCGACGGCTTCGCCGCCTGAGCCACGGCGGCCATCGGCTTGCGCGCGGGTGACCGGACGTCATCCCGTCCGGCCCGCGCCCACCGCCCGTACACCGAACGGCCTCCCGACCGTGGGTCGGGAGGCCGTAGGGGAAAGAGGGGCCGCTACTGGCCCTGCTGCTGTCCGCCGCCGTAGGAACGGCGCACCGCGTCGGCGGCCTTGTCGGTCTGTGCGTCGTACTTGTCGCCGGTACGCTCGTCGACCAGCTTCTCGGCGCGTTCCACGCCCTTGTCGGCCTGGTCCGGGTGGCCCTTGGCCATCGCCTTGGCCTTGTCCGCCATGTCGCCCAGCTTGCCCATGAGAACCCTCCTGGGGTTGTGCTCGTGCGGTCGTTCCCCCATCAGGTACCCGGCCTCCTCCCGCCAATGCCCTTGAATTTCGAGGGACCGCCGCCGAGGTGCTCGGATACGAACACCCGTGCTCAGGCTGGACGTCCCGCGGTGTGACGGCCGGCGGCTGCCGTGAGCGCGACGGCCGTCGCCGGGTCGGCCGGCAGGAACGCCTCCAGTCTCAGTTCGGCGAGTGTCACGTCGACGGCGGTGGCGAAGGTGGTCACCGTCGTCATCAGGCGCAGCTCGCCATGGGCGGACAGCAGGCGCAGCGGTACCGCGAAGCCCAGCTGCCCGTCGGACGGCTCCCACGCGGGCACGTACCGGGCGAGTTCGGTGCGCAGTTCCTCCAGGTGGCCGAGGCCGGCCAGGATGTGGCGTGCCCACTCCGCGAGATCGCGGATCCGGGGAGCCAGGCCGTCGGGTGCAGCGCCAGGCGGTAGACGTTCGTGCCGGGGCCCGTCAGTTCGGCGGCCGCGCCCTCGGTGATCACGTCGAACGCCGTGTTCGCGGCGCCCAGATCGCCGGCCCGGTCCACGACGATCGCCGGATACGGCAGGTGACCGCGCAGGATGTGGTCGATCGCCGTGCGCACCGGGGCCAGCGCCGGGTCGTCCAGGGCCCTCTCGGGGTAGCCGGGCGCGTACCCGGCGGCCAGCAGCGGTTCGTTGCGTTCACGCAACGGCAGTTCCAGAGATTCGGCCAGGCGTACGACCATGTTGCGGCCGGGCGCGGACCGGCCGGACTCGATGAAGCTGAGGTGGCGTTGGGTGGTGCCCGCGCGCAGCGCCAGGTCGAGCCGGCTGAGACGGCGGCGGGTACGGCGGTCGCGAAGCGCACGGGGGAAGTCCACCGGCCTGTTGTACCGGCGACGGCGGCCGCCGGGCCATTCCCCGCGGGGAATTGAGGCCGCTCTCATCGGCGGTGGACATCACGGCATGGACATCGGTGTACTGCTTCCGACCGGAGCCGCGCAGTGGGACCCGGCCGACGACCCCCGCGAGCTGGTCGCTCTCGGCCGCCACGCCGAACGCTCGGGTCTCTCCTCGCTGTTCGTCAACGACTCCCTGATCGGCCCGCGTGTCGAGGCCCTCACGATGCTGGCCGCGCTCGCTCCGGCGACCGGTTCCGTGCGGCTGGGCACGGCCGCGCTGCTGCCCTTACTGCGCCGGCCGGTCCAGGCCGCGCAGTCGCCGGCGTCGATCGACCTGCTGTCCGGCGGGCGGCTCACGGTGGCCGTCGGCGCGGGCTTCCCGGGCCGGTTCGGACAGCCCCTCCACCGGTTGTCCGAGGTGCCGTGGGAGAGGCGCTTCGCCCGCCTTGACGAGACGGTCGCGCTGTGGCGAGCCCTGTGGCGCGGGGCCGATTCCTTCCACGGCGAGATCCTCCGCTTCGACCACATCCCGCCCACGACCAGGCCGGCCAGGACCGGCGGGCCGCCTGTCTGGCTCGGTGGCGCGACCCCGGCGGCCCTGGTCCGCACCGGACGGCTGTACGACGGCCGGCTGCCCTATCCGCCGGATCCCGCGGACTACGCGTGCGGCCTGCGCCGGGGTCCGCGCGGCGGCGGACGGCGCCGGACGCGCGGCCGACGACGTCACGCCCGCGCTGTTCGTCTCGGTACGCGTCGACGACGACCCGGAGAGCGGACGGCGCGCACTCGACGCGTACGCGCACGCCACGTACGGCATGCCGCCGGCGGAGCTGGAGAAGGTGCAGGCCGTCGTCGGCGGTCCCGCGGACCGAGTGCTCGAACAGCCGGCGCGGTACGCGGCCGCCGGTGTCCGGCACTTCGTCGTCCGGCTCGGGGCCGTGGGCCTGCGCTCCCAGCGCGACCAGCTGGAACGGGTCGCGGAACTGATCCCCGCCCTCACTGCCGCCGGCCGCGTGTCCATGCCCAGCTGAAGCCACTGGCACAAACGTGGTCGTTTAGTCGCTTTCATACCGGTTCACCCAGCCAGGGAGACTCCGGAAGAAAGGTGACGGAATATGATCACCAGGAAGCAGATCCCGAGCGTTCTGGACCACGCGGTCCACGACGGCGACGGTCACAAGATCGGTGATGCCAAGCACGTCTACCTGGACGATGTGACCGGGCTGCCGGAGTGGGTGACGGTGAAGACGGGCCTGTTCGGCACCAGCGAGTCGTTCGTGCCGACCCGGGAGGCCTCGCTGGTGGAAGATCACCTGGAGGTGCCGTACCGCAAGGACAAGATCAAGGGCGCGCCGCACATCGACATCGACTCCGGTGGCCATCTCTCCGAGCCGGAGGAGCACCAGCTGTACGACTACTACGGCCTGAGCTGGGAGGAAGGCCCGCACGACAGCGGTGGCCGCGGCGAGCGGGGCCGGACGACCGGAGCGGCCGGAGCGGCCGGGACAGCGGGAGCCGCGGGTGCGGCTGCCGGTACGGCGGGCCGCACCGGCCCAGGACGGACCACGGCCGGCACGGGCATCACCGGGCGGACCACGGCCGACACCGACACCACCGGACGCGCGACGGACCGCGGCGCGGCCGGAGCGGGCGCCCGGGCACGTGCCGGTGAGCGGCCCGCAGCGGCCCGCGACGACGCCATGACGCGCTCGGAGGAAGAGCTGCGCGTGGGAGTGGAGCGCCACGAGGCGGGCCGTGCCCGGCTGCGCAAGTACGTCATCACCGAGGACGTGGAGCAGGTCGTCCCGGTGCGCCACGAGGAGGTGCGGGTCGAGCGCGAGCCGATCACGGACGCCAACCGCGAGGCGGCCCTGTCCGGGCCCGACATCACCGAGGCCGAGCACGAGGTGATCCTGCACGAGGAGCGCCCGGTGGCGCAGACCGAGGCCGTGCCGGTGGAGCGGGTCAGGCTGACCACCGAGGAGCAGACCACCGAGGAGCGGGTGCGTGGCCGCGTCCGCAAGGAGCGCATCGAGGGCCAGGCCGAGGACGCGCGTGAGGACATGCGCGAGGACATGCGCGAGGGCCGGCGCGACGACATCGACGGTCCTGGCCGCGACCGCCGCTAGACGGCGGAGAAGCGAAGAGGAGCACGAAGGAGAGAGCACGAAGGAGAACACGGAGAGAGCACAGGTGCGGGTGTGCCGTCGGCGCGAGCCACGGCACACCCGCCCGCGTGCCTGGTCACGGGCGCAGCGTCCATTCCAGCGTGCTGGTCAGGTAGCGGGAGCGCAGTTCGGGGTCGCGGACCCACGGGGTCTCGTCGGTCACCGTGGCGGTGACGTGGTGAGGGGCCTTCCCGGCGAGCAGGGCGGCCGGGATGCCGAGGCGGAGACCGGTGGCCGGGACGCGGTGGCCGTCGACCCGCCACCGCACGGTCACCCGGCTGCCGCCGGCGGGCTGCTGCGCGGTGACGCCGAAGCGCCAGATGCCGAAGGCGTCCCGTGTGGCGGGTGTTTGGGCGGCGAGTCCGGCCTTGCGGTAGAAGGCGGCGATCATCGCTTCGCGGCTGGGGGCGTTGAACTCGCGGCCCAGCGTGCGCATGATCGAGTTCTGGCTGGGCCGGTAGATGCCGGTGGCCGCGTACTTGGCGCCCTCGTAGGTGCCGACCGTCCCGCCGTCGGGGGTCGGCTGCCCGAGCCAGCGGTACCACTTGAGCCGGTACGCGGACATGGTGGCCCGCGGATAGACGGACACGTTCGGCTCGGGTTCCTCGCCGCCCTGGTGGGCGCCCGGGCTGTCGTACTCGTCGGCCAGGCCGCCCAGGGAGTGGCCGAGTTCGTGGACGGCGATCTGCCCGGACCGCGCGTTGCCGCCGGCCGCGGTGGCCACCGTGCCGCCGGCGCCGCCGTAGGTGGAGCTGTTCGCGAGGGCGATGACCTGGTCCGCCTGCGGGGCCTGGGCGGCGTACTGCTGGGCCTTGGCCTCGTCCACGCACAGCAGCCGGTCCAGGCCGCCGCAGTAGTAGTTCATGTCCAGGGCGGTGTCGCGGCGTACGCCCTGGGTCGGATCGTCGTCCACCCCGGACTCCCGGGAGACGACGTCGACCTGCCAGATGTTGAACAGCGAGCGGTAGCTCTTGTACGGCTCGACGGCGAACAGCTCGGCCACCTTGGAACGGACGTCGCGGCGGTAGGTGTCCAGCTGGGCGGCGGTGTAGCCGTCGCCGACGAAGACCAGATCGAGCTTGCCGCTGCTGGGGCCGTTCACCTCCACCGGCTCCACCGTGGCCGCCTCGGCGGCTCGCTCGGTGCGGGCGTCCGGCGCGGCCTGCGGCGCGACGGGGACCCGGGCGGTGCGTATGGAGCCGTCGGGTGAGAAGACCTCCCGGAGCTGGGTCGGGGCGCCGGGGGCCGTGAGGGGTGCGTGCGCGGCGTGGGCGGGCGACGAGCCGAGGACCAGGGCGGTGGACGCGAGGGCGCCGGCCAGCAGGCCGGCCGCCAGTCGGCGGACGTGAGTGGGGCTCCTGCGCATGAGTGCGCTCCTCGGGGTGGGGGTGATGACCGGTGCGCCGGGCCGCGACCTTGCTTAACCGGGGAGTTAAGTGAGATTGCGTCAGCGTTTAACTGGTCGCTCAACCTAGGCCACGGCGCGCCGCTTCACAAGAAGTCGGGTGGGATTGACGGCAGTTGACGTCCTGGTGAGGACGACGACAAGTCGCGTTGCCGTGCGGCGCGGTGGCCGTGGCCACCGCGCCGGGTCACTGCGACGGGACGGGTTTCCGCTCGGGGTGCGCCGGGTCGAGCGTGAAGAGGGTGCCGTCGGAGGCCGCGAGGACCAGGGCGCCCTTGTAGAACCACACGGTGGGCAGCAGCCCGCTGTTCAGCACTTCCGCGCGCGCCGCCGATTCCCACAGCAGGGTGCCGTGAGCCGTGTCGAGAGCGGCCACCCGGCCGCTCCCCGCGGCCAGGTACACGGTGTGCCCGCTCGGGTCCACCGATGCCTGGCCCGGCGTCTCCAGGGTCGTGTGACTCTGCCACAGCCGGGCTCCCGTCACCGGCGAGACGGCTGTGACCAGACCGCTGGAGGTGGCGAAGTACAGCGTGCCGCGGGCCAGGGTCGGGATGCCTCCCCGGTACCGCTCGGGCAGCGGCGTCAGCGCGCGCTCGCCGGTGCCCGGGTCGACGCGCACGATCCGGGTGTAGATCAGGTCGGGGCTGTTGGTGATGGGGCGGTCGTCCGACTCGACGAAGACGAGCCGTCCGTCCTGGACACCGACGAAGCTGCGCGACTGGGCGGGGGACGTCAAGGTGCGCGCGGTGCCGTCGGCCGGGTCGACGACGAGGAACTTCGTCCGGTGCGAGCCCTCCGCCTGGGTCATGCACTCCACGTACGGGCGGTCGTCGGCGGCCAGCGGCGAGCAGTCGTACCCGGCGGGTGCGGGGATCGCCCGGCGTACGCTGCCGTCGCGCGCCGAGCGGACGGTCACCGCGCGGCCGTCACCCTCCTGGGTCAGCGTCACACCGGCGGCGTAGGCCGAGCCCAGGCTGTCGGTGCGCACCGGGTGGGACCAGATCTTCGTGCCGCTCGCCCCGTCGAGCGCGAGGACGGACTGCGCCTGTCCCCTGCCGTCCTCCCCGGTGACCGTCAGCTCCACGAGCACCACGCCCTCGTAGGTGCCGAGCAGCGTCGTGACGTACCGGTCGGCCGGGACGCCGGCGGGCGCGACGCCGGAGCGCCACAAGGTGCGTCCGGTGGTGGCGTCGATCCGTTCCGGGAGGAGGGCGCTGCCGGCGCAGTAGAGGGCGTCGCCGTCCGGTACGCAGGCCGGCGCCCGGTCCCCCTCGTACCCGGGCGCCTGCTGCACGCCCTTCTCCGCGACCGCGGCGGCGGTCGTCTGCCACGGCTTCCAGCCGGTGGGGAGCGCGGCCTGGTGGCCGGACATCGTCGTGGAGCCGGCGCGCGCCGGGTGGTCGTCGCCGCGCAGGCCCAGGAGCAGATAGCCGCTCAGGGCCGCGGCCAGTACGCCGGAGACGGCCAGCAGCGTGCGCGGTGCGCGCCGCCGAGGGCGGCGGGCGGGGGGCCGGGTGCCGGCCAGGGACGGGACGGCGGGCCGCGCGGAGGGCAGCCGCAGCGTCATCGTCTCGGGGTCGCCCGGCGACGGCTCCGGCAGGACCCTGGCGAACTCCCGGGCCAGTTCGTCCGGTCCGGGCCGCTCGGCGGGTTCCTTGGCCAGGCAGCGCTCCAGCACCTCGCGCACGGGCGCGGTGAGCCCGTCGAGGGCGGGCGGGTGGTGGACCACCCGGTAGCCGGTCAGGTAGGGGCTGTCGGCGTCGAAGGGGCCGTGTCCGGTGACGCAGTACACCAGCAGCGCGCCGAGCGAGAAGACGTCCGAGGCCGGGCCGACCGAGCGGGCGTCGGCGAACTGCTCCGGGGACATGAAGGGCGGGGTGCCGATGACCTGCCCGGTCTCGGTGAGGGTGTGGTAGCTCGCGGCCGCCCGGGAGATGCCGAAGTCGATGACGCGGGGGCCGTCCTCGGCCAGCAGCACGTTGGCCGGCTTCAGGTCGCGGTGCACCACCCCGGCCCGGTGGATGTCCCGCAGCGCCTCCGCCAGGCCCAGTGCCAGCGGCCGCAGCTCGGTCATGCGCAGCGGGCCCTGGTCGCGGACGCGGGCGGCGAGCGACGGGCCGGGCACGTACTGGGTGGCCATCCAGGGCGCGTCCGCGTCCGGGTCGGCGTCCACCACGGCGGCGGTGAACGCGCCGCTCACCCGGCGGGCGGCCTCGACCTCGTGCCGGAACCGGGCCCGGAAGACGGGGTCCTGGGCGTATTCGGCGTGCACCACCTTGACGGCGACCTCGCGTCCGGAACGCGCTCTGCCCCGGTAGACCATGCCCATGCCGCCGGCGCCGAGCCGGTCGAGCAGCTTGTAGCCGCCGACGGATCGCGGGTCGTCCTTGTGTAGCGGCACGCGCCCCCCTCGGTCACCCAGCAGTTGCGCACCCCACCATACGGAACCGGGACGCACCGCCCTGCCGGGCCCGGGAGGGACCGGACGGCCGCCGGGCTATGTCCGGGCCGGGCTATGTCCGGGTGGAGCAGGGGTCGCAGCAGGAGGGGGCGGGTTCGGCGCAGACGGTGACGGTGTCGGTGTCGTCGGTGGGGTCCGGGTCCTTCTCGTTGCCGGTGGCGGTGGCGGTGTTGCTGATCAGGCCGGTCCCGGTGGCCTTGGCCCGCAGGACCAGGGTGGCGGTGGCGCCGTCGGCCAGGGCGCCGACGGTCCACCGCCCGGTGCCCGGGTCGTAGTGTCCGGGAGTGCCCTGGGCGGACAGGAAGGCGAGCCCGTCGGGGAGCCGGTCGGTGACGGTGACTCCGGTGGCGTCGTTCGGGCCGAGGTTGCGGACGGTGACGCGGTAGGTCACGGTCTGGCCGACGGTGACGGTGGTGGCGTCGGCGGCCTTCGTCACAGCCAGGTCGGCGGCCGGCTTGACCTGCGTGACCTCTTCACCGGAGGTCGCCGTCAGCGGTTCCGGCGTGTCACCGAGCCGGTTCTCGTAGGTGGCGGTCGCGGTGTTGCGGATCTGCTTGCCGCCACTGGCCCGGTCGATGACGACGCGGTACTCGACCGTGGTCCCCGCCGGGAGGGTCTCAATGCTGGGGAGGCGGCCCCCGTCCGCGCCGGAGGCCTCGTCGCCGAGATGGAAGACGACCTTGTCCGCGCCGGCGTCGTAGTACGCCTGGTCGTCACCCCGTGCGTCGGTCTTCGCCCCGGCGTTGGGTCCGTCGACGATCCGCAGCGAGCCGGGCAGGAACGTCGTGCCCCGCGGGACGGCGTCGGTCAGGACGAGGCGCTCAGCCGCGCCACCGCCCTCGTTCCTGGCGTTGACGCGGTACGTGATGACGTCGCCCACCTCCAGCGGCCCGGCGGGAACGGCCGTCTTGACCAGTGCCACGTGGGGTGCGGTGCCGAAGAAGATGCCGTCGAGGAAGTTGCCGATGCCCTGGTTGCCGCCTGCGGCGGAGATGGAGCGGAAGGCGAAGCGCGTCCGGGTCTGGCCCGCCGGGACGGTGTAGGTCCCGGTGTAGTAGCCCCAGGCGGTGTTGCCGTCGGTGAAGCGCCGCTGCTCCACGACGGAGCCCGGCGCGCCGATGTCGAGCGCCATGGTGTCGTCACCCAGCCGGCCGCGGTGGTACAGCTTCCAGTACAGCTTGGTGCCGGGGGTGGTCGGCAGGTCCTGGTAGAGCGTGGAGACCAGATTGGCGTTGAGTTCGGCGAACTGGACGCCGTCGGCCGCCCGTACGCCGTTGAATCCGGTGTGCCACAACTCGATCATGTGGTCGGCGGCGGTGGTGAGCCAGCCCGGGACCCGTTGGGGCGCCTGGGTCTGCGAGGCGTCCGGCAGGATCTCGTAGCCCGTGACGGTGGGCTCTTCGAAGCTGCCGTTGCTCAGGGCGACCCGGAGCGGGGCGGCAGGAGGTGTGGCCATGGTGTGTCCCCTCGCGTCTACGCTGCTGAAACGCGCCCCCGGCCGGCCGCACGGGTGTGCGCCGTGACGGAGCCGGGCGGCAGCGGTAGCGCACCGCGTCACCATGACTGCGTAAAGTCGCCCCTGTGCGGGGTGAGCCAACTTCGCCCCGCGGGTTTGCGGAACCGGTCTCCGGTCGTCGCCCGCCGCGCGGCTCGCCGCTCCCCCGGCGCCGCACCGCTCCCGCCGCACCCGTCTCGCGGCGCTCCCCTCCCCCCTCCCGTCCTGGCCGGAAGCCCCCGCTCACGCGTCCGACGCTCACACTTGTCCCGGGTGAATCGGCCGTCGCGGAGTTGACGCGTCCGGTTCTCCTACAGCTTCTCCTACAGCGCGGTCCACTCGGTCGACGTGGTGACGTCCGCGAGCAGGCCGGGCAGTGGCTCGACGCCGAGGCCGGGGCCGGTGGGGACGTCGAGGTGGCCGTCGGCGAGGACGAACGGCTCGGTGATGTCGGTGGCGAAATAGCGCTTCGAGCCCGAGGTGTCGCCGGGGAGGGTGAAGCCGGGCAGGGCGGCGAGGGCGACGTTGGCGGCGCGGCCGATGCCGGTTTCCAGCATGCCGCCGCACCAGACGGGGATGCCGTGGGCGCGGGCGAGGTCGTGGATGCGGCGGGCTTCGAGGTAGCCGCCGACCCGGGCCGGCTTGATGTTGATGACCGAGCAGGCGCCGAGCGAGATGGCCGCCGCGGCGTCGGCGGCGGACTCGATGGACTCGTCCAGGCAGATCGGGGTGCGCAGCAGTTCGGCGAGCCGGGTGTGCTGGACCATGTCGTCGTTGCCCAGGGGCTGTTCGATCAGGAGCAGGCCGAAGTCGTCGAGCCTGGCGAGGTGCCGGGCGTCCACGAGGGTGTAGGCGGCGTTGGCGTCGACCTGAAGGAGCAGGTCGTCACCGAAGCGCTCGCGGACGGCGCGTACCGGCTCGACGTCCCAGCCCGGCTCGATCTTCAGCTTGATCCGGACGTACCCCTCGGCGACGTATCCCTCGACGGCGTCGAGGAGTTCGGGGACGGAGCCCATGATGCCGACCGACACACCGCAGGGCACCCGGTCCCGGGCGGCGCCCAGGTAGGAGCCGAAGGACTCTCCCGAGGCGCGGAGCTGGGCGTCGAGCACGGCGGTCTCCAGGGCCGCCTTCGCCATGTGGTGGCCGGTGAAGGGCTTCAGGAGGCGGCCCACCGTGTCCGCGTCGACGCCGTCCCGGGGCAGGGCGGGGATGAGGAACCTGCGCAGGACGTCCTGTGCGCCGTCGACGTACTCGGAGCAGTACCGGGGCTCGGACATGGCGGCGCATTCGGCCCAGCCCTCGCCCTCGGAGGTGACGACGCGGACCAGCAGCACGTCGCGGCTGGTCTCCACGCCGAAGGAGGTGCGGAAGGGGGCGACGAGGGGCATGGCGATCCGGCGCAGCTCGACGCCGGAGATCTTGATCTTCATGGTGGGCGGCTCCTTGGCGGGCGGGATGGTCAGGCGAGAGGGGCGGTGCGCTGGACGACGTAGCGGCGGCGTTCGTGGAAGCCGGTGACGCGGGCGCCTTCGGCCAGCAGACCGCCGAGGGTGTGGCGCAGGGCCAGCCGCCAGGCCTGTGCCGCCGCGGGGTCCGTGCGGCGCAGGGCCTCGATGTCGTCGGGGAGGTCGATGAGTACGGTCTCGGCGTCGGTCGTCCCGGTCACGGGCCGGCCGTCCTGGTCGCGCAGGCCGTGGACGGCCCCGGCGGGCAGTGCGCGCGGCTCGGGCGGGCGGGGCGGGGCGGCTGCGGTGAGGTCCCAGGCGGTCAGGACGCGGTCGGACTCGTCGCCGCCGTTGATGGCGTCGTCCATGGCGCCGTAGAAGGCGGGCAGGTACTCCTCGGGGCGGGCGCCGAGCTTGACGAGGTTGAAGTAGGCGTTGCGGCGGATGAGCGGGTCGTAGGTCCAGGTGATGCGGCGCAGACCGCGGGCGAGCGCCCACTGCCGCTGGTGCAGCTTGAGGGCGAGGCCCACGCCGCGGCCCATGACGGCGCCGGTGATGTGCGAGTGGAGGCAGGTGCCGACGGGGGCGCCGAAGAAGCCGACGGACGCCCCCACGAGCCGGTCCTCCTCGTAGGCCCCGGCGACGTAGTTGCCAGCGTGCGCCAGCGCCCGCATGATCTCGGCGGAGAGGGGGGTGTTGCGGGGTTCGGTCCCCCAGATGCCGGCGTAGAGGAGGGCGACGGTGTCGAAGTCCTTCATGGTGTGGAGTTCGCGGACGGCGGGTGCGTTCATCGCAGTGCTCCGACGAGGTGGGCCAGCAGCCGGGCGCGGGCCGGCAGGGTGGCGGTGAGGACGTGTTCGTGGTCGGCGTGGGCGCCGTCGCCGACCGCGCCGAGGCCGTCGAGCGTGGGGCAGCCCGCCCCGGCGGTGTAGTTGCCGTCGGAGGCGCCGCCGACGGCCGCCTGGGTCAGCGGGCCCATCCCGAGCCGGTCGGCCTGTTCGGCGGCGAGGGCGAACAGGCGCTGGGAGGCGGCGGCGTCCAGGGGCGGGCGGTTGGGGCCGCCGTCGATCTCCAGGCGGGCACCGGGCAGGTGCGGCCGCAGGGACCGGACGAGTTGGTCGACGGCTTCCTGCGCGCCGGCGGTGGGCACCCGGACGTCGACGCTCAACTCGGCTCGCGCGGGTACGGTGTTGCTCGCCGTGCCCGCCGACATCAGGGTGGGGGTGACGGTCGTCCCGGGTCCGGTGGAGGCGGTGACGGTGCCGGCGACGGTTTGCAGGGCGAGGAGTTGGTGGGCGAGTTCGGTGGCCGCGTTGACGCCCTTCTCCGGTTCGAGCCCGGAGTGGGCGGCACGGCCGTGGACGGTGATGTCGTAGAGGGACACGCCCTTGCGGCTGGTCTTCAGCGCTCCGCCGGGTGCCGAGGGCTCCAGGACGAGGGTGGCCGAGCACTGGCGTGCGAGGTCCTCGATGAGCTGCCGCGAGGTGTCCGAGCCGGTCTCCTCGTCGCCGGTGACGAGGACGCACAGGCCGTCGAGGGAGGGCAGCGAGGCCAGCGCGTGGAACAGCTGGACCAGTCCGGCCTTCATGTCGAAGACGCCGGGGCCGCGGGCGACTCCCTGTTCCACCGACCACGGATGGGTTTTCAGGGAGCCGATCGGCCAGACGGTGTCGTGATGGCCGAGGAGCAGGACGCGGGGCGTCCCGAAGGTCCACCGCACATGGGTGACGCCCCCGATGTCCAGCGTGCGGGGCGGGGTGCCGAGCAGGCGGCGGCCCTGTTCGGCGACGACCCGGCCGCTGCGGGCCACGGCCGCGTGGTCGGCTGAGAAGGACTCGCAGGTCACGAGTTCTTCCAGGTCGGCGAGCATGGCGTCGAGGGCCGTCGTGTCGTCCGCCGGCGCGGAGGCAGGTTGATGATCTTGCGGCACGGGCGCGTCCTCCAGATCTCCAGGTGAGCTGACCGCCACGTTAGGCACGCGGGGCGCGGGCGGGTTGGTGGCGCGGTGACCGAACGGAGCGGCTGATTCGTCCCGGGGTCCGAACGCCGGGTCTTTGCCGGTCCCCGGTGGCCCGTACGGCCCACCGGCCCCACCGGCCGGTCCGGGCGCTCCGGCCATGAGGATGAGCGGGCGTCAGCCCATGTACTTGCTCATCAGCCGTCGCACGTTCCCGCCCAGGACCTTCACGATGTCCTGCTCGGGCAGCCCCCGGCGGACCAGTGCCTCGGTGACCAGGGGCAGGCCGGCCGGGCCTTCCAGGCCGGGGAAGTCGAACAGGGGGTCCTCGTCGTCGAGGTTCTCGCAGCAGGGCGGGGTGACGTCCGCCATGACCTCGCGGACGAAGTCCGAGCCGAGGCCGACGTGGTCGATCCCGGCCACGGACGCGAGGTGTTCGACGTGGTCGGCGATCAGGTCGGCGCTCACCTTCGCCCGGTCGTCGGTGAGGAAGTCGGGTACGAAGTTCACGCAGACCACGCCGCCGGTGGCGGCCACGCCGCGGATCTGGTCGTCGGTGAGGTTGCGGTGGTGGTCGCGCAGGGCGCGGGCGCAGGAGTGGGTGGCGATCAGCGGCCGGGTGGCGAGTTCCAGGACATGGGCGACGCCGCTCGCCCCGAGGTGGGAGATGTCGAAGAGCATGCCCAGGCGTTCCATCTCCCGCAGCGCCCGGACACCGGGTGCGGTCAGCCGGCTGCCGGTGGCGTCCTCGCGGCTGCCGTCGGCGAGCGGGGTGCGCCCCCAGTGGGCGATGGAGGCGATCCGTACGCCGAGGCGGAAGAGGGTGGAGAACAGTTCGACGCAGGCGTCGATCCCGGGCGCGCTCTCCAGGGCGAGGACAAGCGCGATCTTGTCGTCCGCGAGGGCGGCGTCGATGTCGCCGCCGTCCCTGCACAGGGCGACGTGGTCGGCGTTGTCCTCGGCGAGGACGTGGGCGCATTCGATCATGCGGAGGGTCTGTCGCAGCGCTCCTTCGGGGCGGTACTGGTCGTCGATGAACACCGGCAGGACCTGGATGTCGATGCCCCCTTCGCGCAGTTGGGGCAGCCAGCGGTCCCGGAAGAAGCCGCCCCAGCGCTCGGCGGGCCGGGCGGAGACGGCCATGAGGAGGTCGTTGTGGGCGTCGGCGACGACGGCGCGGCGGTGCAGTTCCAGGGACACGGCGGGCCTTTCGGGAGAAGGGGAGGAGGGAGCGGGAGGCGGGCGGCCCTGTCAGGTGTGTGCCAGGCGTGGGACGGCGGCCAGCAGGGCGCGGGTGTACGCGTGTTGCGGGGTGGTGATCACCTCCTCGACGGGGCCGGACTCCACCAGCCGCCCGTGGCGCATCACCGCGACAGCGTCGCAGACGTAGCGCACGACGGCGAGGTTGTGCGAGATGAACAGCATGGTCAGGCCGAGTTCGGCGCGCAGGTCGCGCAGGAGGTTGAGCACGGCGCCCTGCACGCAGACGTCGAGGGCGGAGGTGATCTCGTCGGCGATGAGCACCTCCGGGCGGGCGGCCAGCGCCCGAGCGACGGCGACGCGCTGGCGCTGGCCGCCGGACAGCTCGCGGGGGTACTTGGCCGCGTAGGAGGAGGGCAGGGAGACGAGTTCGAGCAGCCGGGCGACCTCGGCCGGTCGCCGCGGGCGTGGTACGCGCGTGCCTTCGGCGATGGCGTCACCGAGGGTCATGCGGGGGTTGAGCGAGGAGTACGGGTCCTGGAAGACCATCTGGACCCGTCCGGGTTCCACCCCGGAGACGGTGCCCCGGTACGGGGTGAGGCCGGCGGCGGCGCGGGCGAGGGTGGACTTGCCCGAGCCGGATTCTCCGACCAGGCCGGTGACCCGGCCCGCGGGCACCTCCAGGCTGACGCCGTCGACGGCGGTGAAGGAGCCGAACCGTACGGTCACGTCGCTGATGTTCACGGTGCCTCCCAGCAGGCCACCGCGTGTCCGGTGCCGGTGGTGCGGAGTTCGGGGCGGGTGGTGCAACGGGGGGTGGCCAGCGCGCACCGGTCGGCGAACGCGCAGCCCGCCCCGACATCGCCCGGGGAGGGCTGGCGGCCGGGGATGGTGGTGAGCGGCCGGGAGCGGTCGGTGTCCATGTCGGGGAGCGAGCCGATCAGCGCCCGGGTGTAGGGGTGCCGGGCCGCGCGGAGGGCGTCGGCGGGGAGTTCCTCGACGACACGGCCGGCGTACATCACGGCGATCCGGTCGCACAGTTCGCTGACGACGGCGATGTCGTGGGAGATGAACAGGGCGCCGGCCCGGGTGTCGTCGACGACTTCGCGCAGCACGCGGATCACTTCGCGCTGGACGGTGACGTCGAGGGCGGTGGTGGGCTCGTCCGCGATGATCAGGCGGGGTGCGCCCATCAGGCCCATGGCGATGACGGCACGCTGGCGCATGCCGCCGGACAGTTCGTGCGGGTACTGCCGGACGACGCGTGCGGGCTCCTTGATGTGGACGCGACCGAGGCGTTCCACGGCGCGGGCGCGTGCCTCGGCGCGGGTGGCGCCGTCGTGCAGGGTGGCGACCTCGGCGAGCTGGCCGCCGACCCGCAGGGCCGGGTTCAGGGAGGACGTGGGGTCCTGGAAGACCATGGCCAGGGACGAGCCGAGCAGCTTGCGCCGTTCGGCGCCCTTGAGGCCGTCCAGTTCGACACCGCACAGCCGGGTGCGGGCGCTGCCCACCAGGCCGGGGTGGGGCACGATCTGCCCGATCGCCGCGGCGGTCATGCTCTTGCCGCTGCCCGATTCACCGACCAGTCCGACGATCTCCCCCTCGCGCACGGTCAGCGACACCTGGCGTACGGGGGTGACGCCGCCGGGGAACGCGACGGTCAGGTCCCGCACTTCGAGGACGGCGCCCGGCGCGGGAGGGGCCTGCGCCGGTGCCGTCGCGGGGACGGTGGTCCGGCCCGCCGGGGTGCCGGGGCCGGCGGCGGCCTTGGCGAAGGCGTCGCCCAGCAGCATGAAGGCGAGTCCGGCCAGGGCGACCGCCGTGGCGGGCGCGACCACGGCCGAGGGGGTGACGTAGACGTGCCCGAAGGCTTCGTTCAGCAGCCGTCCCCAGTCGTAGGACGGTGCCTGGACGCCCATGCCGAGGAAGGACATCGCGGACAGGCCGAGCAGGGCGGTGCCCATGGACTGCGCGGTGTTGAGGATGAGGGGTTCGGCGATGTTGGGCAGGATGTGCCGGACGAGGACGCGGTGGCGGGGCACGCGCAGCATACGGGCGGCGGCGATGTAGTCGGCGCCCGCGATGGACGCGGTCAGGGTGTGGGTGAGGCGGGCGAAGGTCGGCGCGAGGGCCACACCGATGCCGAGGACCGCGCCCTGCGCGCCGAGTCCCGCGACGACGGCGGTGAACATCGCCAGCAGCAGGGCGGGGAAGGCGACGAGGATGTCGACGGCGGCGACGACCGCGCGCCCGGTGCCGCGCGGCAGGAGGGCGGGCAGCGCGCCGAGCAGGACTCCGCCCACGGTGCCGATCGCGGTGGCCAGGAGGGCCAGGCCCAGGGTGAGGCGGGTGGCGACCAGGGTCCGGGCGAGCAGGTCGCGCCCGAGGGCGTCGGTGCCGAGCAGATGCGCGGCCGAGGCGCCCTGGTTGATCCGGCCCGGGTCGACGCGGGCGGCGGACCCGCCCCACAGCGGCGGGCCGACGAGCGCGAGCAGGACCAAGACGGCGATCAGGGCGGCGCTCAGCAGGCCGGTGGGGTTTCGCAGCGGACCGGCGGGGTGTCGCAGCGGGCGGCGCATCAGCCCTCCTGGCGGGACGGGGCGGACAGGGCGGACTGGGGGTCGAGGACGCCGAGGAGTACGTCGACGAGGAAGTTGATGACGAGGACGAGGCCGCCGTAGACGAGGATCATGGCCTGGGCGACGGGATAGTCCTTCTGCGTGATGGCCTCGACCGTCCGCTGGCCGAGGCCGGGCCAGGCGAAGACGTTCTCCACGAGCACGCTGCCGGTGATCAGGCCGCCGAGCAGCAGGCCGCCCATGGTCAGGGTCGCGGTGAGGGTGTTGGGCAGCAGGTGCACCGCGTACAGCCGCCAGGCCGGCAGCCGTTTGGCGTGGGCCAGGCGCATGTAGTCGGTGCCGAGTTCGCGCAGGGTCTCCACCCGGGCGAGCCGGGCGATCATCGCCGTGGGGGCGATCGCCAGGGCGGTGACGGGCAGCACGTAGGAGGCGGGGCCGGTCAGGCCGGCCGGCGGCAGCAGGCCCGCGCCGAGGGCGAACACGAGCAGCAGCGCCAGGCCGTAGAGGTATTCGGGGACGGCGACGGCGGCCCCGGTGACGGTGGTGAACGCCGTCTCCGCGCGTCGGCGGCCCTGGTGGGTGCGGACGGCGGCCCACATGCCCAGCGGGATCGCCGCGGCCAGGGCGACGAGCGTGGCGAGTGCGGCGAGGGCCAGGGTGTTGGGCAGGCCCTGGGCGATGATGCCGCTCACCGGCTGGGAGGAGAAGAACGACGTGCCCAGGTCGCCGCCGCACACGTGCTGGACGTAGTGGACGAATTGCACGGGCAGCGGGTCGTCCAGGCCGAGTTGGGCGCGGCGGGCGTCGACGAGGGCCTTGGGGGCGGTGGGGCCGAGCATCTGCCGCAGCGGGTCGCCGGGGATGAGGTGGATCATCGCGAACGACGCGACGACGAGCACGGCGAGCGAGACGGCCAGCCGCAGCAGGTGCCGGGCGAGGAACAGCGGGGTCAGCCGGGCCGCCGGGGCCAGGTGCCGGAACCGCCCGGGCCGGGCGGGGGCGTTCGTGGGCGTGTCGGTCATGGTGGTCACTTCCCGGCTCCCGTCATCCGGATCGACGTCGGGTCCAGCAGCCCCGCCGTGATGCGGAAGGTGGCGTCGTGCGCGGCCGTGGTGAGGGTCTTGTCGACCACGGGGACGAGGTCGGCGCTGTCGAACAGCGCGCTCTCGGACTGCGCCCACTTCGCGCAGCCGGAGGTGCCCGGGAGCTTGTCCGCCGCGGCGGTGAGCTGCTCGTACTTCCTGTCGGTGAGGTGGGCGAAGTTGCCGCCGTCCGGGGTGAAGGGGCCGGAGAGGGCGCCGAGGAGCTGCGTGGGCAGGGTGACGCCGAGCGGGGCCCAGTCCACGTCCCAGTCCTGGGTGACGGCTTCGACCTCGCTGTAGGAGGCGTCGGACAGGGCGCGCAGCCGGACGTCCGCTCCGGCCTTCTTCCAGGCGTCGGCCAGGTATTCGGCCGCGGCCGCCATCGTCTCCCCGGCGGAGGTGCCGTAGATCATCCGGATCGTCAGTCTCCGGCCGTCCTTGCGGCGGACGCCGTCGCCGGAGCGGTGCCATCCGGCCGCTTCGAGGGCCGCGGCGGCGGCGCGCGGGTCGAAGGCGGGCAGGTGCCCGCGGACGGTGTCACCGGGGCAGGGGCGCGGGGGCATGACGAGGCCGGTGGGCGGCACTCCGGTGCCGCCGGTGGCGATCTCCCCGAGCGCGTGCAGGTCGACGGCCTGGAGGAGGGCCGTGCGGACGGCGGGGTCGTGGCCGGGGTGCCCCTGCCCTTGGTGGAAGAAGAACTCCTGGGTGCCGTTGGGCTGGACGGTGGTCGTGAGGCCGGGGACATGGGTCACCCGGGCGCGGTCCGGGCCGGCGAACTGCGCGGCGTTCAACTGGTGGGAGAGCAGCAGGTTGGCGGCGGTCGACTCGCTGCCGACGACCTTGAGGACGACCGAGCCCGGCATGGCCGGGTCCGCCGCCGTGACCCCGCCCGGGCCCCAGGTGTAGTCCTTGCGGCGGGTGAAGGTGTAGCTCTGGTCCGGCCGGGCCGAGGTGAGCCGGAACGGACCCGAGCCGGAGGTGCCGTTCCGGAGCAGGGAGCGGTTCTTCAGCCCGGCGCCGCACACCATGAACAGGTAGCGGGTGCTCTGCAGGATGAACGCGAACGGCTGGGGCGTCGACAGGGTCACGGTGCCGGCGGCGTCGTCGGCCCGGGCGGTCAGGCCCTCGGGCACCACGACGCCGTACGCGGGCGACTTGGTGGCCGGGTCGGTGATGTGGGCGACGTTGGCGGCGATGGTGCTCGGGGTGACGGGGCTGCCGTCCGCGCACACCGCGTCGCGGCGCAGGGTGAAGGTGACCGAGGAGGGCTTGACGTCCCACTTGTCGGCCAGCCCCGAGACGACACGGCCGTCGGAGCCGATGTCCACCAGGGTGTCGTAGGCCAGCGACAGAGCGGTGTAGGTGGTGGTGTTCTGCACCAGGGCCGGGTCGAGCAGTCCGGGGTCGCTCTTGATCGCGAGGCTGAAGGCGTCGCCGCCGGCCGACCCGGCCTGACCGCCGCTGCCGCAGCCGGCGGCAAGCAGCGACGCCGCGAGACAGGCGGCAACCGCTCGGGCTTTCTTCATGGTGGCTCCTTGGGGCGGGAAGGTCGCCCCACATTCGCGACTGGCGGCCGAAAATGATTCAGCCGGGACGACAAAGCCGACGGGAGCGTTTCGGCGCCACGCCCGAAGTGCGAGGGCGCGGGCTGTGCGGCACGGCCGTCCTGGCGGGCGGCGGCCCGGAGCGTGCAGCGGCCCCGGAGCGTGCAGCGGCCCCGGACCGCGCTCGCGGTCCGGGGCCGGCAGGGTAGGTGGGTGGGGGTGGGGTACGGCAGGAGTCTGTGCGTGGTGTGCGTGGCGTTCCGCGCCGTCAGGACCGCAGGTGGTCGAGGACGGCCCGGGCGGCCCGGCCGATGGCGCGGTCCGCGAGCGGCTGCCGGTCGGCGGGGGACGAGGTCCGCAGGAACACGCCCACGGCGTACCGCTTCCCGTCGGGGTACTCGACGACGCCCGCCTCGTTGCGGACGGCGAAGTCCGTGCCCGTCTTGCCGGCGATCCGCACATCGTCCCCGGGGAACCCGGAGACCAGGCGGTGCTGCCAGACCTGTCGGCTCATGATGCCTCGCACCTCGGCACACGCGGGCGCCGGACCCGCCTCGTCCCGCCAGATGGCGGCCAGCAGCGCGGTCACCTCGCGCGGGGTGCTGGACGGGCTGCGCCCGGGATCGCAGACACCGAGCGTCAGCAGCCGCTCCGCCGGGACGCCGGCGAGCTGGTCGTCGAGGGACCGGCCGGGGTCGAGCCCGAGTTCACGGCGGATGTCCTCGTCCAGGGCGCGGCAGGAGGAGACACCGAATCCGGTGCAGCCGAGTTCGTCCAGGGTCGTGCGGACCCGGTCCGGGCCGACGATGTCCAGCAGCAGGTCGGTCGCGGCGTTGTCGCTGATCGTCATCATCATGAACGCGAGGTCGCGGGCGCTCATCTCGACGTCGTGGGCGCATCCGTCGGTGCCGCTGCCGCCGGACCGGTAGGGGGCCGTCACCGTGTGCCGCGCGGCCCGGTCCAGTCGTCCGCCGGCGGCCTGGCGGGCGTATTCGAGGGCGATCGGGATCTTGAAGACCGAGGCGAGGACGACCCGCGAGTCGGCGCCGTGGCCGAACTCGGCGCCCGTGTCGATGTCACGGGCGTGGACGAACCCTTCGACCGCGGCCTGCGTGAAGAGGCGCGAGAGCTGGGCGTGGACCTGCGTCTCGGCCGAGGGCGGGGCGGCTGCGGGCATGTCGTCTCCTCACAGGGGGGCGGGTCCGGTCGGGGTGGTGCCGGGTCCGGTCGGGGTGGTGCCGGGCTCGGTCGGGGTGGTGCCGCTGGTCGGGGTGGTGCCGGTTCCGGTCACGGGGTGGGCCAGATCCGGTCGGGGTGGTGCCAGGGCCGGTCACCGGGAGGTGGCCGGTCCCGGTCGGCGGAGGTGGTCGACCGCCGTGCGTGCCGCGCGGCCGATCGCGGCGTCGGCGGCGGGGTCGCGGCCGGTCAGAGCCGGGGTGCGCAGGAAGACGGCCACGGCGTAGCGGCATCCGTCGGGGTACTCGACGACGCCGGCCTCGTTGAGGACCCCCCACAGGGAGCCGTTCTTCGCCGCGACCTGGACATCGGCGTCGAAGCCGGCGACGAGGCGGTGCGTGGACAGCTGCCGGCCCATCAGGTCACGTACCTCGGCGCAGGCCGCGGCCGGGCCCGCGCGGTCACGCCAGATCGCGGTGAGCAGGGAGGTGATCTGACGCGGGGTGCCGGAGGCGGAGCGCGTGGGGTCGAGCATGGCCAGGCCCCGGAGCCGTTCCTCGCCGACCTGTTCCAGCTGGGCGTCGATGTCGGCGTCGGTGTCGATGCCCAGTTCCGCCCAGACGGGGTCCCACAGGTCGTGGTAGCGGCCGACCGGCAGGCGGGGGCAGCCGAGTTCGGTGACGAGGGCGCGGACGCGGTCGGTGCCGAGGATCTCCATGAGTTTGTCGGTGGCCGCGTTGTCGCTCATGGACAGCATGAAGAAGGCCAGGTCACGTGTGCTCATCGTGACGTCGTGCAGGCAGCTGTCGGTGCCGGTGCCGCCGCCTTCACGGTGGTCGGCGGTGATCGTGTGGCGTGCGGCCCGGTCCAGTCGTCCGGCGGCCGCCTCGCGGGCGTAGGCGAGGGCGACCGGGATCTTGCGCAGGGAGGCGACGATGACCGGTTCGTCGGCCCGGAAGGCCACTTCGCGGTCGGTGTCGAGGTCGCGGGCGTGGAGGAAGCCCTCGACGTGCGCCTCGTCGAAGACCGACCGGAAGGTGGCGGCCGGCTCGTCGGCGGTGGGGCGTCTGTGCACGGGCTCCGGGGCTCCGATCGGGGTCGTCAGCGGGACTTGGGGGTGGCACGGCCGCTGTGGTGGAGGAAGGAGCGGCCGTCGGGGCGGTTCTCGAACACCACGGCGTCCCACTGGGCGTCACGGCCGGAGCGGCCCACGAAGGTGGTGGCGTCGACGGCGGTCAGCTCCAGCGTCCGCGGCTGAGCGAGTCCGGCGAGGAGGCCCGTGGGTTCCGTACGCAGCCGGAGCCGGCCCGCGTGGGAGGTCACGTGGATGCGGCTGCCCGCGCGCTCGTAGCGGCCGGTGAAGGGTTCGACGTCCACCGTCACGGGCTCGGCGGGCGGGGCGAGCGGCGCCGGGACCTCCAGGCCGTGCAGCTCCCGGAGGAGTTCGCTGACCAGGCGGTGCTGGAACTCGGCGCTGTGGCCGCCGTTGGCCAGCAGGGCGACGACGGTCCCGGAGCCGGGCAGGACCCACAGGGCGGCGTGCTGGCCGATGGTGTCCCCGGTGTGGGAGGCCACCTGCCGCCCGTCCCACTCGTCCAGGCTCCAGCCGATCCCCCACTGCCGGCCGCCGTCGTACGGGTTGGGCAGGTCGACCTGGGGCTGCCGCAGTGCCGCCGGGTCGGCGAGGAGGGTGCCGGGGGTGAGGTGGGCGCGGGCGAAGGCGACCACGTCCGCGGCCCGGGCGCAGATCAGTCCGGCGGGGCCGACCGACCGCGGCAGCCCCCACGTGGACACCGCGGCGCCGTCGTCGTCGTGTCCCACGGCCGCGCCGAACCTCAGCACGTCCTCCGGCAGTGTGTGGGTGTGTGTCAGGCCCAGGGGGTCGAGGAGCTGCTCGCGCAGGGCCTGGTCCCAGGTCCGGCCGGTGAGCTGTTCGACGACACGGCCCGCGACGACGAAGCCGGAGTTGCAGTACGAGTGCGAGTCGCCGGCCGGGAAGGTCTGGGCCAGGCCGGCGCAGGCCTCGACGTACCGCCGCAGGCAGTCGTCGCCGCGGCCGGTGTCCAGGAACAGGTCGCCGTCGATGCCCGAGGTGTGGGTCAGCAGATGGCGCAGTGTGATGGCGGCCGTCGCCTCGGCGTCCCGTACCCGGAATCCGGGCAGCACGTCGGTGACGGGGGTGTCCAGGGTGACGCGTCCCTGCTCGGCCAGCAGCATGATCTGGGTCGCCGTCCAGACCTTGGTGACCGACCCGATCTGGAACAGGGAGTCGGTGCGCACGGGGGCGCCGGTGGTGGAGTTCAGCACGCCGGTGACGTACGCGTGCGTCCGGCCGCCGTGCCAGAACGCCAGGCTCGCGCCCGGCACCCGCGACTCGGCGGCCAGCGCGGCGAGCCGGCTCGCCCAGTGCTCCCTGTCGGCCTTCACGCACGCCTCCGGTGACTCGATGAACGTGGCCGCAGCGTACGCACGGCACGTCCCCGGATGCTTGGTCGTCCGGTACGAACGCGCGGGTGACGGCTTGGACGTGCGGACGACTCCGGCGGGCGGCGCGGTTCCTAGGGTGGCGGGACGCTGGATTCGAGAGGAGACGAGGATGCCGCTGATCGACCGGGACGACTGCGCGCTGGTGATCATCGATGTGCAGGAGGACTTCTACCCGCCGCACCGGCTCGACGTGGACCGGCAGCGGTTCCACGAGATGGTGGGGCGCATCGTCTGGATCACGTCGGTGGCCGACCGTCTGGGCATCCCGGTCGTGGTGACCGAGGAGGACCCCGACGGCAGCGGGCACACCGTGCGGGAGATCCGCGACGCGCTGCCGGCCGGCGCGGTCACCCTGCCCAAGAACGCCTTCGCCGTGTGGGACAACCCCGATATCGCCGCCGCCATCGAGGCGACCGGCCGCACCACCTTGGTCCTGGCCGGTATCGAGACGGACATCTGCGTCGCCCACTCGGCGATCCAGCTGCACCACGCGGGCAAGCGGGTGGCGGTCGTGGAGGACGCCGCCTACTCGCCGGGCCGGGCGCACGAGCGGGGGCTGCGCCGTCTGTCGGACCGGGGCATCGAGACGCTGTCCACCAAGGAACTGTTCTACGACTGGGTACGCACCATCGAGGCCGCCGACACCTTCCACGACACGCACCGGGACCTGACCGTTCCGGCGGGCGTACGCCTGTGATGTGCGGGGGTGAGCGGGTGTGAGGGGTGGAGGGGCGGGAAATCCTGGTGAGAACGGTCAGGCCGGCCCGGAACCCCTCACCGGTCTCCGGGCCGGCGAGGGCTTCTTGTGCCTCCGGACCAGAAGGTGCTACGAGTCCGTGTCCCAGTTGCACTTGGAAGCGAGCATCTTCTTGAGCTTCGTGTCGGTGTCCCCGGTGAGTTCCGGGCGCCAGGTCTCCAGGTCCCACGTCGGACCGCCGAAGTGCCCACCGCTGGTGTTGGGGTAGGAGAACTCCGCGTGGCACACCAGCTGTTGGTAGGTCGAGTTCTCCTCGGCCGGCGTGGCGCCGGGGAACATGCGCGTGTTGGACCACACCTGCCGCCAGTCCTCCTTCAGGTCGCTGGCGGCGTCATCGCTCCCCATGACGGTCTTGAACGCGGCGGCCGTCGGGGTGACGTGGACGGACGTCAGGCGGCTGTCGGTCCAGTTGACGTAGACCTCGGTCTTCTTCACCCACTTCGTGTCGGTGATGCCGCCGTAGCCGATGCACGCGGTCTGGCAGGCCTCGAAGGCGTCGGCCTGACCGCCGCTCCACACGATGTACTTGCCGGACTGGAAGTCCTGGCGTACGCCGTTGTTGTCATCGACGTTGCCGCCGACGTGTCCGGCGTCGTACTCGTCGCTCGTGGGGTAGCCGTACGGCCCGCTTTCGTACCCGTACTGCCCCCACCACCATCCGATGTTGCCGTGCACCGCGTGCGCCCCGGAGCCGGGGGACCAGTAGACCGTGGCGTTCTGGAACTGCTGGCGGACACCGATCCCGTCGGGGTTCTTCAGCTCGTCGGTGAGCGGGTACCCCATGTAGCCGCCTTCCCAGCCGTGCCGGCCCCACTCCTGGCCGATGAGGCCCCACACGGCGTGCGCCCCGGTGTCCGGGCTCCAGTAGATGGAGCCGTTGTCGAACACCTGACGGCGGCCGACCCCGTCGGGGAGGCCGAGTTCATCGCTGGTGGGACAGCCGAGGGACTGCCGCACACCGGGTGTCTGGGTGTACTCGGTCCAGATGGCGCCGTCGACCGAGTGAGTGCCGCAGAAGACTTCCGCGGCCGCGGGGGCGGCCTGGACGCCCACCAGCAGGGAGGCGCCGGCCGCACACGCGGCGAGTGCGGCGAGGAGCCGTGTCGCAGTTGGTCGGTTCATGGTCGGCAGTATCCACGGACGGGGGCGGCGCGGGCTGCCGGAGAAAGAGCCAGAGTTCGCGCCACCGCGTCGTCGTCGCGGCCGACCTGGCCGGCACCGGCGTCACATACCGCGCCCGGCGACCCGCCCGGCGGCGGTCAGCCGGCCGGTGTTGCGGTCAGCCGGCCGGTGTGGCGGGGTCCGTGCCCGGGCCGGGAGCGGCGGGGGCGGCCGGGTCCGTGCCGTCGGGGCGGACCCGGCCGCCGACGTCCGTGCCCATCAGGCGCAGCTGGAGCATCGCGGCGAACCGGGCGGAGGGGTCCTGGAGGTCGATCCGGCCCACTTCGGCCACCCGACGGATGCGGTAGCGGAAGGTGTTGGGGTGGACGAACACGCTCGCCGACGCGGTGATCACGTCACCGAAGGCGTCCAGCCAGGCCCGGAGCGTCTCGACCAGATGGGCGTTGTGCTTGGCGTCGTACGCCGCCAACCGGGCCAGCGGACCGGAGAGTTCGTCGCGGTGGGCGATGGCGAGGTCCCGCATCTCCAGCAGGAGCGCGTCGACGTACACGTCGGTGATCGACGTCACGCGCTGCCCGGTCCGGCCGGTGGCCAGCACGCGCAGCGCCCGGTCGGCGTTGGCCCGTGAGCGGGCGAGGGCGGCCGGTTCCTGGGCCACCGATCCGATCCCGATGACCGCGCCCGCCCGTTCGCCGGTGCGCTGGAGGAAGTTCGACGCCACCTGCGCGGCGCGCTCCCGGGCGTGGGCGGTGTCGCCGGTCACCGGGAACAGCGCGTAGGCGACATCGCCCAGCAGGGCCACGGCGGAACGCGGTTGCACGGCGGTGAGGTGCACGGCGAGGGCCCCGGCCAGACGCTGCCGCTCGGCGGTGACGTGCGCGTGGTCCTCGTCCGAGGCCGGTGCCAGTCCCATGGCCATGACCAGCGTCGGTTCGGTGACCAGCCCCAGGCGGCCGAGCGCCTCGACGGCGCCCGCGCCGCCTTCCAGCGCGGTCGTGACCAGTTCCGCGCGCAGCCGGTTCTCGGCGTCCGTGCCCGCGCGGAAGCGGAGCATGTGGAGGGCGACGAGCTTGGCCGCCTCCCCGAACGCCTTCTCCCGTTCGGGGGTGAGGGGCTTGCGCAGGGCCGCCCACACGGACCCGAGGAACTCGTCGCCGGCGCGTACGGCGACCGCCACCCGGGGCAGCGCCTCCTCGTCGCCGAGCGCCGGGGCGGGGACGTGCACCAGGCCGTCGCCGCGGTACAGCTCCCTGAACACCCCGTCCTCCTCGTGCAGGCGCAGATAGCGCTCGGGCACCTGCCGGGCCAGGATGCTCTCCACGCGGGCGGAGTCCGCCTCGTCCTGCCGGCCGGAGAACGCGAGGATCCTGGAGCGCCGGTCCTCGATGGTGACGGGGGCGTCCAGCAGGGTGGCGATCGCGTTGGCCAGGGCGAACAGGTCGCCCGAGGGCACCCCGCCGAGTGTCTGTGCCTCGGCCTCGCCGACGTCGCCCTCGAAGAGCAGGGTGCGCAGCATCGCCGCCAGTTGGGCCCAGGACGCGCCGCGGGTGAGGGCCAGCAGGGCGACACCCGTCTCGGCCACGACGTCCGCCAGCCCGTCGGCGTCCTCGACCGGGCCCCGCACCACCAGGGCCGCGGCCTCGTGGGCGCGGAGGCCGCGCAGCAGCCCGGCGATCTCCTCGGTCCCGTGGACACCGACGCCGAGCACGACGGCGTGCGGCGGGTGGTGCTGCTCGTCGTGCGGGTCGTGGATGGCGACACCGCCGATCTCCCCGGCCGTCTCCGCGTCGCCGTGGAGGAGGTCCAGGAGAGTGGAGCCGAGGTCTTCGAGCACCCGGCTCAGGCTCCTGGCGGGGTGCGCCGACATGTGCCTGATCATCTCCGCAGGTTAGGTCGTGGGGGGCCGCTGCGATGTGGTGGCCGGGTACGAGAGTACGCCTGCGGCTCCGTACGGTGGGACGAAGCGGGCGAGGGGCTCCGGTGAGCCGGGGCGGAGTGCGTGCGCCGGGCCGGGTCGGCGGGGATACGCCAGATCTGAGTGGGTCGCTCAGGCCGGAGTGGCCGCGTCGGGTCTCCACAGCCGGGCGAGCGCCGCGTCCACGAGGGCGTCGGTGGAGTCGACCAGCGGCACCAGGCGGGCGGCCAGCCCGCTGACCAGCGGGATCTCCGTGCACGCGGCGATCACCACGTCCGCGCCCCGCTCCTTGAGGGCCGCGGCGGCCGTGGCGATCCATCGCGCGGGTCCGTCCAGGTCCGCTCCCGCCTTCACCGCGCGGATCGCCGCGTCGACGTACTCGCGCTGGACGTCTTCGGGTACCTGGATCACCTCGACGCCGCGCGGTGCCGCGGCCCGCTCGTAGAGTCCCGCCCGGCAGGTGCCGCGTGTCGCCAGGACGCCCACCCGCTCCACGGCGGGTGCCGCGTCGGCGGCGGCGTCCAGCGCCGCCTTGATCATGTCCAGCACTTCGATGCCGGTGGCTTTGGCGACCTGCTCGACGTAGGCGTGCGCGGTGTTGCACGGGACGGCGACGCAGCTCGCCCCGGCCCGCCGCAGCCAGCGGGCGCCCTCGGCCAGCGCCGGTACGGGCGAGGGGCCCTCGCCCAGCAGCGCGGCGGTACGGTCGGGGACCGCCGGGTCGGCCCAGATGAGGACCGGCAGGTGTTCCTGGTCGGCGTCGGCCGGCGTCCGTGCGACGAGCCGGTGGTAGAAGTCGGCGGTGGCCAACGGGCCCATGCCGCCGAGGATGCCCAGAGTGGGACGTGCGCGTCTCATCGGCCCACCGCCGGGTGGGCGGGGGACGGAATGCGGTCGGTCAAGGAGGGCCTTTCGGGAGGCGGGACGGCTCCTCCCGATCCTGGCCCTCGACCGCGCGTGACGGGTCGTGGCGGCGCCCGAAGACTCGGGTCCGGATTGGGTCGCGGGTCCCGAAGTGCTGTGCGCGGGGCCGAAGTGCTGTGCACGGGGCCGAAGTGCTGTGCGCGGGGCCGGACCCACCACGTCGTCGTCGCCACCGCGTTCGAATATCCGGGCCAGGAACTCGCGGGCCATGAGAGGGTGCGAACGATCAAGACGGCCGCACCACGGCACGCACGCCGGTCACACCCGCACCACCACGTCGCACAGCCCGCCCCGCCCGCAAGCCCCGCACAGCCCGCACAGCCCGCACACGGTCCTGGAACGCAAGGAGTTGCCACCGTCATGACGACAACACCGTCCCGTAGCCCCGAGATCCTCCGCTACACCGCGTTCTCCGCCGATCCCGCGGGAGGCAACCCCGCCGGAGTCGTCCTGGACGCCACCGGCCTGAGCGACGCGGAGCAACTCGCGATCGCGGCGGACCTCGGCTACAGCGAGACCGCCTTCCTGACCGCGCCGCCGGCGGAACTCTCCGGCCAGGAACGGGCGTACACCGTGCGCTACTTCTCCCCCGAGGCCGAAGTCCCCTTCTGCGGACACGCCACGATCGCCACGGCCATCGCGCACGCGGAACGCCGGGGCCCCGGCGACCTGCTGTTCGCCACCTGGGCCGGCACCGTCCCGGTGACGGTGACCGAGGCTTCGGACGGCACCCTGCGCGCGACCCTCACCAGTGTCGAGCCCGCCGTCCACGAGGTGGCGGAGAAGGACGTCACCGAGGCCCTCGCGGCGCTCGGCTGGTCCGCCGCCGACCTCGACCCCGCCTTCCCGCCCAGGATCGGCTACGCCGGGGCCCGCCATCTGATCCTCGCCGTCACCACACGCGCGCGGCTGGCGGATCTCGACTACGACTTCGAGCGGCTCAAGGACTTCATGCTCTCCCTGGACCTCACCACGGTGCAGTTGGTGTGGCGCGAGTCCGAGACGGTCTTCCACGTGCGCGACCCCTTCCCCGTCGGCGGCGTGGTCGAGGACCCGGCGACGGGCGCGGCGGCCGCGGCATTCGGCGCCTACGCGCGCGAACTGGGCCTGGTCCCCGAGGAGTCGGCCCTGGAACTGCGCCAGGGCGCGGACATGGGCCGCCCGGGCGAACTGCGGGTGGAGCTGCGCGCCGGGGACCCGCGGGTGCGGGTGGGCGGCACGGGCGCCCGGATTCCGGAGGCCGGCGCACGCTGACGCGCGGGGCCCGCCCTCCACTCCCCCGGGCCGTGCTGCCCGGCCCGCGACCCGGCCGGACCGCTGTGAGCCACGACACACCGCTCGGGGACTTCCGGTCCGGTCGAGCGGAGGCGTACGTTCCGTTTACCCCGCGTGGGTGCCCTCCGGGGCACCGTCCCGCCGGTCCTGGGCGACGGGTCACGCGGGGGCCAATCGCCTGGTCGATCAAGCGGGAGGACAGCGGCCCGGAGGGCACGGACAGTGTCCGGAGGGCGTGGGAGCGCCGGGGTGACGGCGGTGCGGCGCGAGTGCGTCAGGTGCCATGTCCTCGCCGGCCGGTCACCGTGGGGCGGCCGGGTCGTCTCCGGTGGCGGGCCGCCCCGGCTCGTCCGCCGTCCGTGCCGAGTCCGGCCGTGCCGTGTGGTCGGGGTGACCGCGGGTGCGGCGCCGCTCCTTCAGTTCCGCCTCGTACAGGTGGTCGCGTCCGCCGACGAGATCCTGACGGGCCTGAGCCTCGGTGGTCTTGAAGGGTTCGTAGTAGGTCGCGTTGTACGCCTCGATGATCTGGAAGGTCCAGTGGCCGGGGATCACGTTGCGGCCCAGGATCTCCGCCTGCACCCGGTCGGCCCACTCGTCCCGGCCCGCCTCGCGCAGCAGGCCGACTGCGCGGTCCAGTTCGAAGTCGGCGCCGCCGGTGAGCTGGTGGAAGGCGTAGAGGTGACCGCGGGCGCGTTCGGTCGTCTCCAGTGCCTTCGACAGCGCGCCCAGGGCCCGCACGAGGGTGTCCGAGACGCCCGGCGGGCACTGGTGCGCGCCGTCCGGGCCGTCGGCGTGGTGGGTGCTCATGCCTTCATCAGTCTCCCGGGCGGGCGCTCTGTGCACCTGCGCGCCCGGCACGGGCACCGCGATCACCCGGGTGGCGCACGCCTTGCCGGATGCGGCCGGGGAGGCCCGCGCCCCTCCGCCGCGCGGGCGGACCTCAGTTGTCCCGGCGGTTCCCGGCCCATATCGCGGGGGTCCGGCCCGACCACGGATCGGCCTGTTCGAGTTGTCCGGCGAGGCGGAAGAGGCGGCCTTCGAGACCGTATCCGGCGGCGAACTGCATACCGACCGGGAGCCCCGTGGCGGCGTCGGCCGTCACCGGCACGGACATGGCGGGTGTGCCCGTCACGTTGAACACCGCGGTGAACGGTGAGAGGTCGAAGAGCCTGCGGAGCCAGCCGAGGCCGTCCAGCGCCTCCGCGCCCCGGCCGTGGGTGCCCAGGGGCACGGGCAGCTCCGGCGCGGTCGGGGTGAGCAGTACGTCGTACGTCTCGAAGGAGCGGGCCAGGCTGCGGGAGACCCGGTTGCGGACCGCCAGGGCGGTCACGAACCGGGGGCCGCTGACCCGCTGACCGTAGTGGTAGCTGGCGAGGGTCTGCGGTTCGAGGGTCGAGGAGTCCACGGGCCGGCCGAGCGCGGCGGCCAGCTCATCGACCGAGGCCGTGAGATTCGCCGTCCACAAATGGGCGTTGGACAGCACGAACTCCTCCCAGTCGACGCCGAGTTCGGGTGCGGCCTCCTCCACCCGGTGGCCGAGGGACTCCAGCAGGCGCACGGTGCGGGACAGGGCGTCGACGACGGGTGGGGCGGTGCGGTGGCCGCCCCACGCCTGGGCGAGGACACCGATCCGCAGGGCGCCCGGATGCCGGGTGACCTCCTCCGCGTACGGCCGGGGCGGCTCCTGCGCGAAGTAGGGGTCGCCCGGCTCCGGGCCGCGGATCTGGTCGAGCAGTACGGCGCTGTCGCGCACGGTGCGGCTGACGCTGCCGTGCACGGCCAGGCCGTTGAAGACCTCGTCGAAGGCGGGGCCCACCGGCACCCGGCCGCGGGTCGGCTTCAGCCCGAACAGGCCGTTGTAGGCGGCGGGGATGCGGATCGAGCCCGCGGCGTCGGTGGCGTGCGCGACGGGGACGATGCCGGCGGCCACGGCCGCGCCCGCGCCTCCGCTGGAGCCGCCGGCGCTTCGCGTGGGGTCCCACGGATTGCGGGTCGCGCCGTACAGCACCGGTTCCGTGGTGGTGCTGAAGGCCATCTCCGGGGTCGCGGTGCGTCCGAACGTCACGAGGCCGGCCCGGCGGAAGCGGGTCATCAGGGTGGAGTCCGCGCCGGCGACGAGGCCGGCCGCGAGGCGGCTGCCGAGTTCCGTCCGCCGCCCGGCCATGGTGACCGCCATGTCCTTGATCAGGAACGGGACACCGGCCAGCGGGGCACTGCCCGGGCGGGGCCGGTCGTCGGTGGGCCAGGTCTCCACGACGGCGTTGAGCCGCGGGCCGACCGCCCGCGCGGCCTCGCGGGCGACCGCTTCCAGTTCGGCGGGGGTCACCTCGTTCCGGGCAACCAGCTGGGCGAGCCCGACCGCGTCGAAGCGTACGTATTCGTCGATGTCCACTGACACTCCCGAGAGCGAGAACGGTACCGTCAAGTCCCTGGCGATACCGATCGGTATCGCCAGGGACGGACTGGTACCGTAGCAGGACGCGGGGACCCGCAACCGACCGGAGGGCACGGAGCAGCCATGGCATCGACCGCCAGCAGACCGAGCAGGGTGGCGAAGCTGCCGCCGCGTGAGCGCATCCTCGACGCGGCGGAGGAGCTGTTCCAGAGCGAGGGGATCCGGCAGGTGGGCGTCCAGGCGATCGCCGACAGGGCCGAGACCACCAAGATGGCGATCTACCGGCACTTCGAGACCAAGGACGCGCTGGTCGCGGAGTGGCTGCGGATCGTCGCCGCCGACTACCAGGCGGTGTTCGACCGGGTCGAGGCCGAGTATCCCGACCGGCCCGGGGAGCAGATCCTGGGCGTGGCCCGCTTCATCGCCGAGGGGTTGCCGGCGGTCTCGTACCGGGGCTGCCCCTTCATCAACTCCCTCGCCGAACTGCCCGACCGCTCCCACCCCGCACGGCAGGTGATCGAACAGCACAAGGAGCGCCAGCTGCGCCGGCTGGTCGGCCTGTGCGTCCGCGCCGGGCTGTCCGACCCCGAACAGACGGCGGCCGAGATCACCTTCGTCCTCGAAGGCGCGCAGGTCAGCACCCAGAACGGCTGCGTCGACCGGACGGGGGACCGTCTGATGCGGATCATCGAGGGGATCATGGACCGGTCCCGCCCGGCTGGGGACGCTTCGGGGGCGGGCACCCCCTGACGGGACGAGGTCTCCTCCAGCCGGAGGGGCCCGACAGCCCTGGCGCGCCGCGCTCCCCCGTGCCCGGGCGCCGCGCTCCCCCCGTGCCCGGGGGGAGTTGCACCGCCCCCCGGGAGTTCCTGCTCGCGGAGCGGGTCAGATGACGATGACCCGGCGTCCGCGGGTGTGGCCGGCCTGGCTGTCGATGTGGGCCGCGGCCGCCTCGGTGAGGGGATAGGACTTCTCGACCGGGATGTGGAGCCTGCCCCGGGAGATGAGATCGGCGGCCTGGGCGAGTGCCACCGGCACGCTCCCGGCCACACCGGAGAAACGCACGCCGAACTTCGGCGCGTCGAGGTCCGCGATGCTCACCACCCTCCGCGGGTCCCCGGTCAGCTCGACGAGGGCCGGGATCACGCCCGAGCCGGCCAGGTCGAGGGCCGCGTCGACCCGCCCGAGCCCCCGCACCCGCCCGGCCCAGCCCTCCTTGTAGGTCGTGGCCAGAGCACCCAGACCGCGCAGGTAGTCCTGGTTCCCGGCACCCGCCGTACCGATCACCGTGATGCCACGGTCACGGGCGATCTGCAGCACCGCCGACCCCACACCCCCCGACGCGCCACTGACCAGCAACGTCTGCCCCGGCCGCACACCCACCTCACCGATGATCCGCACCGCCGTCTCCATCACGGACGGATACCCCGCCGCCTCCTCGAACGACAGCCCCCCGGGCATTCGGGCCCAGGCCGACAGCACCGCGAACTCCGCATACGTGCTCACCCCCTCACCGAACACACGGTCACCGACCGCGACCCCTTCGACGCCCTCACCGACCTCGTCCACCACCCCGGCGGCATCCAGCCCGACCCCGGACGGCAGCACGATCGGATGAGCCCCCAGCACCTGGCCCTCCCGGAGCCGCCAGTCGACGGGGTTCACCCCCGCCGCCCGCACGGCGACACGTATCCGGCCGGGACCCGCGTGGGGCTCCTCGGCATCGATGAGGCGCAGCACTTCGGGTCCGCCGAACTCGGCGAAGCTCACTTTCTTCATGCCGCCGAACATAACACTAACCGTTTGCTTTAAACAACGGCTACATGATCGTAGCTGGTAGTGCCAGGGTGACGGCGGGGTGCGGCCCCCGCGGGCCGGTCAGCCCGGGAACCGTCCGCTGGAGCGCAGTTGCCAGCGGCGCTCGGCGTACGCCAGGTCGTCACGCCAGAGGCGTCCCGCCGCGGCGCGCATCAGGGGGCGCAGCAGGGGGGCCGTCCGGCGTGCGAGGGTGTAGCCGCGGCGGTCGGAGGCGGCCAGTACCGCTTCGACGACCGCCGTGCGGGGACGGCCGTGCTCGTCCGGGCCGAGTGGCGTGGCGTGCGTCTCGACGACGGAGCCCGCCCCCTCGCCCCGCGTGACGCGCATGACGACCGTGCGGGGATCGGGGGCGGTGAACACCGCGCGCACCGGCACCACCAGCCGTCCCGCGACCTTGAACGAGACGTCGACGGTGAAGGCGTCCGGCCCCGTTTCACCCTCCGGGGAGCCGACCACGGTCAGGTCGACGAACGAGTACGGGTGGAACCAGGCCCCGTGCCACGGGTCCAGGCGGTTGGCCACGACGTCCTCGGGCTCGCAGACGCCCATGCCCGTGTACACGGCCGTCAGGGCCCGGTGCTGGTCGGGGCGGCGGGGCACGGCCGGGGCGTCCGTCGGTGTCTCGCCGCCGACCGCGTCCAGGCGTACCCACACCAGGACGCCGTCGTCGTGCACCGGCAGCGGGGTCCAGCCCGCGTAGGGGCGGCCGTCGAGAGCCAGGCCGTGCCAGTGGCACACCAGGGTGCCGCGGCGGACCGGGCTGTCGCACAGGGGCGCTCCCAGGTGGGGGCACATGCCGGGGCCGCCGACGAGCCGGCCGTCGGCGGCGCGCCAGACGACCACCTCCGCACCGCCGACCGTGCGCGCCAGTGGGCGGTCACCGCGCACCGCGGCGGACGCGCCGAGGACGTACCAGTTGCCGGAGGGGCGTGCCTGGGCGCGTTTCAGCGCCTGGGCGATCAGCGCGGGGCGGGCGTCGCGCCAGGTGGGCCGCTGACGGTCCCACGGCACGGGGGCGCGGCGCAGTGACAGGGGGATGCGGCGGGGGCTCACGCGACCTCCTCCGGGGCGGCCCGTCGCGCGCGTACGGGCGGGGCGGCGGGCAGGGGCGGTGGTGTCACGGGCAGCGGGTGCCGGGCGCGCAGCCGTGCGAGGGCCACCCGGGCCAGCCCGTCGGCGGCGACCGCGGCGCGGTGCCGGCGCGGGACCACCGCGCGGCGGTGCAGCACCGCGTACCCGTCGCGGGCGACGGCGTCCAGGATGCCGCCGTACAGGACGAACGCGGTGCGGATGCAGGGGCGCGCGACGGGGTCGAGCATGGCGATCCCCGGCGCCGCCTCCCGGTACACGCCGCGGGTCAGCGCCGCGAACTCCCGCAGCGCCGCGGTGATCCGGGGATCGCGGCGGCCCGAGTCCCGGCCGGCGCGCAGCAGTTCCCGGTCGACGCCGTGGCCGGCGAGCAGGTCCGCGGGCAGGTAGACGCGGCCGCGGTCCAGGTCCTCGCCCACGTCCCGCAGGAAGTTGCTGAGCTGGAAGGCGACCCCGAGCGCCGCGGCGTGCGGGGCGGCCTCCTCCCTGGGCACCACCGTGCCCAGGACGGGCAGCATCTGCAGGCCGATGACGGCGGCGGAGCCGTGCATGTAACCGCGCAGGTCGGCGTAGGTGGGGTAGTCCGTGACCGTGAGGTCGGAGCGCATCGCGGCCATGAAGTCGTGGAAGTGCGCGTGGTCGATGCCGTAGCGGCGGGCGGTGTCGGCGAGGGCGCGCACCACCGGTTCCCGGCTGTGTCCGTCGCGCAGCCCTTCGGCCAGGGCGGTGCCGAGCTGTGCCAGCGCCTGGTCGGGGCCGGCGGCGGCGGTCGCCGGGTCGGGCGAGTCGACGATGTCGTCGGCCCAGCGGGCGAAGCCGTACAGCGCGTGGACGGCGGGCCTGCGCTCGACGGGCAGCAGCCGGGTGGCGAGGTAGTACGTCTTGCCGTGCCGGGCGTTGAGGGCGCGGCAGTGCCGGTACGCCGCGCGCAGCACCGGGTCGCCGATGCCCGCCGCGTCCAGTTCCCGTTCGGTCATGCGGTGCTCTCCCTCGACGGGGCCGGACGCCGGGGGCGGGCGCCGGCCGGGGTGCGGGGCCGCGGTCCGGTGACGCGGGCGGCGGCGAGCTTCCCGGACACGAGTACGGTCGGCACGCCGACGCCCGGTGTGGTGCCGCAGCCGGCGAGGACGGCGTTCTCGGTGCCGCGCACGAGGTTGCGGGGCCGGAACGGGCCGGTCTGGGCGAAGGTGTGGGCGGCGGAGAAGGGCGTGCCCGCGGCGTGCCCGCGCGCCTGCCAGGCGGCCGGGGTGACCAGGCACTCCTCCTCGATGGCGGCCTCGATGCCGTGCAGGCCGCGCCGTTCCAGTTCCCGCAGGAGTGTCGCGCGGTAGCGCGGGGCGAGGTCGCCCCAGGCGGCGGGGCCGGGGCCGATGTCGGTGTTGGGGCAGGGCGCGAGGATGTAGTGCAGGTGGCGGCCGGGCGGGGCGAGGCCGGGGTCGGTGGCGGTGGGGCGGGTGATGAGCAGGGAGGGGTCGCTCATCAGCTGTCCGGTGCGGGTCAGTTCGTCGAACGTGGTGCGCCAGGCCGCCCCGAACGACAGCGTGTGGTGGGCCAGTCGCGGCCAGGTGCGGTCCGTGCCGGCGTGCAGCACGACCGCGGACGGCGCGTGCCGCAGCCGCAGCGGGCGCCGGGGCCGGCGGCCGAGCAGGCGGTAGGCGACGGGCAGGTCGGGGGTGAGGACGAGCGCGTCGCAGGGGATGCGGTCCTGGTCGGTGACGACCGCGGTGACGCGGTCGCCGCGGCGCTCCAGCCGGGTCACCTCCTGGCCGAACCGCAGGTCGGCGCCCGCGTCGGCGGCGGCGTCCGCCATCGCCCGCGGCAGGGCGTGCATGCCGCCGCGCGGGAAGTACACACCGGCGACGGTGTCCATGTACGCGATGACGGCGTACGCGGCCAGCGCGCGGGCCGGGGGTACGCCGGCGTAGAGCGCCTGGAAGGTGAAGATCCGCCGCAGCCGCTCGTCGCGCAGGCAGCCGCCGACGCGGCGGTCCAGCCGGCTGAAGCCGCCGAGCGCCGCCAGCCTGGCCAGGTCGGCGTTGAGCAGGCCGAGCGGGGAGTCGAAGTTGGTGTCGATGAAGCGGCGCATCTGCGCCCGGTACAGCCGCTCCAGCCAGGCGCGCAGCCGCAGGTAGCCGGCCGCTTCCCCGGGTCCGGCGAAGCGTTCCACCTCGGCCGCCATGGCGTCCGCCGCGGTGTGCACGTCGAGGGTGCCGCCGTCCGCGAAGCAGGCCCGGTAGGCCGGGTGCAGGGGGATCAGCTCGGTGCGCCGGTACAGGCTGTCGCCGACGGCGGCGAACGCCTCGTCGGCCAGGTCGGGCATGGTCAGTACGGTGGGCCCGGTGTCGATCCGGTAGCCGCCGAGTTCGAGGCGTCCGGCCCGGCCGCCGGGCAGCGCGTCCCGTTCGACGACGGTGACCCGGCGCCCGGCGCCGAGCAGGTGCAGGGCGGCCGCGAGTCCGGCGAGTCCGGCGCCCACGACCACGATGTGATCGGTACGGCCGGGCAGCCGACGGGCGCTCACCGGGCCTCCCGGGCGGTGGGGGCGGGGGCCGGGGGCAGGTGCGCGCGGCCCCCGCTTGTGGCTGTGGCGCGTGGCGGCTTCCGCACCGCCGGCGCCTCCTCGGCCCGCGCGTCCGTCGGCCCGGCGGCTCCGGCCGCCCGGTGCGCCTCGTCCGGGCGCGTCCGTCCGGGCGATCCCGGTGCCGGATGCGGGCGCGGGAGGGGCGGCGGCGGCGCGCCGTGGTGTTCCTTCGCCTGTGGGGAACTCATCCCGCGTCCTCTCGTCGTGGTCGCACACGGTCCGTCGCGCGGTGCTTCGGCTGCCGCCGCGGTCCTGGATGCGGTACGGGCCGATGACGTGTGTGCCGGGTCGCGCGATGTCCTTTCCCCGCTCGCCGGCCGGAGTACGGCGGACCGCCCGCACACGGGTGACACCGCATCCGTTCGGGCGCCCGCGCCGGAACAGCGGTCGGGAACAGCGGTCGGCGAAGCGAGCGGGACGCGGATCGGGACGGGGCACGGATCGAGCGGGACGCGGCCGGAAGGAGGCCCGGTGCTGGAAGGGGAGGCGGAGGTGGAGGCTGACGTGGCGGTGGTCGGGGCCGGAGCCGCGGGGCTGTCCCTGGCCCATCGCCTGAACGGGCGAGTGCCGGGGCTGCGTACGCCGTCCGTGGTCCTGCTGGACGCCCCGCCGGGGCCGCTGCGCCCGCCCCGGCGCACCTGGTGCTTCTGGGAGCGGGGGGCGGGCCGGTTCGACGCCGCGGTGACGGCCCGCTGGCGGCGGCTGCGGGTGCGTCCGCCGAAGGGGAATCCGATCGAGGGCGACCTCTCGCCGCTGCGGTACAAGATGATCCGTTCGGACGACTTCGAGGAACTGGTCGGCCGGGACCTGGCCGGCAGTCCCAACGTGCGCCGTGTCGAAGCCACCGTGGAGACGGTGGAGGACGTCGACGGCGGCGCCCGCGTGCACCTGCGGGAGGCAGGCGGCGCCCGCCGCGTGCTGCGGGCCCGCTGGGTGCTCGACTCGCGCCCGCCGGGCAGCCTGCCGGCCGCGCGCACCCTGCTGCTCCAGCACTTCCACGGCTGGTTCGTCCGCACCTCCCGGCCCGTCTTCGAACCCGGGGTCGCGGAGCTGATGGACTTCCGCACCCGGCAGCCCGCGCGCGGCCTGTCCTTCGGCTATGTCCTGCCCACCGGGCCGTGCGAGGCGCTGGTGGAGTACACCGAGTTCTCCCCGCGCCCTCTGACGGCGGGCGGCTACGAGGCGGCCGTACGCCATTACACCGACGACGTGCTCCGCCTCGGCGACCGGGAGGTCCTCGCCACCGAGACCGGTGTCATCCCGATGACGGACGCCCCGATCGCCCGGCAGACCGGGGCCCGCGTCTTCCGCGTCGGCGCCGCCGGAGGTGCCACCCGGCCCGCCACCGGGTACACCTTCGCCGGTCTCCAGCGGCAGACGCGGGCGGTCGCGGCGGCGCTGCGCCGGGGCCGCCGTCCGCTGCCGCCGCCCGCCCACTCCGCACGCTCCCGCGCCATGGACGCCGTACTGCTGCGCGCCCTGGCCAGCGGGCGAGTGGACGGCCCGGCGCTGTTCAGCGGGCTGTTCGCCGAGGTCCCGATGGCCCGGCTGCTGCGCTTCCTCGACGGGGACACCGGCCTGCTGGAGGATCTCGCGATCGGCCTGCGCACCCCGGTCCGCCCCATGCTCCGCTCGGCCCTTGAGCTGCCGACCCTGCCGCGCCGCCCCTTCGACTGACCGCCCGAGCGCGCCGCGCGTGCGGCGGCCGCTCCTGCCATCCCTGGAGCCCGTATGACCCTGCTGCGCGACGAGGACCTCGCCGCCGCCTTCGACCACGCCTCCCGCAGCTACGACGCGCTGGTGGCCGCCAACCCCGGCTACCACGCGCACCTGCGCCGCTCGGTGCGCCGGCTCGGCCTGCCCAAAGACGGCCGGGGGCTGCGCCTGCTCGACCTCGGTTGCGGCACCGGCGCCTCCACCGCCGCGCTGCGCTCCGCCGCGCCGGCCGCGCACATCACGGCCGTCGACGCCTCCGCCGGCATGCTAGAACGGGCCGCCGCCAAGCCGTGGGCGCGCGGCGTGGACTTCGTGCACGCGCCCGCGGAACGCCTGGCCGAGGCCGGGGTCACCGGGCCGTTCGACGCGGTCTTCGCCGCCTATCTGCTGCGCAACGTGCACGATCCCGACGCCGTACTGGCCGCCGTGCGCGAGCTGCTGGCGCCCGGCGGGCGGTTCGGCGTGCACGAGTACACGCTCAGCGGCCGTCGTGCCGACCGGGTGGTGTGGACCCTGGTGTGCCGGGGCGTCGTCCAGCCCGCGGCGGCCGTCCTCGGAGACGGTGCCCTCTACCGCCACCTGTGGCGCAGCGTCGTGGACTTCGACACCGCCGGCCGTTTCGCGGACCGCCTGCGCGCGGCGCGCTTCGACCGGGTGCGGGTGCTGCCCCTGCCGGGCTGGCAGACGGGCATCGCCCACACCTTCGTCGCCCGCCGCCCGGGGAGCGCGGGCCGCACGGAGGATGGGCGATGACCGGGGCCAGGGCGGTGGGCGCAAGCCCAGCAACATCCGGGCAGCGCCCGACGCGCGGCGCGGGCCGGCCGGCGGGCGCTCGTCATGGGCGGGACAGGCGGGCCGTCGTCCTGCCCGGTCCGCAGGGGCGGCGGCGGGTCGAGGGCGGCGACCGTCCCACGGCGGCGGTCGTCGGGGGCGGGATCGCCGGGCTGGCCGCGGCCACGGCGCTGGCCGAGCGCGGCGTGTCCGTCGTGCTGTACGAGCGTCAGCCGTGCCTCGGCGGCCGGGTGGCGGGCTGGCCCACCCGGCTGCGGGACGGCACCGAGGTGACGATGAGCCGGGGGTTCCACGCCTTCTTCCGCCAGTACTACAACCTACGCGGGCTGTTGCGCCGTACCGATCCCGGGCTGGAGCGGCTCACCGGCCTGCCGGACTATCCGCTGCTGCACGCCGACGGCACCCGGGACGGTTTCCGGCACGTCCCGCGCACCCCGCCGCTCAGCGCGCTCGGCTTCGCCCTGCTCAGCCCCTCCTTCGGGCTGCGGGACCTGCGGGCGCTGGACCCGGTCGCGGCGCTGCCCCTGTTCGACGTGCGTGTCCCCGAGGTGTACGCCCGGCTCGACGACATCAGCGCGCACGACTTCCTGGACGCCGTGCGCTTCCCCCGCAGGGCCCGTCACCTGGCCTTCGAGGTGTTCTCACGCAGTTTCTTCGCCGATCCGCGGCAGTTGTCGGCGGCCGAGCTGGCGCTGATGTTCCACATCTACTTCCTCGGTTCCGCCGAGGGCCTGCTGTTCGATGTGCCCCGCGGCCCCTTCCCCGCCGCGCTGTGGCAGCCGCTCGCCGGCTATCTGCGGCGGCACGGCGCCGAGATCCGTACCGGTACGTCCGTGGAGCACGTCGCTCCCGCGCGCGACGGCGGCCACCGGGTCGTCACCGACCGGGACGAGACACACCACGACGGTGTCGTGCTCGCCCTGGACGCCGCCGGGCTGCGCTCCCTGGTCGCCCGTTCGGACCGGTTGGGCGACGCCCCGTGGCGGGCGGGGATCGCACGGCTGCGTACCGCTCCCCCGTTCCTGGTCACCCGGCTGTGGCTGGACCGGCCCGTCGCCGCCGACCGGCCGGGCTTCCTGGGCACCGGAGGCTTCGGCGCCCTGGACAACATCAGCGTCCTGGACCGCTGGGAGGACGAGGCCGCCCGGTGGGCGGCCCGCACCGGGGGCTCGGTGGTGGAACTCCACGCCTACGCCGTACCGCCGCACCTGCCCCGGGACGTGACGGAGAAGTGCCTCATCGAGCAGGTGTACCGGCTCTACCCGGAGACGCGGGCGGCCGAGGTCGTCGACAGCCGCCACGAGTGGCGCGAGGACTGCCCGCTCTTCCCGGTGGGCGGCCACCGGGACCGCCCCACCGTGCGCACCCCGCATCCCCGGCTGGCGGTGGCCGGCGATCTGGTGCGCGCCGATCTGCCGGTGGCGCTGATGGAACGGGCGGCGACCACGGGATTCCTGGCCGCCAACGCCCTGCTGGAGCAGTGGGGCGTCCGGGGCCAGACGCTGTGGACGGTGCCGACGCGTGGCCGCAACGCCGTACTGCGGGGGCTGGCGGGGTGGGTGAGCGGGTGAGATGGGGGGTGGGCCGGGCGGGTCCTGGTGTTGGTGTTGGTGTCGGTGCGGGCCGGTTCACGCCCGGCCCGGGCGCCGCGCGCGGCCGTGGTCAGGTGGCGGGGGCCGGCTCGGTGTCCGTCGTGGAGACGACCAGCAGTTTCGTGACCGAGCCGTCGTCGCCGACGACGTCGCGCACGTACCGGAAGCCCAGCCTGCGGCACATCGCGAGGCTGGCGGTGTTCTCGGCGCCCACCATGCCGTACGCCTCCTTCAGGCCGAGGTCGTCGGCGGCGTGCCGGAGCAGGCCGCGCACCACCTCGCCGCCCAGGCCGTGGCCCCAGTGCCCGGGGAGGAGCGCGGTGACGAGTTCGTACCCGTCGACGTTGCCGGTCTTCTTCACCTCGGCGTGGCCGACGTACGTGCCGTCCTGCCACAGTCCCCACACGTCGAAGCGGCGCTGCGGGTACACGTCGGTGAGGATGGCGCGGAACAGTTCGCGGATCTCGGGTTCGGGCACGAGGTCCTGGCCCATCCAGCGGCACACCTCCTCGTCGCGCAGCAGGGCGACGAAGGAGTCCTCGTCCTCGGGCCGGTAGGGACGGAACTCCAGGCGTTCGGTGCGCAGGGTCGGGGTCATGACGGTCTCCTCGGGTGGTGCGCGGTGTGCGGGTCCGCGGTGGTGGGGCACCGGGGATGCGGGGAACCGTGGGGGGGAGGAGGCGCCGGGCCGGCGCGGTGCGCGCGGCCCGGCGTGCCGGTGGTACGGCGGCGGTCAGGCCCCGGCCGGGCTGTCCATGCGCTCGCGCAGGCTGCGCGGCCGCATGTCGGTCCAGACCTCGTCGACGTAGGCGGAGCACTCGGCCTCGGTGCCCTCCTTGCCGACGGGCTGCCAGCCGGCGGGCACCTCGATGTCCACGGGCCACAGGGAGTACTGCTCCTCGTCGTTGCGCAGCACCTGGTAGCGGGTGTTCTCGTCCATGTCGTTCTCCTTCGGGGGTGCGGGGTGGGTCGTCGCGGATGTGGTGGTCGTGGCGGGCGGTGCGCGCGGACCGTGGCGCGGGGTCCGGGGGCGCAAGGTGCGGGGGCGCGGGGCTGCCCCGGGGTGGTGGGGTGTCACCGGCCTCCCCGGGCGTGCCGGGCGAGGCGGCGCAGGGCCTCGGCGAAGTCCTCGGCCGCGCGGCGCACGCTCTGCGTGTCGTGGACGCCGGGCCGGTGGTGCCAGGTGAAGGCGAGCCGGCCGTCCTGGACCGCGCCCACCACCTCCACCAGGTGCGAGCCGGGGTCGCGGGGGTCGTGGTCCTGGCCGAGGGAGCCGTGCTCGGTCCGGATCAGGCCACCGGTCGCCGTCTCGGGGCGGGCGTCCCACTGGCCCAGGTAGTTGAAGACCACCTGGCTGTGGGCGCCGTCGCCGAGCCGCCCGCGTACCTCGGGCGGCCCGAAGGTGCGCAGGGCGCCGTAGCCGAGTCCGTTGCCGGGCACGGCGCGCAGCTGGCGGCGCACCGACTTCACGAGGTGGCGCCAGTCCCGGTCCGGTCCGAGGTCGCCGGGGGCGGTCACCTGGAGGGCCACGGGGTGGACGGTGGTGAACCAGCCGACGGTGCGGGAGAGGTCGACGCCGTCGAGCAGGTCCTCGCGGCCGTGGCCTTCGAGGTCCAGGCGGACCCGGTCGTGGCCGGTCCAGCGGGCCAGGGCCAGGGCGAGGGCGGCGAGCAGGACGTCGTTGACGCGGGTGCGGTAGGCGGTGGGGGCGTGGCGGAGCAGGGCGGTGGTGTCGTCCTCGTCGAGTTCGACGGCGACCACGGCACTCGTGGCGGCGTCGGCTCCCGCGGGCGGGTCGGCCGGGGCGGGTTCGGCGCGTACCGCTTCTTCCCAGTGGGGCAGTTCGTGGTCGAGGCCGCCTTCGGCGACGTGGGCGGCGAGGCCGCGCGACCAGTCGCGGAAGCTGGTGGTGCGCTCCCCCAGGTCGATGTCCTCGCCCTGGGCGGCCTGGCGGTAGGCGTTCTCCAGGTCGTCGCGCAGGATGCGCCAGGAGACGGCGTCGACGACCAGATGGTGGGCGATGAGGAGGAGGAACGCCGGCCGGCCGGCGGCCCCGGTGAACAGGGCCGCCCGCAGGTGCGGGCCGTGGGCCAGGTCGAATCCGGCGTGCAGGTCGTCGGCGGCCTTGGCCATGGCGGCGTCAGCGTCCTGGTCGCTCAGGCCGGTCAGGTCGTGGCGGGTGAGGACGTCGTAGGCGCCGGCGGGCGGCGGGTCGAACTGGTGCCAGCCGCTGTCTGCTCCGGTGTCGCGGGTGAAGCGCATCCGCAGGGCGTCGTGGTGGTCGAGCAGGGCGTCGAGGGCGCGGCACAGTGCCTCGGGGTCGGGGGTGCCGTCGAGTTCGAGCAGGGCCGACTGGTTGAAGTGGTGGTGGGCGGCGCGCGGGCTGGTCAGGAACCACTCCTGGATCGGGGTGAGCGGCACCTCGCCGGTGGCGGGGCCGGTGTCGGCGCGGCGGGGCGCGTCGCGGACGACGGTGGCGAGTTCGGCCACGGTCTGGTGGGTGAACAGGTCCCGGGTGGCCAGGTGCAGGCCGTCGCGGCGCAGCCGGGAGACGACCTGCATGCTGAGGATGGAGTCGCCGCCGAGGGCGAAGAAGTTGTCGTCGGCGCCGATGCCCTCGACGCCGAGCACGTCGGACCAGATCCGGGCGATGCGCTGTTCGGTGGGGGTGCGCGGGGCGGTGCCGGGCTCGCCGGCCGTCCGCGCGGGCCCGGGTGCGGGCAGGGCGCGGCGGTCGGTCTTGCCGTTCGGGGTGAGCGGCAGCCGCGGCAGTGGGACGAACAGCGAGGGCACCATGTGCGGGGGCAGGTGCTCGGCGAGGTGCCGGCGCAGTTCGGTGACCGGCACGGCGGAGGCGGCCGGGTCGGCGGCGGCCGCCGGGTCGGCGGCGGCAGCGGCCTCCGGGTCGGCGGCGGTCTCCGGGTCGGCGGGCACGATGTAGGCGACGAGCCGGGCGGGTCCCGCGGGGCCGCCGTCCTGCGGCGGGTCGGTGCGTACGACCACGACGGCGTCGCGCACCAGCGCGCTGCGGCGCAGGGCGCTCTCGATCTCGCCGGGTTCGATGCGGAAGCCGCGCAGCTTGACCTGCTCGTCGGCGCGGCCGGCGAACACGAGCGTTCCGTCGGCGCTCCAGCGCACCCGGTCGCCGGTGCGGTACATGCGCTCCCCCGGGCCGCCGAACGGGTCGGCGACGAAGCGCCCGGCGGTGAGGCCGGGGCGGTGCAGATAGCCGCGGGCGAGGCCGGGGCCTGCGACGTACAGGTCCCCGGTGACGCCGGGCGGGACGGGGCGCAGGGCCGCGTCCAGGACGTGGACGCGGGTGGCGCCGGAGGGGCGGCCGATGGGCGGGGCGCCGGCACCGGGGGTGAGCGGGCCGGTCCAGGTGGCGACGACGGTGGCCTCGGTGGGCCCGTAGGAGTTGATCATCCGGCGTCCGGGCGCCCAGGTCTCGACCAGGTCGGCCGGGCAGGACTCGGCGCCGACGATCAGGGTGCGCAGATCGGGCAGGGTCTCGGCGGTGCCGGGCGGGACGGTGGCCAGCGCGGCCGGCGGGATCAGGGTGTGGCTGATGCGCCGCTGGGCGAGCACCTCGGCCAGCCGCTCCCCGACCAGGGGCCCTTCCTCGCCGGTGACCAGGGTGGCGCCGCTGAGCAGGGACACGCACAGTTCCAGGACGGAGGCGTCGAAGCTGGGCGAGGCGAACTGGAGCACCCGGTCGCCGGGGCCGGCCGCGTACTGCTCGGCGGCGGCCGCGGCGAAGGAGGCCAGGCCGCGGTGGGTGACGACGACGCCCTTGGGGGTGCCGGTCGAGCCGGAGGTGTAGATGACGTAGGCGGGGTGGTCGCAGCCGAGTGCGGTGGTGCGCTCGGCGTCGGTGGGCGCGGTGTCGGGTCCTTCGGCGGTCCATACCCCGGCGGGGTCGTCGAGGACGAGGTGGGCGCCCGCGTCGCGGATCATGAACTCCCGCCGCTGGGCGGGGTAGTCGGGGTCGACGGACAGGAAGGCCGCGCCGGCCTTGGCGACGGCGAGCTGCGCCACCACCGTCTCCGCGGCGCGGGGCAGGGCGAGGGCGATCACGTGTTCGGGTCCGGCGCCGTCGCGGACCAGGCGGTGGGCGAGCCGGTTGGCGGCCCGGTCCAGTTCCGCGTAGGTCAGTACCCGTTCGCCGTCGGCCAGCGCCACCGCGTCGGGGGTGCGGGCCGCCTGCCGCTGGAACAGGTCGGCGAGGGTCGCCTCGGGAACCGGGCGGAAGGTGCCCACCCCCTGTTCGAGGAGGGCCTTGGCCTCGTCCGGGCCGGTCAGCGGGAGGGTGCCCAGGGGGCGGTCGGGGTCCTCGGCGACGGCGGTCAGCAGGGTCGCGAGCTGGTCGGCCATGCGTTCGGCGGTGGCCGCGTCGAACAGGTCGGTGCTGTAGGTGATCAGGCCGTCCAGGGCCCCGGAGGCGGTCTCGGCGAACTCCAGGGTGAGGTCGAACGCCGCGTGCTCGGAGTCGGGTTCGACGTCGGTGACGTCGAGGCCGGGCAGGTCGAGTCCGGCGCCGGGGGTGTTCTGCAGGACGACCATGACCTGGAAGAGCGGGCTGCGGCTGGTGTCGCGGTCCGGCCGCACCTCGTCCACCACCCGTTCGAAGGGCACGTCCTGGTGGGCCAGCGCGTCCCGCACGGTCTGCCGTACGCCGGTGAGGAACCCGGTGAACGGCTGGGCCGCGTCGACCCGGGAGCGCAGCACCAGCGTGTTGACGAAGAACCCGACGAGCCCCTGGGTCTCGACGCGGTCGCGGCCGGAGGTGACGGTGCCCACGGCGATGTCCTCGCCGCCGGTGAGCCGGGCCAGGTAGCCCTGCGCGGCGGCGACGAGCGTAGTGAACAGCGTGGTGCCCCGGTCCCGGGCGATCCGGGTCAGTGCGCGGGCCGTCCGGGCGGGCACCATCAGGCGGGTGGTCGCGCCGGCACCGGTGCGCACCGGGGGCCGGGGCCGGTCGGTGGGCAGCTCCAGCGGCTCGATGCCGGCCAGGTGCTCCTTCCAGTGGGCGAGCTGTTCGTCGGTTCCGGTGGCACCGGCGGTGGTGCGCTGCCAGTGCGCGTAGTCGGCGTACTGCACCGGCAGCGGCGGCAGCTCACTCTCCTCCTGGCCCAGTTCGGCGCGGTAGAGGTGGGCGAGGTCGCCGAGCAGTACGGACGTCGACCAGCCGTCGGTGACGATGTGGTGCAGGGTGAGCGCGAGGACGTGCTCGTCCTCGGCGGTGCGGAACACGGCGGTGCGCAGCAGCGGGCCCCGGCGCAGGTCGAAGGGGCGGGTGCGTTCCTGGGCGAGGGCCCGGCGCAGCGCCGGTTCGCGTTCGGCGGCGGGCAGGTGTGTCAGGTCGTGCTGCGGCAGGGGCACCGCGCGCGGCGGGTGGACGATCTGCACTCCGTGGCCGTCGACGCTGTCGAAGGTGGTGCGCAGCGACTCGTGCCGGGCGGCCACCGCGTCGAGCGCGGCGGACAGGGCGCCGGTGTCCGGGGTGCCGCGCAGCCGCAGCGCGAGCGCGGTGACGTACTCGGCGCCGCCGGGGGCGAACTCCTCCAGGAACCACAGGCGTTGCTGGGCGTACGACATCGGTGCCACCGCTTCCCGGGGCACCGGGACGATGGCCGGCCGGCCGCTGTTCTCCCGTCCGTCGTTCTCCCGTCCGCCGAGCAGTTCGGCGAGTGCGGCGGGGGTGGGGTGGGTGAAGACGGTCCGGGGGGTGACGTCGGCGCCGAACGCCTCGGCGAGGCGGGCGGCGAGCCGGATGCTGAGGATCGAGTCGCCGCCCAGCTGGAAGAAGTCGTCGCGGACACCGGGCGGTTCGGTGCCGAGGACTTCGGCGAAGACGCCGGCGGTGCGGCGTTCGGCGTCGGTGCGGGGCGCGACGCGCTCCGGGCGCGAGGCGGGTTCCGGGGCCGGGAGCGCCGCGCGGTCGACCTTGCCGTTGCCGCTGAGCGGGAGGGCGTCGAGCGGGACGAACGCGGTGGGGACGAGGTAGTCGGGCAGGGTGCGGGCGGCGAAGTCGCGCAGCGCGTCCGGGTCCGGCGCGCCGTCGCCCGCCGCGCCGACCACGTAGGCGACGAGCCGTTTGGCACCGGGCCGGTCCTCGCGGGCGAGCACGGCGACGTCGGCGACGCCCGGATGGGCGGCGAGCGCGGCCTCGACCTCGCCGGGCTCGACGCGGAAGCCGCGGATCTTCACCTGGTCGTCGGCGCGGCCCAGGAACTCCACGGCGCCGTCCGGCCGCCGCCGGGCCAGGTCGCCGGTGCGGTACATGCGGGCGCCGGGCGGGCCGAGCGGGTCGGCGAGGAAGCGGGCGGCGGTGTCGCCGGGGCGGCCGAGGTAGCCGCGGGCGACGCCCTCGCCCGCGAGGTACAGCTCGCCCGCGCAGCCGGGCGGGACCGGGCGCAGCCGGGCGTCCAGGACGTGGACGCGCATGTCGTCCAGCGGGTGGCCGACGGGCACGGTGGCGGGCACCGCGGCCGGGTCGGTGAGGGCGAAGGAGGTGGCGAAGGTGGTGGTCTCGGTGGGGCCGTAGCCGTCCACCACGGTCAGTCCGGGGCAGGCGGTGAGCACGTCCCGTACGGCCTGGGCGGGCACCACGTCGCCGCCGGTCCACACCTGGGTGAGGCCGCGGAAGCAGTCCGGGGCGTCCTGGGCGAGCAGCCGGAACAGGCCGGCGGTCAGCCACAGTGCCGTCACCTCGCCGCCGGCGGCCAGGCGCCGCACCAGGGCGGCGTCGACGTCGTGTCCGGGGGCGACGACGACACGGCCGCCGTTGAGCAGCGGCGCCCACACCTCGAAGGTGGCGGCGTCGAAGGCGGCCGGCGAGTGCAGCAGGACGCGGTCGCAGGCCCCGCCGGTGAAGCGGCTGTCGGTGGCCAGCGCGGTGATGTCGCGGTGCCGTACCGCCACCGGCTTGGGGCGGCCGGTGGAGCCGGAGGTGAACATGACGTAGGCGAGCCGGTCGGGGTCGGCGGCCGGGAAAGCTCCGCCGGGCGGTGCGGTGCGGGCGGCGGTGACGTCGGCCGAGGTCAGGTGGACGGCGGCGCCCGCCGTGTCGAGCAGGGTGCGGCGGCGGTCTTCGGGGGCGCGGGTGTCGACGGGGACGTAGGCGCCGCCCGCGAGGAGGACCGCGAGCTGGGCGACGACCAGTTCGGCCGAGCGTTCCACGACGAGCGCGACGCGTTCCTCGGGGGCCAGGCCGTCGGCCAGCAGCCGGGCGGCGAGCCGGCCGGCCCAGTCGGCGAGGGCGGCGTACGTCAGCTCCCGCTCGCCGTCGGACACCGCGATCGCCTCTGGGGTGCGCCGGGCCTGTGCGGCGAACACGTCCACCGGACCGGCCGGGGCGGCCGTGCGGGCCGGGGTGTTCCAGGCCGTCAGCAGTTCCCGGTCGGCCCCGGTGAGCAGGTCCAGGCCGGCGAGGTCGCCGTCGAGGCCGTCGGCGAGGGCGGTGAGCAGGGTGGCCAGCCGGCCGGCGGCGCGCTCGGCGGTGCCGTGGTCGAACAGGGCGGGGTCGTAGGCCAGGTCGAAGCCGAGCCGTTCGGCCAGATGGGCGCGCAGGCACCAGGGGAAGGTGGTGGCGTCGTCGGCGCGCACCTCCTCGACGCCGACGCCGGTGCGGGCCGTGGCGGACTCGTCCACGGGGTAGTTCTCGAACACCACCATGCTGTCGAACAGCGGTTCACCGGCCGGGATCTCGCTGACGGCCTGGATGCGGGAGAGCGCGAGGAAGTCGTGGCGGCGGGCCTCGCTCTGGTCCTCCTGGAGGCCGCGCAGCCACGGCAGGACCGCGCCCCGGGGGACGCGGACCCGGGCCGGCACGGTGTTGATGAACATGCCGATCATGGTCTCGACGCCGGGCAGTTCGGCCGGGCGGCCGGAGACGGTGGTGCCGAAGACGACGTCGTCCCGGCCGGCGTGCCGGGCCAGGAGCAGCGCCCAGGCGCCCGCCACCACGGTGTTCACGGTGAGTCCGGCGCGGGCGGCGCCCTCCCGCAGCCGCCGGGACACGTCCTCGTCCAGCTCGTGGTGGACGGCGGCGGAGGAGCGGGCGCGGTGTGCCTCGGCGGGGGTGCGGTCGTAGGGCAGCGGGGTGCGGGCGGTGAAGCCGGCGAGGGCGCCGGACCAGTGCGCCTCGGCGGCGGCCGGGTCCTGGGCGGCCGTCCAGTGCAGGTAGTCCGCGAACGGCCGGCGCAGCGGCGGCGGGGTGTCGGGGCCGCCGGTGAGCGCGGCGTAGCGTTCGCAGACCTCGGTGAGCAATTGCCCGGTGCTCCAGCCGTCGAGGGCGATGTGGTGGGTGGACCACACCAGCAGCACTTCGTCGCCGGGCAGGGCGGCCAGGGTGAGGCGGGTGAGCGGTACGGTGGTGAGGTCCATGCCCGCCGCGCGGTCCTCGGCGAGCAGGCGCTCGGTGTGCTCGGCCCGCTGCGGCGCGGTCAGGTCGCGCCAGTCGAGGTGGGTGACGGGCAGTCCGGCGCGGCGGTGGACGATCTGCACGGGGTGGGGCAGCGCCTTCCAGTGGACGCTGGTGCGCAGGGCCGGGGTGCGGTCCGCGACCTGCTGCCACGCCGCGGCGAACGCCTGCGGGTCCGCGATTCCGGACAGGCGTACGGCTATGCGGTCGGCGTAGGCGCTGACGGTGTCGACCAGGCCGTGGAAGAGCATGCCGGACTGGAGCGGGGTGAGCGGCAGGACGTCCTCGGTGTCGCGGCCGTCGCCGACGAGCCGGTCCAGCTGGTCCTGGGTGAGGCGGGCCAGGGGGTGGTCGGAGGGGGTGCGGCCGCCGGTGCCGGGGCGGGCGCAGTGCGCGGCGATGTCGCGCAGGGCGGCCGCCGTCTCCTCGGCCAGGGCTCGCACGGTGGCCTCGTCGTAGACGGCCCGCGGGTAGGTCCAGCCGAGTTCCAGGCGGCCCTGCTGGACGACGCCGGTGATGTCCAGCAGGTAGGGGCGGTCCTCGTCGGGGTCGGTGTCGCGGCCGGCCGGGGGCAGGGAGCCGCGGAACAGGCCGTCGGCGGTGGCGCCGCCGGTGTCCCACCGCCCGTGGTAGTTGAAGCCGATCAGGGGGGCGGGGGCGCCGGTGAGCGGGCCGGCGGGCGAGAGGTGGCGCAGGGCGCCGTGGCTGAGGCCGTGCAGCGGCACCTCGCGCAGCTGTTCCTTGACCGAGCGGAGGGTGTCGTGCCAGCCGGCGTCGGGGTCGACGCGCAGCGCGAGCGGGAACTCGGCGGTGAACCAGCCCACCGTCCGCGACAGGTCGACGTCGTCGAAGAGGTCCTCGCGTCCGTGTCCCTCCACGCCGAGCAGGACGCTGTCGCGTCCGCACCAGCGGGCGAGGGTGCGGCCCAGGGCGCTGAGCAGGACGTCGTTGACCTGGGTGCGGTAGACCTCGGGGACCTGGCGCAGCAGGGCGTCGGTGGCCGCCTCGTCCAGGGTGACGGTGAGGGTGGCGGCGGTGCCGTGGGTGTTGGGGCCGGGGCGTCCGGCGGGCAGGGCGGCGGGTGTGCCGGCGGTGCGGGTCCAGTACGGCAGGTCGGTGTCGAGGGCGCCGGAGCGGGTGTGCCGGTCGAGGCGGGCGGCCCAGTGGCCGTACGGGGTGCCGGTGGGCGGCAGTTCGACGGGGCGGCCGGCCGCGGCGGCGCGGTGGGCGGTCTCCAGGTCGGCGAGCAGGATGCGCCAGGAGACGCCGTCGATGACCAAGTGGTGTGCGGTGACGACGAGTTGTCCCGGCTGTTCGGGTCCGTGGTCGAGGTGGAGGACGCGGACGACCCGGCCTTCGGTGGGGTCGAGGGCGCGCTGTGCCTCGTCGGTGAGCCGCTGGGCCTGCGCCTCCAGCGCGGTGGCGTCCAGGGCGCTCGTGTCGTGCCGGGTGAGGACGGGGTGCGGCGCCTCGGGCAGGGGTTCCTGGCGCCAGCCGTCGGGGGTGCGGTGGAAGCGGGTGCGCAGGGCCGCGTGATGGCGTACGACGGCGTCCACGGCCTGGCGCAGGGCGTCCGGGCCGGTGCCCGGGGCCAGCTCCAGGCGCTGCGTCATGGTGAAGCGGAGCCGGTCGTGCGGGTCGCGGCCGTCGAGGTACCAGTGCTGGATCGGGGTGAGCGGTGCCTCGCCGGTCTCCGGTGCCGCGCTCGCCGTGGGCGGGGCGGACTCGGCGGTGCGCAGGGCGAGTTCGGCGACCGTCTGGTGGCGGAAGACGTCCTTGGTGGTGAGGGCGAGCCCGGCCTGGCGGGCGCGGGAGACGATCTGGATGCTGAGGATGGAGTCGCCGCCGAGCGCGAAGAAGTTGTCGCGGGCGCCGACCCGGTCCACGCCGAGCACCTCGGCCCAGATGGCGGCCAGCCGCTCCTCGGCGCCGGGCCGCGGGGCGACGTAGGCGATGGCGGTGTCGGGCCGGTCGGGCGGTGCGGGCAGCGCCCGCCGGTCGGTCTTGCCGCCGGTGGTGCGCGGGATGCGGGCCAGCGGCACGAACACGGCGGGCACCATGTGGTCGGGCAGGGTGCGCCGCAGTTCCAGCCGCAGCGCGTCGCCCGAGGGGGTGCGCGCGCCGGCGGCCACGACGTAGCCGACCAGCATGAGACGGCCGGCGTGTTCGCGGGCGGTGACCGCGGCGTCCAGGACGTCCGGGTGGGCGCGCAGGGCCGCCTCCACCTCGCCGGGCTCGATGCGGAAGCCGCGGATCTTGACCTGTTCGTCCACGCGGCCCAGGAACTCCAGCAGCCCCTGCCGGTCCCAGCGGGCCCGGTCGCCGGTGCGGTACATCCGCTCCCCCGGCGCGCCGAACGGGTCGGCCGGGAAGCGGGCCGCGGTCAGGCCGGGCCGGTCCAGGTAGCCGCGGGCCACCTGCGCCCCGGCCAGGTACAGCTCGCCGGGCACGCCGGGCGGCACCGGGCGCAGCCCGGCGTCCAGGACGTAGGCGCGCAGGTTGCCGCCGGGTCGGCCGATGACCGGCCGGTCGGGGCGGTCGCCGACGCGGCCGTGGACGGCGTCGACCGTGCACTCGGTGGGGCCGTACATGTTGTGGACGGCCACGCCGTGGTCGCGTTCGGCGGCGGCGAGTTCGCGCCACATGGCGGCGGGGACGGCCTCGCCGCCGACGAGGAGCAGGCGCGGGTGGTGGCGGCCGGGCGCGAGCAGTCCGGCGGAGAGCAGTTCGCGCAGGAAGGACGGGGTGACGTTCACCCAGTCGAGGCGGTCGCGGGCGACCTGGGCGCAGAACGCCTCCGGGTCCAGGCGTACGTCCTCGTCGACGAGGTGCACCTCGTGGCCGAGGGCGAGCAGCACCGCCCCCTCCCAGGAGGTGTCGAAGGCGAAGGAGGCGCTGAGCGCGGCCCGCAGCCGCCGTCCGCCGGCGGTGTGCGCGGCGAGCAGTCCGGCGCGGTGGTCGTGGCAGAGGTTGGCCAGCTGGCGGTGTTCGACCAGGACGCCCTTGGGGCGGCCGGTGGAGCCGGAGGTGTAGACGATGTAGGCGGCGTTCTGCGGCCGCAGCGGCCGGGTGCGGTCGGCGTCGGTGGGGTCGTGGGCGGGCAGCCGGTCCCAGGGCACGTCGTCCAGGGAGGTCAGCAAGGTGTGCGGGCGGGCGTCGTCGAGCAGCAGGCGCCGGCGTGCGTCGGGCAGCGCGGGGTCCAGGCAGAGCAGGGTGGCGCCCGCCTTGAGGACCGCGAGCACGGCGACCACCAGGTGCGAGGTGCGCGGCAGTTGTACGGCGACGACCTGCTCGGGTCCCGCGCCGAGGGCGGCGAGGTGGTGGGCGAGGCGGTTGGCGCGCTCGTTCAGCGCGGCGAAGTCGTACGTGGTGTCGGGGGCGGCCAGGGCGGTGAGGTGCGGGGTGCGGGCGGCCTGTGCCTCGAACAGGGCGGGGAAGTCGGTGGCGGGTTCGGGCAGGCGGGCGCCGTGGCCCCACCGCAGGACCTGCTGTCGTTCGTCGTCGCTCATCAGGGGCAGCGCGCCCACGGCCAGGCCGGGGTCCTCGGCGGCGGCCTCCAGCAGGGTGCGCAGGCGGGCGGCGAGGAGGTCGGCGGTCCCGGCGTCGAACAGGCCGGTGTCGTACTCCAGGTAGCCGGTGAGGCCGCCGTCGCGCTCCACGAAGTCGAAGGCCAGGTCGAAGGTGGCGGTGCGCACCGGCGGGGTCACCGGCGTCGCCTCCAGGCCGGGCAGCCGGGGGGTCTCGGCGCCCAGGTTGTGCAGGGCGACCATGACCTGGAACAGCGGGGTGCGGCTGGTGTCCCGGGCGGGCCGCACGGCGTCCACGACCCGTTCGAAGGGCGCCTCCTGGTGGGCGAACGCGTCCAGGACGGTGCCGCGCACCTCCGTCAGCAGCTCGCGGAACGGCTGCTCCTCGCGCACCCGGGAGCGCAGCACCAGGGTGTTGACGAACATGCCGGCCACGTCGTGCAGTTCGGGCCGGTCCCGGCCGGCGGTGACGGTGCCGACGGTGATGTCCTGCTGCCCGGACCAGCGGGCCAGCAGCACCTGGCAGGCGGCCACCAGGGTCATGTAGAGGGTGGCGTCGGCGGCCCGGCCGCGTTCCCGCAGCCGCTCGGTCAGGCCGGCGGGCAGGGTGAAGGTCGTCAGGGCGCCCGCGCGGCCGCGCACGGCCGGGCGCGGCCGGTCGGTGGGCAGCTCCAGCGGGGTGACGCCGTCCAGGACGCGGCGCCAGTGGTCGAGGTGGGCCTCGACGCGGTCGGCGCGGGCGCGCTGCCAGGCGGCGTGGTCGGCGTAGCGCACGGGCAGGGCGGGCAGGTCGGCCGGGCGGTCCGCCAGGGCGGCGGCGTACAGCTCGCCCAGGTCGCGGCCGAGCACGCCGAGGGACCAGCCGTCGGTGACGATGTGGTGCACGGCCAGGACGAGCACGTGTTCGTCCGCGGTGACGCGGGCGAGGCGGGCCCGCAGCAGCGGTCCGGCGGCCAGGTCGAACGGGGTGCTCGCCTCGCGGTGCAGCAGGGCGTCCAGGGCGGCGGCGTCCGGGCAGTCCTCCAGCGGCAGGTCCACGGGTCGGGGCGGGCCGACGAGCTGCCGGGCCTCGCCGTCCTGTTCGGCGAAGGTGGTGCGCAGCGCCTCGTGCCGGGCCACCAGGCCGTCCAGGGCGGTGTGCAGCGCGCCGGTGTCGAGCGGGCCGCGCAGCCGCAGCACGGACAGGGTGGTGTACTCGGTGCCGCCCGGTTCGAACCGGTCGAGGAACCACAGGCGTTGCTGGGCGTACGACAGGGGTGCCGGGAGGTGAGGGTCGGTGGCCGGGATGGTGTCGTCGGCGGCCGGGGCGGCCCGGTCGGTGAGGGCGGCGGCGAGGTCCGCGAGGACGGGGTGGGTGAACAGCAGCCGGGGCGAGACGTCGGCGCCGAAGGCGGTGCGCAGCCGGGAGGTGACCCGGACGGCGAGCAGGGAGTCGCCGCCCAGGGCGAAGAAGTTGTCGTGCGCGCCGACCGCGTCGGTGTCCAGGACGTCGGTCCAGGCGGCGGCGACGCGCTGTTCGGCGGGGGTGCGCGGGGCGACGCGCTCGCCGTCCGCGGCGGCGAAGCCGTCCGGTCCTGGCGCGGGCAGGGCGCGCCGGTCGAGCTTGCCGTTGACGGTGAGCGGCAGGGCGGCCAGCGGTACGTAGGCGGCCGGCACCATGTGCGCGGGCAGCGAGCGTTCCAGGTGGGCGCGGAGCGCGGCGGGCGGCGGCGGTACGGGGCGGTCGCCGCCGCCGGTGCCGACGACGTGGGCGACCAGGCGGCGGGTGCCGGCGGCGTCCTCGTACACGCCCACGGCGGCCGCGCCCACGCCCGGGTGGGTGTGCAGGGCGGCCTCGATCTCGCCGGGTTCGATGCGGTAGCCGCGGATCTTGACCTGCTGGTCGGCGCGGCCCAGGTACTCCAGGGTGCCGTCGGGGCGCAGGCGGGCCCGGTCGCCGGTGCGGTACATGCGGGTGCCGGGCCGGCCGAAGGGGTCCGCGAGGAAGCGCGTGGCGGTCAGGCCGGGCCGGCCGAGGTAGCCGCGGGCCAGGCCCTGCCCGGCGACGTACATCTCGCCCACGGCGCCCGGCGGGACGGGGTGCAGGGCGTCGTCCAGAACGTGGACGCGCAGGTCGGGTATGGGGGTGCCGATCGGGCTGCCCGCTCCGGCGCCGGAGGTGGCGCGATCCAGCGGCACGTAGGTGACGTGCACGGTGGTCTCGGTGATGCCGTACATGTTGACCAGGCGCGGCGCGGTGTCGGGGTGGCGGGTGTACCAGTCGGTGAGGCGGGTCACGTCCAGCGCCTCACCGCCGAAGATCACCGTGCGCAGGGCGAGGCGGGAGCCGGTGGCGGGGTCCTCGGCGTCGGCGCGGATCAGCGGGTAGAACGCGGAGGGTGTCTGGTTGAGGACGGTGACCTGTTCGTCGGCGAGCAGCCGCAGGAAGTCCTCCGGGGAGCGGGCGGTGTCGTCGGGGACGACGACGAGCCGGCCGCCGTGCAGCAGCGGGCCCCACAGCTCCCACACGGAGAAGTCGAAGGCGTAGGAGTGGAACAGCGTCCACACGTCGTCGGGTCCGAAGCCGAACCACTGCCGGGTGCGGGTGAACAGCCGGACCACGTTGGCGTGCGGGATGACGACGCCCTTGGGCAGGCCGGTGGAGCCGGAGGTGTAGATGGCGTAGGCGGGGCTCTCCGGCAGCGGGCGGCGGGCCGGGTCCGCGGGGCCGCCGGCGGGGCGGCGGGCCAGGTCGGCGCGTACGTCCGGGTCGTCGAGGGCCAGGACGGGGACGGTGGTGTCCACGGTGGTCCCGGTGGTGGTCACCAGGGCCGCCGGGGCGGCGTCGGTGAGGAGGTGGGTGACGCGTTCGGCGGGGAGCCTGGGGTCGACGGGCAGGTAGGCGGCGCCGGTCTTGAGGACGGCGAGGACCGCGACGACCAGCTCGGCGCTGCGGGGCAGGGCGAGGGCGACGTGGCGTTCGGGTCCGGCGCCGAGTTCGGCGAGCCGGTGGGCGAGCCGGCCGGCCCGGGCGTCCAGGGTGGCGTAGTCGAGGCGTTCGTCGCCGCAGGTGACGGCCTCGGCGGCCGGGGTGCGGGCGGCCTGCGCCTCGAAGAGGTCCACCAGGGTCCGGGTGGGCCGGTCCGTGGCGTACGTCTCCTCCGGCGCCGGCCGGTGCTCCTCGGCGGCGGTGCGGGCGAGGGCGCGCAGGGGGCGGTCCGGGTCGTCGGCCAGCTGGGTGAGCAGCAGGCACAGCCGGTCGGCGAGGGACCGGACGGTCGCCGCGTCGAACAGGGCGGGGTCGTAGGCGAGGTCGAAGCCGAACCGTTCGCCCTGGTGGGCCCGCAGCAGCAGCGGGTAGTTGGTGGCGTCGCGGCCGGAGACCTCCGCCAGGCGGATCCCGGAGGCCGCCGAACGGGCCTGGTCGAAGGGGTAGTTCTCGAAGGCGACCATGCTGTGGAACAGGGGGCTGCCGGACGGCACGTCGCTCAGGCCGGTCAGTTCTGCCAGGGAGACACCGGCGTGCCTGCGGGCCTCGGCCTGGGCCTCCTGGAGGTCCCGCAGCCAGGCGGTGGCGGTGCGGGCGCCGTCCACGCGCACCCGGGTCGGCAGGGTGTTGATGAACATGCCGACCATCGACTCCACCCCGGGCAGGTCGTCGGGGCGGCCGGAGACGGTGGTGCCGAACAGCACCTCCGGCTCGGCGCTGTAGCGGGAGAGCAGCAGCGCCCAGGCGCCCTGGACCACGGTGCCGAGGGTGAGGCCCGCGGTGCGGGCGGTGCGGGCGAGGCGGGCGGAGGTCTCCTCGGACAGGCCGCCCGTGTGCACGGCCGCCGAGCGGGTCTCGTGCCCGGGGCGCGGGGCGCGGTCGGCGGGCAGCGGGGTGGGCGCGGCGAACCCGCCGAGGACGCCGCTCCAGTAGGCGCGGGCGGCGCCGGCGTCCTGGCCGGCCAGCCAGCGCACGTAGTCGCCGAAGGGCCGGCGCACCGGCGGCGGGGTCCCGGCGCCGGTGGTGAGCGAGGCGTACTCCTCGAAGACCTCGGTGAGGACCTGCGCCAGGCTCCAGCCGTCCAGGATCAGGTGGTGGGAGGTCCACAGCAGGTGCAGCCGGGAGTCCGGGAGGCGGACCAGGGTGAGCCGCATCAGGGGCGCGGCGGCCAGGTCGAGCCCCCGGGCGAGATCGTCCTCGCGCAGCCGGTCCAGGCGGGCGGCGCGCTCGTCCGGGCCGAGATCGCGCCAGTCGAGGACGGTGAGCGGCACGGTGACGTCGCGGTGCACGACCTGGAGCGGCACGGGGACGTCCTCCCACACCACCGAGGTGCGCAGCGCGGGGGTGCGGTCGGTCACCCGCTGCCAGGCGGCGGCCAGCGCGTCCGGGTCGCCCACGCCGTCCAGGAGCAGCGCGGCCTGGTCGACGTAGATGTCGTCGGGGCCGCCGACCAGGCGGTGGAAGAGCATGCCTTCCTGGAGCGGGGTGAGCGGCAGCAGGTCCTCCACCCGGCGGCCGTCGCCGGCCAGGCGGTCCACGCCGGCCTGGTCGAGGCGGGCCAGCGGGAAGTCGGAGGGGGTGCGGCCGCCCGCGTCGGGCCCGGTGCAGTGCCCGGCGACGGCGCCGAGCGCGCGGACCATGCCCTCGGCCAGGTCCTCGACGGTCTCCGCGCGGTGCACCTGGTCGCTGTAGTGCCAGGTGATCTCCAGTTCGCCGTCGGCCACCAGGGCCGAGACGTCCAGCAGGTGGTCCAGCGGCGTGTCCGGGTCCGTCTCCCGGCCGGGCGCCTCACCGGCGGGCGCGAAGGCGCCGCCGGCGGACGTCTCCCACTGGCCGTGATAGGTGAAGCAGACCTGGGGCAGCGGCACCTCGCGCAGGGCGCGGGCCTCGGGGTGCGGCGAGCCGAGGTGGGCGAGTGCCTGGTAGCCCAGGCCGCGGCGGGGCACGGCCCGCAGCTTTTCCTTGACGGCCTTGAGCGTGGCCCCCCAGTCGCCCCGGGGCCCGGGGGTCAGGGTGACCGGGTACTGGGTGGTGAACCAGCCGACGGTACGCGACAGGTCGGCGCCCTCGACCAGGTCCTCCTCGCGGCCGTGGCCCTCCAAGGCGACGGTGATCCGCTCGGTGCCCGCCCAGTCGGCCAGGACCCGGCCCAGCGCGCTCAGCAGTACGTCGTTGACCTGGGTGCGGTACGCGGCCGGTGCCTGCCGCAGCAGCGCGTCGGTGGTGGCGCGGTCCACCCGGGTGCGCACCGTGCGCACAGAGCCGGTGAGCGGGGTGCCGGGCAGGTCGGCGGGGAGCGGGGCGGGGGCGGGGGCGACCTGGGCCGTCCAGTACGGCAGATCGTCGTCCAGGGCGCCGGCCCGCACCTGCTCGGCCAGGTGCCGCGCCCAGTCGGCGAAGGTGGTCAGCTCCGGCTCGGGGGTGGGCTGCTCCCCCGCGGCGGCCTGCCGGTAGGCCTGTTCCAGGTCGGTGAGCAGGACCCGCCAGGAGACGCTGTCGACCGCCAGGTGATGGGCCGTCAGGAACAGACGCGGATGGTCGCGGCCCGGCAGGAGGACGGCCCGGAGCAGCGCTCCGGTGGCCGGGTCGAGCCCGGCGCGGGCGGCGTCGGCGGCCTCGGCTGCCGCCTGCGTGTCGTCGGCGGTCAGGGCGGGGCCGCGGGTCAGCAGACCGGTGGCCGGGCCCGTGCCGGGCTGCTGGCGCCGGCCGTCCTCGGTGCGGGTGAACCGGGCGCGCAGCGCGGGGTGCCGGGTGACGACGGCTTCCAGCGCGCGTTCCAGTGCCTGTTCGTCGAGGTCGGCGGGCAGGTCGAGCAGCATCGACATGCTGAGGCGGCGGCGCGGGCCGTGGGTGGTGAGGAACCACTCCTGGACCGGGGTGAGCGGGGCGGGGGTGTCGTCGTCCTGCGGGCGCCGGGGCGCGGGCACCTCGGCGGTCCGTCCGGACGCGGCGGCGGCCAGGTCGGCGACCGTCTGGTGGCGGAAGACGTCCTGCGAGCCGATCCGCAGGCCAGCCGCGCGGGCGCGCGAGACGGCCTGGATGCTCAGGATGGAGTCGCCGCCCAGCTCGAAGAAGTTGTCCGTGACGCCGACCCGGCTCACCCCGAGCACCTCGGCCCAGATGCCGGCCAGGGTCTCCTCGGCGGGGGTGCGCGGGGCGGCGTACTCCTGCCGCCGCTCGGCGTCGCCCGCGTCCGGGGCGGGCAGGGCGCGGCGGTCCAGCTTGCCGCTGGTGGTCAGGGGCAGGGCGGGCAGCGCGGTGAAGGAGGACGGCACCATGTGGTCGGGCAGGACCCGGCGCAGGGCCGCGCGGAGGTCGGCGGCCGCGGGCGCGGGGCGGCCGGGCGCGGGGACGACGTAGGCGGCGAGCCGGGTGTGGCCGTGCGGGTCGGCCAGGCCGACGACCGCCGCCGCGCCGACCTCGGCCAGGTCCAGCAGGGCCGCCTCGACCTCCCCGGGCTCGATGCGGTGGCCGCGCACCTTGACCTGGTCGTCGGCGCGGCCGAGGTAGTCGAGGCGGCCGTCGGCCATCCAGCGGGCCAGATCGCCGGTGCGGTACATGCGGGTGCCGGGCGGGCCGTACGGGTCGGCGGTGAAGCGGGCGGCGGTCAGCCCCGGGCGGCCGGTGTAGCCACGGGCCAGTTGCTCCCCGGCGAGGTACAGCTCGCCGCCGACACCGGGCGGCACCGGGCGGAGCCGGTCGTCCAGGACGTACGCCCGTACGCCCGGCAGCGGGCGGCCCACCAGCGGCCGGTCGGCGGCCTCGATACGGCAGGCCAGCGCGTCGACCGTGCACTCGGTGGGGCCGTAGAAGTTGTAGGCGGCCACGTCCGGCAGCGCGGCCAGCTCGCGCCACAGGGCGGGGCCGACGGCCTCGCCGCCGAGCATCAGCACGCGCGGGTGGTGCCGGGGGTCGGTGAGGAGTCCGGCGGGCAGCAGTTGCCGCAGGTAGGACGGGGTGACGTCGAGGAAGTCGACGCGGTGTTCGACCACGTACTCCACCAGGGCGGCCGGGTCCCTGCGGGTCTCCTCGTCCACCAGGTGCAGGGGGTGGCCGTCCGCCATCAGCAGGATGCCTTCGAGGGAGGTGTCGAAGGAGAACGACGCGGTCAGCGCGACCCGCAGCGGACCGCCGCCTGCGTCGGCGACGAAACCGGCGCGGTGGGCGGCGAGCAGGCGCGTCGCCGAGCGGTGCGGGACGGCGACGCCCTTGGGCCGGCCGGTGGAGCCGGAGGTGTAGATGACGTAAGCGGTGTGGTCCGGGTGCAGGCCGTCCCGGGCGGGTTCGGTGGCGGGCGCGGTGTCCGGTACGGCCCGCAGCGCGGCCTCGTCCAGGACCAGCGCGGGCCGGGCGTCGTCGAGGAGGTGGGCGACGCGTTCCGCGGGCAGCGCGGGGTCCAGGGGCAGATAACCGGCGCCGGCCTTCCAGACGGCGAGGATCGCGGTGATCATGTCGGCGGTGCGCGGCAGGCTGAGCGCGACCAGCCGTTCGGGGCCCGCGCCGAGCGCGATCAGGTGGTGGGCGAGGCGGTTGGCGCGAGCGTCGAGAGCGGCGTAGTCGAGGCGTTCGCCGCCGGCGACGAGGGCGAGGGCGTCGGGGGTGCGGGCCGCCTGCCGGGCGAACAGGTCGGGGTAGGTGACGTCCTCGGCGGGGGTGGCGGCGGTGACGCCGGTGGCGATCGCCTGCCGCGCCTCCTGCCCGGACAGCAGCGGCAGCGCGCCCAGGGGGCGGTCGGGTGCGGCGGCGGCGCCCTCGATCAGGCGCAGCAGCTGTCCGGCCATGCGCCGCGCGGTGGACGCGTCGAACAGGTCGGTGCGGTACTCCAGCAGGCCGGTCAGCGCGTCGCCGTCGGGCACGAACTCGACGCTGAGGTCGAAGGTGGCCGCCTGCCGGGGCACGGCGACCGGGGTGGCCGCCAGGCCGTGCGGGGCGGTGGCGGCGGGCGGGTCGGGGTGCAGCAGCACCATCACGTCGAACAGCGGGTTGCGGCCGGCCTCGCGGGTGGCGCCCACCGCCTCGACGATCCGTTCGAAGGGTGTGTCGCCGTGCGCGAAGGCGCTGTTGACCGTGTCGGCGGTGCTCGTCAGCAGGTCGCGGAAGGACGCGGCGGCCTCGACCGGGGTGCGCAGGACGACCGTGTTGACGTAGAAGCCGACGGCGCGTTCCAGGTCGGTGCGGGTGCGGCCGGGGGTGAGCGAGCCGACGGTGATGTCGTCCCGGCCCGACCAGCGGGCCAGCAGGGCCTGGGTGGCGGCGACCAGGGCGGTGTGCAGGGTGGTGTGCCGCTCGCGGGCGAGGTCGCGCAGCCGGGCGGTGAGCGGCGCCGGGACGGTGAAGGTGTGCACGGCGCCCGCGCCCGCCTCCTCGCCGCGCCGCGGCCGGTCCAGGGGGAGTTCCGGGGCGACCGCGCCGGTCAGGTGCTCCCGCCAGTGGGCGAGGTGGCGTTCCAGGCGGGCGCCGGAGAGCTGGTCGCGCTGCCACACCGCGAAGTCGGGGTACTGGACCGCCACCGGCGGCAGGGCGATGCCGGTGCCCTGGGTCAGGGCGGCCAGGGCGGCGCACAGTTCGTCCAGGACCACGCCCATCGACCAGCCGTCGGTGACGATGTGATGGGCGGTCAGCAGCAGCACGTGGGAGCTGTCCGACTCGCGCAGCAGCAGGGCGCGCAGCAGGGGGCCTTCGCGCAGGTCGAAGGGGCGGGAGTACTCCGCCAGGAGGTCCGCGTCCAGGTCGGCGGTGTCCCGCAGCGGCAGCGGTACCGGGCCGGCCGGGCGCACGGTCTGCGCCGGCAGGCCGTCGCTCTCGTCGAAAGTGGTGCGCAGCGCCTCGTGGCGCTCCACGACGACGGCCAGCGCCCGCTGGAGGGCGTCCCGGTCGAGGGGGCCGGCCAGCCGCAGGGCGACCGCGCTGTTGTAGCGGGCGTCGCCGGGCCGCAGCCGGTCCAGGAACCACAGGCGCTGCTGGGCGAAGGACAGCGGCAGCGGACGGTCGCGGCCGGCGCGCGCGATGCCCTGCCCGGTGTCCGGGGCGGCTTTCCGGTTCCGTCCGGCCAGCCGGCGGCGCAGCGCTTCCCGCATCTCCTCGGGCAGGGCCTCGGCGCGGTCTCGCTTCGAAGGCTTCGAAGACGTCATGGTCGTCGGGTCCTCACCGTTCGTCGTGGTCGTGGCCGCCGTACGCGGCGTCTTCGAGTTCGCTGAGCACCTGTTCCTCCACCAGTTCCGCCAGGGCGGCGACGGTGCGGGAGGCCAGGATGTCGCGGGGGGTGAGCGCGGTGCCGAACGCGTCGTTGGCGCGGGAGGCGATGAGCAGGGCGCGCAGGGAGTCGCCGCCGAGCAGGTAGTAGTCGTCCTCGGCGCCCACGGCCGTACCGAGGGTCTCCTCCCAGATCTCGGCGAGTACTTCCTCGGTGGGCGTCCGGGGCGGTACGTGTCCGGGCTGCTCCTGCTCGCCGGACGGTGCCGGGGCGGGCAGCGCGGAGCGGTCGGTCTTGCCGTTCTCGGTGAGCGGGAAGCGTTCCAGGGCCACGAACGCCGAGGGGACCATGTATCCGGGCAGGGTGCGGGCGGCCAGGGCGCGCAGTTCGGCCGGGGCGGGTGCCTCGTGGCCGGGCGCGGTGAGCAGGTGGGCGACCAGGCAGGGCAGGCCCGGCTCGTCCTCCCGGACGCTCACCACCGCGTCCAGGACGGCCGGGTGGGCGGTGAGAGCGGCCTCGACCTCGCCGGCCTCGATGCGGTGACCGCGCAGCTTGAGCTGGTGGTCGGTGCGGCCCAGGTAGTGCGTCTCGCCGTGGGCGTCGCGGCGCACCAGGTCGCCGGTGCGGTACATGCGGGTGCCGGGCGGGCCGTAGGGGTCGGCGGTGAAGCGGGCCGCGGTGAGTCCGGGCCGGCCGAGGTAGCCGCGGGCCAGGGTGGGGCCGCTGAGCCACAGTTCGCCGGGTACGCCGTCGGGCACCGGCCGCAGCCGGGCGTCGAGGACGTAGGCGCCGGTGGCGGGCAGCGGGCGGCCGATGGGCGGGGCCGCGCCGTCGGGTTCCAGCGGCGCGGACCACAGGGCGACGACGGTGGCCTCGGTGGGGCCGTAGGAGTTGACCATGCGGTGGTGCGGGGCCCAGCGGGCGACGAGGTCGGCGCCGCAGGCGTCGGCGCCGACGATCAGGGTCTTCAGGTCCGGCAGGGTGCCGGGGACGCCGGCGGGCACGGTGGCCAGCGCGGCGGGCGGCAGCAGGGTGTGGGTGATCCGTTCGGCGCGCAGCACCTCGGCCAGTTCGGCGCCCAGCAGCGGGCCGGGGCGGGGCACGACCAGGCGGGCGCCGTGCGGCAGGGACATGCACAGTTCCAGTACGGAGGCGTCGAAGCTGGGTGTGGCGAAGGCGAGGACGCGGTCGCCCTCGGCCACTTGGTAGTGGGCGGCCTCGGCGGCGCAGAACGCGGCGAGCCCGCGGTGGGTGACGACGACGCCCTTGGGGGTGCCGGTCGAGCCGGAGGTGTAGATGACGTAGGCGGGGTCGTCCAGGTGGAGGGGGCGGGTGCGGTCGGTGTCGGTGGGCCGGTGCGCGGGCGTCTGGTCCTCGGGGGCGGCGAGCAGGTCCGCGACCTCCTTGGCGTCCAGGGTGAGGGCGGGTGCCGCGTCGCGCAGCATCAGCGCGATCCGCTCCTCCGGGTAGCCGGGGTCGACGGGCAGGAACGCGGCGCCCGCCTTGGTCACGGCGAGCTGGGCCAGCACCATGTCCGCCGAGCGCGGCAGGAGGAGCGCGACGAGGTCGCCGGGGCCCGCGCCGCGGGCGATGAGCCGGTGGGCGAGCCGGTCGGCGAGGGCGTCGGTCTCGGCGAAGGTCAGCAGCCGTCCGGGCTCGGCCAGCGCGGGCGCGTGCGGAGTGCGGTCGGCGGCGGCCTCGACGAGGGCGGGCAGCGGGGCGGGGGCCGGCGGGTCGAGGGCCGGGCGGGCCGTGGTACGCAGCAGGCGGGCGCGCAGGGCGGGGGGCAGCACGTCCAGGTCGTCGAGGCGGGCGGTGTCCTCGCCGTCGGCCAGGGCCCGCAGGGCGTGGAGGAGCTGCTCCGCCAGCGAGTCGGCGGTGGCGGCGTCGAAGCACCGCTCGTCGTAGCCGAGTTCGACGGCCAGCCGGTCGCCGGGCGAGACGACCACGGTGAGCGGGTAGTTGGTGGCCTCGCGGGCGTCCAGGTCCCGCACGGTGAGGCCGTGGGCGCCCGCGGTGGCGTCGCCCACCGGATAGTTCTCGAACACCACCAGGGAGTCGAACATCTCGGTGCCGGGCGGCAGTTGCGTCAGGCCGTGCAGCTCGCCCAGCGGCATGTGGTCGTGGCGGCGGTCCTCGGCGCGGGCCTCCTGCACGGTACGCAGCCAGGCCCCGCAGCCGGCGGAGCCGTCGACCGCGATCCGGGTGGGCAGGGTGGTGATGAACAGGCCGGTGACGGTGTCGGCGCCGGGCAGGTCGGCGGGCCGCCCGGAGACGGTGGCGCCGAAGCACACCTCGTCCTGCCCGCTCCAGCGCGCCAGCAGCAGCGCCCAGGCGCCCTGCACCACGGTGTTGAGGGTCAGCCGGTGGCGCCGGGCGAACTCCTGGAGCCGACCGGTCTCCTCGGTGCCGAGCCGGTGCGAGAGCCAGGTGCCGGAGCGGGCGGTGTGCCCGGGGGCGGGCCTGCGGTCGTACGGCAGCGGGGTCGGGGCGGCGAGGTCCGCGAGGACGCCGCTCCAGTGCTCGCGGGCGCGGGTGGTGTCGCGCCCGGCCAGCCAGGCGGCGTAGTCCGCGAACGGCCTGCGCTCGGGCAGCCGGGGCCGCTCGCCCCGGGCCAGGGCCGCGTGCGCGGCCATGACGTCGGACAGGACGTGGAAGACGCTCCAGCCGTCCAGCAGGACGTGGTGGAAGGTCCACACCACCCGGACCGCGTCAGGACCGAGCCGGACCAGGGCGACGCGCAGCAGCGGCGCCCGGTCCAGGGCGAGGCCGCGGGCGCGCTCGTCGGCGAGCAGCCGTTCCAGTTCCGCGGTGCGCCGCTCCTCGGGCAGGGCGCTCCAGTCGTGTTCGGTGACCGGCAGGGTGACGTGCCGGTGCACGATCTGGAGGGGCACGGGCACGTCGCGCAGGGCCACGGAGGTGCGCAGCACGGGGGTGCGCTCCACGACGTGCCGCCAGGCGTCGGCCAGGGTGCGCGGGTCGCGGGCGCCGTCCGCCACGAAGGTGATCTGCTCGACGTACAGGCCGTGTTCGGCGTCGTCCAGGCCGTGCAGGACCATGCCCGCCTGGGTGGGCGTGAGCGGGTAGACGTCGGCGACGCCGGCTCCGGTGCCGACGAGCCGGTCGACGGCGGCCTGGTCGAGGGGGGCCAGCGGGTAGTCGGAGGGGGTGCGGCCGCCGGCGCCGGGTTCGGCGCAGTGGCGGACGACGGCGCGCAGTTCGGCGGCCAGTTCCCCGGCGAGGCGGGTGACGGTCTCGCGGTGGTGCAGCTCGTCGGAGTAGGACCAGGTGAACTCCAGCCGGCCGCCGCTGACCCGGCCGAGCACGTCCAGCAGGTGGGGCCGGTCCGCCGAGCGGTCCATGCCGCCGGTGAGGCCGTCGCCGTAAGGGGCGTGCAGCAGGCCGCCCGGTGCCGTCCCGGCGTCCTGCTGGCCCAGGTAGTTGAAGCAGACCTGCGGCAGTCCGGGCAGGTCCGCGGCGGCCTCCGGGCGCAGGAAGCGCAGGGCGCCGTACCCGAGGCCGCCGCGCGGGACGGCCCGCAGGCTCTCCTTGACGGCCTTCAGGGCGGTGCCCGTGTCCGCGGCGCGGGGCACGTCCAGGGCGACCGGGTACAAGGTGGTGAACCAGCCGACGGTACGGGCGAGATCGACGTCGTCGAACAGCTCCTCGCGGCCGTGCCCCTCCAGCGTCACCGCGACCCGGTCCCGGCCGGTCCAGCGGGCCAGGACGCGGCCCAGCGCGCACAGCAGGACGTCGTTGATCCGGGTGCGGTACACCCGCGGCACGTCCTGGAGCAGCCGGCGGGTGTCGTCCTCGTCGAGGCCGGCCGTGACGCCGCGTTCCTGGGCGGCGGTGTTGCGGCCGGCGCGGTCGGTGGGCAGGGAGGTGTCGGCGTCGAGGCCGCGCCAGTGGGCGAGTTCGGCGTCGAAGCCGCCGGATGCGGTGTGCGCGGCCAGCCGCCGGGCCCAGGCCGGGAAGGAGGTGCTCTTGGCGCCCAGGCCGGGGCGTTCACCGGCGGCCAGGGCGCGGTAGGCGGTCTCCAGGTCCTCCAGAAGGATCCGCCAGGACACCGCGTCCACGACGAGGTGGTGCGCCGCCAGCAGCAGCACCGGCCGCCCGCCGTCCCCGGGCCGGCACAGCGCGGCCCGCAGCAGCGGTCCGGCGCCCAGGTCGAACCCGGCGGCGAGGGACTCGGCCGTCTCCGGGGCCGGGGCGGTGTGGTGTATCTCCAGGTGCGGGGCCGCGCCGGGCGCGTCGGCGTGCTGGCGCCACCGCCCGTCGCCGTCCGGCGCGAAACGCAGCCGCAGGGCGTCGTGGTGCTCCAGCAGGGCGGCCAGGGCGCCGCGCAGCAGGGACTCGTCCGGGTCGTGCGCCAGCTCGTAGGAGACGGCCTGGGCGAAGTGGGCGGGATCGCCGGGGAGGGTGTCGAGCAGCCAGTGCTGTACGGGGGTGAGCGGGGCGTCGCCGACCACCAGGCCCTGTTCCGCGGTGGCCGTGGCGGTCGGCACCCGCTCGGCGGCCGCGGCGAGTTCGGCGAGGCTCTGGTGGGTGAACAGGTGGCGCGGGGTGAGGGCGAGGCCGGCCCGGCGGGCGGCGGAGACGATCTGGATGCCCAGGATGGAGTCGCCGCCGAGCGCGAAGTAGTTGTCGTCGGCGCCGACCTCGGGCACGCCGAGGACGTCGGACCAGATGGCGGCGAGGGCCTTCTCCGCCTCGGTGCCCGGTGCGCGCCGGGTGCCCTGGGCGGCGGCCGCCCACCGCGGGTCGGGCAGTGCCCTGCGGTCGAGCTTGCCGGTGGCGCCCAGCGGCAGCCGCTCCAGCGGCATTACGAGGGCGGGCACGAGGTGGTCGGGCAGGCTGCGGCCGAGGAAGGCGCGCAGTTCGGCCGGGTCCGGGAGCGCGGTGTCGCGCGGCACGGCGTAGCCGACCAGGCGGCGGTGGCCGTCCTGCTCGACGACCCGGGCCGCCGCCTGGGCGACCGCCGGGTGGCGGGCCAGCGCCGCTTCCACTTCCCCGAGTTCGATGCGGAAACCGCGCACCTTGACCTGGTCGTCGCCGCGGCCGAGGTAGACGAGGTCGCCGTCCGCGCTCCAGCGGACGAGGTCGCCGGTGCGGTACATGCGGCTGCCGGGCGGGCCGTACGGGTCGGGCAGCAGCCGGGCGGCGGTCAGGCCGGGGCGGCGCAGATAGCCGCGGGCCACGCCGGTACCTGCGAGGAACAGCTCGCCGGGGGCGCCCGCCGGCACCGGGCGCAGCCGCTCGTCCAGCACGTAGGCGCGGGCCCCGCCGAGCGGCCGGCCGATCGGCGGGTCACGGTCGGGGTCGGCGGGGTCGCAGGTGAACGCGGTGGCGTAGACGGTGGCCTCGGTGGGGCCGTAGATGTTGCGCACCTGGGCGCCGGGGATCGCCTCCCGCACCCGGCGGACGGTGCGGGCGGGCAGCCCCTCCCCCGCCAGCACCACCGTGTCCGCGGTGACCTGGACGGCGCCCTCGGCGAGCAGCCGGTCCAGGGCGGAGGGGACCGCGCTGATCAGCCCGGCACGCCAGGGCCCGGGACGCTCGGCCAGGGCGAGCAGGTCGCGCACCACCTCCACGCAGCCGCCGGACAGCAGCGGCGAGAAGATCTCGAAGACGGACACGTCGAAGTTGAGCGAGGTGGACGCCACCACGTGCGCCAGGCCCCGGCCGGTGAACTCCGCCGCGGCCCAGTCGGTCAGCGCCAGCACCGAGGCGTGGGCGACGACGACGCCCTTGGGGCGGCCGGTGGAGCCGGAGGTGTGGATGACGTAGGCGGGGTGGCCGGGGAGGAGGGGGGTGCGCCGGTCGGCGTCCCCGACGGGCGCGGCGGACAGGGCCTCTGCTTCTTCGGCGGTGGACCCGGCTTCCGCTTCTTCCGTGGTGGACGCGGCCGGTTCGGCGTCGGGTGCCGGCTCGTCCAGCAGGAGCCGGGCGTAGGTGCCCTCGGGGAGGCGTCCGGCGGTCGCCGTGCTGGTGATCACCGCGTCGGGCCGTACGTCCTCGAAGAGGAAGGCGACGCGCTCGGCCGGGTACTGCGGGTCCACCGGCAGGTAGGCGGCGCCGCTCTTGAGGACGGCGAGCAGCGCGACCACGAGGTCCGCGGTACGGGGCAGGCACAGGGCGACGAACCGCTCGGGGCCCGCGCCGGCGGCGATGAGCCGGCGGGCCAGCCGGTTGGAGCGCTCGTCGAGTTCGCGGTAGGTGAGGAGCCGGTCGCCGGCGCGGACGGCGAGGGCGTCGGGGGTGCGGGAGACCTGCCGTGCGAACGCCTCGGGCAGGGTGCCTCGCGGCATGGACACGGGCGTGCCGCCGAACCGGGCGAGGAGGTCGTGGCCGCGGTCGGCGTCCAGGAGCGGCAGGTCGGCCAGGCGGCGGTCGGGGTCGGCGGCCATCGCGGTCAGCAGGGTGCGCAGGCTCTCGCCGAGCCCTTCGACGGTGGTGGCGTCGAAGGCGGCGGGGTCGTAGTCGAGGTTCACGGACAGCTCGTGGCCGGGTGCGACGACCACGCTGAGCGCGTAGCTGGTCGGCTCCAGGTCGCGTTCCTGCTCCATGGCCAGGCCGTGCCGGGCCAGCGCGTTCTCGTCGAAGGGGTAGTTCTCGAAGACCACGATGGAGTCGAACAGGCCGGTGCCGCCGGGTAGCTCGCTCCATGTCTGCAACTGGGCCAGCGACACGAAGTCGTGGCGGCGCGCCTCGGACTGCGCGGCCTGGAGTTCGCGCAGCCACTCGAGGAGCGGCCGGCGGCCGTCGACGCGGGCCCGGGTGGGCAGCGTGTTGATGAACAGGCCCACCATCGAGGTGACGCCGGGCAGTTCGGCGGGCCGCCCGGAGACGGTGGTGCCGAACACCACGTCGTCCCCGCCGCCGTAGCGGGACAGCAGCAGCGCCCAGGCGCCCTGGAGGACGGTGTTCACGGTCAGGCCCGCCTGCTGGGCCGTCTCCCGCAGCCGCGCCGAGATCCCGGCGTCCAGGGTGACCCGGACCGTGCCCGAGGAGGAGTCGTGGTGGGCGCCGGTGGGCCGCCGGTCGCGGGGCAGCTCGGTGGGGGCGGCGAAACCGGCGAGGGTGCGGCGCCAGTACTGTTCGGCCCGGTCGGTGTCCTGCGCGGTCAGCCAGCGCAGGTACGCGGCGAAGGGCCTGCGGTCGGGGGTCTCGGGGGGCCGTCCGGCGGCGAGGGCGGCGTAGCGTTCGCAGACCTCGTCGAAGACCTGGGCCGCGCTCCAGCCGTCGAGCAGGACGTGGTGGAACGTCCACACCATCCGTACCCGGTCGGCGGCCAGCCGGATCAGGGTGAGCCGCATCAGGGGCGCCGCGGCCAGGTCCACGCCGGCCTGCCGGTCCTCGGCGAGCAGCCGTTCCAGGTCGTCGGCGCGGCGGTCGGCGGGGTGCGCGCTCCAGTCGTGGTGGGTGACGGGCACGGTGGCCCGGTGCTGGACGGCCTGGAGCGGTTCGGGGGTGTCCTGCCACACCAGGCGGGTGCGCAGGGCCGGGTTGGCGTCGGCGGTGCGCTGCCACGCCTCGGCGAGCAGCCGCGGGTCGGTGACGCCGTGCAGCACCAGTTGCACCTGGTTGACGTAGGTGCGGCCGTCGGGGTCGAGCAGGCTGTGGAAGAGCATGCCCGCCTGCATCGGCGTGAGCGGGTAGAGGTCGGCGACGTCCCGCCCGTCCCCGCAGACGCGGTCCACCGCCGCCTGGTCCAGGCGGGCCAGCGGGAAGTCCGAGGGGGTGCGGCCGCCCGCGTCGGGGCGGGCGCAGTGGGCGACGATGTCCTCGATCGCGCGCAGCATGTGCTCGGCGAGCCGGGTGACGGTCCGCTCGTGGTGCCGTCCGCTGCTGTGGTACCAGCTGATCTCCAGCCGGTCGTCCTCGACGCGGGCCACCACGTCCAGCAGGTGGGCGCGTTCGGTGCCGGGCGCCTCCGCGCCGCCGAGGCCGCCGGGCACCGCGCCGACCAGGGCGGCGTCCTTCGCCGTCCAGTCGAAGCGGCCCAGGTAGTTGAAGCTGACGGCGGGCGCGGGCGCGCCGGTCAGGCGTGCGTCGCGGGCGAGGTGGCGCAGGACGCCGTGGCCGAGGCCGCGTTCGGGTACGGCGCGCAGCTGTTCCTTGACCGATTTCAGGGCGGTGCCCCAGTCGTCGGCGGGGACACGCAGGGCGACGGGGTAGAGCGAGGTGAACCAGCCGACCGTGCGGGACAGGTCGATGTCCTCGAACAGCTGGTCCTCGCGGCCGTGCCCTTCCAGGCCGACGGCGACGGTGTCGCGGCCGGTCCACTCGGACAGCACCCGGCCGAGCGCGGTGAGCAGGACGTCGTCGACGCGGGTGCGGTAGACGCCGGGGACCTTGCGCAGGAGGTCGGCGGTGCGGGCGCGGTCCAGGCGTACGGTCACCTCGTGGACGTCGGCCGTGGTGTTGCCGCCGTCGCCGTCCACGGGCAGCGGTGCGGCGCAGTGCCGGGCGGTGTCCTCCCAGTGGCCGAGGTGGGCGGCGAAGTCACCGGCGCGGGCGCGCAGCCGCTCGGCCCACTCCTTGGCGGAGGTGGTGCGGGCGGGCAGCCGTACGGGTTCGCCCGCCACCGCCTGCCGGTACGCGGTCTCCAGGTCCTCCAGCAGGACGCGCCAGGAGACGCCGTCCACGGCCAGGTGGTGCACCGCGAGGAGCAGCCGGTCGGGGCGGGTGCCTGCGGCGGTGAACAGGCGGGCGGTGAACAGCGGCCCGCTCGCCAGGCGGAATCCGGCGTGCGCGGCCGCCGTGAGGTCGGCCTCGGCCTGCCCGGCGGCCCGCGGGTCGCTGTGCGGGTCGAGCGGGCAGATCTCCAGGAGGCCGGGGGCGGGGGCGCCGGCGGGGGCGATGTACTGCCGCCAGACGCCGTCCCCGTGGTCGCCGCCGCCTTGGCTGTCGCCGCCGCCTTCGCTGCCGCCGTCGAGGACGAACCGGGACCGCAGTGCGTCGTGGTGCTCCCACAGGGCGGTCAGGGCGTGGCGCAGGGCGTCCGGGTCGATCGGGGCGGGGGCTTCGACGACGACGGACTGGTTGAAGAACTCCGCTTGGGCGGGGCGCGGGTCGAGGAACCAGTGCTGGATCGGGGTCAGCGGGGCCTCGCCGCTGACCGGTCCGGTGCCGGCGATGTGGGCGGTGGTGCCGGTGACGGCGGCCAGTTCGGCCACCGTGGGGTGCCGGAACAGGTCGCGCGGGGTGAGGGCCAGGCCCGCGGCCCGGGCGCGGGAGACGACCTGGATGCTGAGGATGGAGTCGCCGCCGAGCATGAAGAAGTTGTCGTCGGCGCCGACGCGTTCCACGCCGAGCAGATCGGCCCAGATGCCGGCGAGGAGGTGCTCGGCCTCGCCGCGCGGGGCCCGGTAGGCGCCCTCGGCGCCGGCCGACCAGTCGGGGGCGGGCAGGCGCCGCCGGTCGACCTTGCCGTTGGCGGTCAGCGGCAGTTCGGGCACGGTGACGAACGCGGCGGGCAGCATGTAGTCCGGCAGGCCGTCCGCGAGGTGGGCGCGCAGTCGCGCGGCGGCCGGCGCGGTCGCTCCGTCGGCGGGGACGACGTGCGCGGCCAGCCGCTTGCGCCCGCCGTCCTGGTAGAGGGAGACGACGGCTTCGGCGATGTCCGGGTGCGCGGTGATCCGCGCCTCGATCTCGGCGGGTTCGACGCGGAAGCCGCGGATCTTGATCTGGTCGTCGGCCCGGCCGACGAACTGGAGTTCTCCGTCGGCGCTCCAGCGCACGATGTCGCCGGTGCGGTACATCCGCGTACCGGGCGGGCCGAACGGGTCGGCGACGTAGCGGGCGGCGGTCGCGCCGGGGCGGCCGGCGTAGCCCCGGGCCAGTCCGGCGCCCGCGATGTACAGCTCGCCGGGGATGCCCGGGGGCTGCGGCTGGAGGGCGCCGTCCAGGACGTGGACGCGGGTGTTGTCCAGGGGGCGGCCGATGGGCAGGACGGCGGGCAGCGGGTCCCCGGCGCGGAAGGCGCGGCGGGTGGCGAACGTGGTGGTCTCGGTGGGGCCGTAGCCGTCCACCACGGTCAGGCCGGGGCAGGCGTCCAGGACACGGCGGACGGCCGCGCCGGGCACGGCCTCGCCGCCGGTCCACACCTGGCGGGCGCCGCGCAGGCAGGTGGGGTCCTCCTGGGCGAGGAGGCGGAACAGGCCCGCGGTCAGCCACAGATGGCCGACCCCCTGCTCGCGCACGGCGTGCCGGACCGCCGCCGCGTCGAGGTCGGCCGGCGGGGCGAGGACGGCGGTGCCGCCGCGCAGCAGCGGCACCCACACCTCGTAGGTGGCGGCGTCGAAGGCGTGCGGGGAGTGCACGAGGACCCGGTCGTGGCCGGCGAAGGCGCGGTCCAGGGCGAGCGCGGCCACGTCCCGCTGACGCACCGCCACGCCCTTGGGGACGCCGGTGGAGCCGGAGGTGAACATCAGGTACTGGACGTTGTCGGGGTGCACGGGGAAGACGGCCGCCCCGGCCACTCCGGCGGCGGGCATGGCCGGGATGCCGGCAGGCGTGGCCGGGACGTCGGCAGGCGTCGCCGGGATGCCGGCAGGCGCAGGCGCCGGGACGTCGGCAGGCGTCGCCGAAGCATCAGCAGGCGCAGGCGCCGCCGGGACCTCGGCAGCCGTCGCCGTGGCGTCGGCCCGCAGCACGGTGCCGCCGGGCAGCACCTCGTGCGCCGTCCGCTCCCAGGCGGCGTCGGTGAGCAGCAGTTCCGCTCCCGTCTCGGCCAGCATGCGGCGCAGCCGGTCGGCGGGGGCGCGGCCGTCCAGCGGGACGCACACGCCGCCGGTGCGCACCAGGGCGAGCTGGGCGACGATCAGGTGGGCGGAGCGGTCCATCAGGACGCCGACCGGGCGCTCGGCGCGGACCCCGAGCGCGGCCAGCCGGCCGGCGGCCGCGGCGGCCCGCTCGTCGAGTTCGCGATAGGTGAGGCGTTCGTCCCCGGCTTCCAGGGCGACGGCGTCGGGGGTGCGCCGGACCTGGGCGGCGAACAGGTCGGCGACGGTGGCCTCGGGCAGCTCGGTGGCGGTGTCGTTCCACTCGCGCAGCACCTGGGTGCGGCGCTCGGCGGTGAGCAGCGGCAGCCGGGCGGGGGCGAGCGCGGCGGCGTCCGGCATGCCCGACAGCAGCACGGAGAGGTACTCGGCGGTCCGCCGCACGGTGGCGGCGTCGAACAGCCGCGGGTCGTAGCCGAGGCGCAGGGTCAGTCCGGTGCCCGGGTAGGCGACCAGGCTCAGCGGGTAGTTGGTGGTCTCCACGCCCTCCAGTTCGCTCAGGCGCAGTCCGTGGGCGGCGGCGAGGCCGTCGTCCACCGGGTAGTTCTCGAAGACGACGATGGAGTCGAACAGGTTGGCCCGCTCGGGCAGGTCCGTGAAGGTGCGGATGCGGGTCGGGGGCAGGTGGTCGAAGCGGCGGTCCTCGATCTGGTCGCGCTGGAGCAGGCGCAGCCAGTCCAGCAGGGTGCCCTCGGCGGGGACGGCGACGCGGGTGGGCAGGGTGGTGATGAACAGGCCGGTCATGGCGTCGGCGCCGGGCAGCTCGGGCGGCCGGCCGGAGACGGTGGTGCCGAAGACGACCTCCTGGCGTCCGGACTGGCGGGCCAGCAGCACCGCCCAGGCGCCCTGGACGAGGGTGTTGAGGGTGAGGCCGGAGGTCCGGGCGAGGTTCTCCAGGGCCCGGGTGGCGTCCGCGGGCAGCGTGACGCGCACCTCCCGGGTGGACTCGGCGCGGTGGCTCTCGCGCGGCTCGCGGTCGTAGGGCAGCGCGGTGGGTTCGGTGAGCCCGGACAGGCGGCGCCGCCAGTGCGTCTCCGCCTCGCCGGTGTCGCGTTCGCGCAGCCAGGCGACGTAGTCCCGGTAGGGGGGCCGCTCGGGCAGGGCGTCCGGGGCGGTCCCGGCGTGGTGGGCGAACACGTCGGACAGCACCTGGAACAGGCTCCAGCCGTCCAGGAGCAGGTGGTGGAAGGTCCACACCACGCGTACTTCGGTGTCGGAGAGGCGGGCGAGCACGAGCCGCTGGAGCGGGGCGCGGGTCAGGTCGACGCCGTCCTCGCGGTCGCGGGCCAGCAGCTCCCGCAGCCGGTCGCCGCGCTCCTCGGGCGGCAGGGCGCGCCAGTCCAGGTGGGTGACCGGCACGGCCGCGTGGCGCTGGACGACCAGCAGCGGTTCGGGCACGTCCTGCCAGAGGGCGCGGCCGCGCAGCACGTCGGTGCGGTCGGTCACGTGCTGCCAGGCGTCGGCGAGGGCCCGCGGTTCGGGTACGCCGTCCAGGACGAAGGTGAGCTGCTGGAGGTAGACGCCGCGGTCGTCCTCGGACAGGCCGTGGAAGAGCATGCCGCTCTGGGTCGGTGTCAGCGGCAGGACGTCCTGTACGGCGGCCGGGTCGTCGCCGGTGACGCGGTCCACCGCGGCCTGGTCGAGCCGGGCCAGCGGGAAGTCGGACGGGGTGCGTCCGGCGGCTCCGGGGCGGGCGGCGTGGCGGGCCAGGTCGGCGAGCGCGTCGGCGTAGCGCCGCGCCAGTGCCTCGACGGTGTCCTGCCGGTGTATCCGGCCGGAGTAGAACCAGGTGAACTCCAGCGCGTCGCCGTCCAGTCGGCCGACGACCTCCAGGGGGTGCGGGCGGGGGGCGTCCTGGTCGGCGTCCAGCTCCAGCGGGCGCAGCACCGACCGGTACAGGCCGTCGGCGGTGTCCGCGAGGCCCATCCGGCCCAGGTAGTTGAAGCTGATCTGCGCGGCGGGTGCGGGCGGCGCGCCGGGTCCGGCCAGGCGGCGCAGGACGTCGTGGCCGATGCCGTGCCGGGGTACGGCCCGCAGCTGCTCCTTGACCTGCTTGAGCACGGCGTCCCAGCCGGCGTCCTCGGGCACGGCGAGGGCGAGGGGGTGGCGGGTGGTGAACCAGCCGAGGGTGCGACTGATGTCCAGGTCGGGGAAGAGTTCCTCGCGGCCGTGCCCCTCCACGTCGACGAGCACCCGGTCGTGTCCGCTCCAGGCGCACAGCGCCCGGCCCAGCGCGCTCAGGAGCACGTCGTTGGCCTGGGTGCGGTAGGTGTCCGGCAGGGTGCGCAGCAGGGCGGCGGTGTCCTCGGGGGTCAGGCGTACGGTGACCGCGCGGGCCGAGGCGTAGGTGTCGGCGCCCGCGAGGTCGGCCGGGAGCGCGGCCCGGGCGCCGGCGACGGCCTCGGCCCAGTACGCCGTCTCGCCGGCGAAGCCGCCCGCGGCGGCGTGGGCGTCCAGGCGGCGGGCCCACTGCCGCAGCGGCGAGGACTTGGCGGGCAGCGCCGCCGTGCCGTCCTGGCCGGCCCGCCGGGCCCGGTAGGCGCGGTCGAGGTCCTCCAGGAGGAGCCTCCAGGAGACGCCGTCGACCACCAGATGGTGCACGGCCAGGTGCAGGGCGCGGCCCCGGCCGGGGCCGCGCTCGTGCAGCACGGCCCGCAGCAGCGGCCCGGCGGCGACGTCGAACGGCCCGAAGTGCGGGGTGTCGGTCTCGGGGCCGGTGTGGCGGGCCAGGGGGAGGCGGGGCGCCTGCTCGTCGATGTGCCAGCGGAGCCCGGCGGTGCTCCCGGCCGCGGCGTCGCCGTCCGGGGCGAAGCGGGAGCGCAGGGCGTCGTGGTGGGCGATCAGGTCGTTCAGCGCGTCCTCCAGCGCCGCCTCGTCCAGGTCGTCGGGGAGCTGGAGGGTCAGCGCCTGCGCGTAGTGGCCGGCCCGGTCGCCCAGGGCCTCGAACAGCCAGTGCTGGATGGGCGTCAGGGGTGCGGTGCCCGTGGCGGCCTCCGGGGCGGGGGCGGCGGCCCGTACGGGTGTCGCGGCGTCGGCGCAGCGGGCGAGCGCGGCGACGGTCTGGTGCCGGTAGACGTCGCGGGAGGTGATCGGCAGGCCCTCGGTGCGGGCGCGGGCGACGACCTGGATGCTGACGATGGAGTCGCCGCCGAGTTCGAAGAAGTTGTCGTCGACGCCGACCCGTTCCACGTTCAGCACGTCCGCCCAGATCGCGGCGAGGGCGCGCTCGGTGGGCGTGCGCGGGGCGACGTGCCGTACGGCGCGCACGGCGGGTCCCGGGTCGGGCAGCCGGCCCCGGTCCAGCTTGCCGTTGGGGTTGAGCGGCAGCGCGTCCAGCACGACGACGGTCGGCGGGACCATGTAGTCCGGCAGCGTACGGCCCAGTTCACGGCGTACGGCCTCGGGTTCGACGCGCTCCCCCGGTGCCGGGACGACGTAGCCGACCAGGCGGCGCCGGTCGTCGGCGGCGGTGGCGGCGGCCTCGGCCACGCCCGCGCAGCCGCGCAGCGCCTCCTCGATCTCGCCCAGTTCGATGCGGAAGCCGCGCACCTTGACCTGCTGGTCGGTCCGGCCGACGTACTCCAGCTCGCCGTCGGCGCGCCGGCGCACCAGGTCGCCGGTGCGGTACATGCGCTCCCCCGGCGCGCCGAACGGGTCGGCGAGGAAGCGGGCGGCGGTCAGTCCGGGGCGGCCGAGGTAGCCGCGGGCCAGTCCGGGGCCGCCGAGGTACAGCTCGCCGGTGACCCCGGCCGGCTGCGGGCGCAGCGAGCGGTCCAGGACGTAGGCGCGGGTGCGGGCCACCGCCCGGCCGATGGGCGGGGCCTGGTCGGGCAGCCGCTGCCCGCCGAACCAGGCCGTGGCGTACACGGTGGCCTCGGTGGGGCCGTAGATGTTGGCGATCTCGCAGCCGGGCATGGCGGCGCGCACCTCGTGCGCCGTCTGGGCCGACAGGGCCTCCCCGGCGAGGACGACGGTGTCCGCGGTGACCGGTGTCGTCCCGCCCGCGACCAGGCGGGAGACCACGGACGGCACGCCGCTGAGCAGTCCGGCGCGGCGGGCGTCGGGCGCGTCGGCGAGCGCCGTCAGGTCGGTGACGATCTCGACCGTGCCGCCGGCCAGCAGGGGGCACAGCAGCTCGAAGACCGAGACGTCGAAGTTGAGGGAGGTGGAGGCGATGACGTGGGCCAGCCGGTCGGCGGCGAACCGCTCGCGCGTCCAGGCGGCCAGCTCGGCCACGCTGCGGTGGGTGATGACGACGCCCTTGGGGCGGCCGGTGGAGCCGGAGGTGTAGATGACGTAGGCGGGATGGTCCGGGAGCGGGGGCCGTAGCGGGCCGGCGGCGGGCGGTCCGGCGGCCGGACGGTCGTCCTCGGTCTCCGTGTCCTGGGCGCAGTCCTCCAGCAGGAGGGGCGCGCAGTCCTCGGGCAGGGCGTGCGCGGTCTCGCGGGTGGCGACGACCAGGGCGGGCCGGGCGTCGGCGAGCATGAAGCGGACGCGGTCGGCCGGGTAGGCGGGGTCGACGGGCAGGTAGCCGGCGCCGGACTTGAGGACCGCCCACAGGACGGGTATCAGGTCCGCGGTGCGGGGCAGGCAGAGCGCGACCAGGGCCTCGGGGCCCGCTCCCTTCGCGGCGAACAGCCGGGCCAGGTGGTCGGAGCGCCGGTCGACCTCGGCGTAGTCCAGGCGGTCCGGGCCGCAGGTGACGGCGGTCCGGTCGGGGGTGCGGGCCGCCTGGGCCCGGAACAGCGCGGGCAGCGTGGCGCCGCCGGTGTCGCGGGACGGGCACGCGGGCGGGTTCCAGGCCTCCACGAGGGTGCGCTGCTCGTCGTCGGCGAGCATGGGCAGCTCGGCCAGGGTGCGGCCGGGCCCGTCCGCCATGCCCTCCAGGAGCCGGTGCAGATGCCGGGTCAGCCGGGCGACGGTCGCGGCGTCGAACAGGTCGGTGTTGTACTCGACGGTGAGCGCGCAGCCGCCGTCGGCGCCGGCCTCCGGGGCGAACTCCAGGACGAGGTCGAAGCGGGCGGCGGGGCGGGGCAGCGGATGGTCCTCGAAGCGCACGCCGCCGGAGCGCGGCGGCAGCACGGGCGCGGTCTGCTGCACGACCAGGGCCTGCACCAGCGGGGTGCGGCTGGGGTCGCGGGGCGGGGCCAGTTCCTCCACGACCCGGTCGAAGGGCACCGCGTCGTGGGCGAAGGCGTCCAGCACCGTGGCGCGCATGCTCTCCACGAAGCGGTCCACGGTCGTCTTCTCGTCCACGTCGCCGCGCAGCACCACGGTGTTGGCGAAGAAGCCGGTCACGTCCTCCAGTTCGCGGCGGTCGCGGCCGTTGGTGACGGTGCCGAACGCCACGTCGCGCTGGCCGGAGTAGCGGGAGAACAGCAGGGCGGCGGCCGCGGCGTACAGGGTGAAGGGGGTGGTGCCCCGGCCCTGGGCCAGGCAGCGCAGCCGGGACACCAGATCCGCGGAGAGGCGGTGGCGGTGCGCGGCGCCCGCGGTGGTGCGCTCCGGCGGCCGGGTCCGGTCGGTGGGCAGTTCCAGGTGCTGAAGGCCCGACAGGTGCCGCTTCCAGTAGGCGAGGTCCACGGCGTCGGTGCCGGCGGCCCGCTGCCGCTGCTCCCATACGGCGAAGTCCGGGTACTGGACGGCGGGTTCGGCCAGGCCGTCGGGTGCGCCGGTGGTCTCCGCGTGGTAGAGCGCGGCGAGTTCGCGGGTGAGGACGCCCACCGACCAGCCGTCGGTGACGATGTGGTGCTGGGCGAGCAGCAGCAGGTGCTCGTCGGTGCCGAGGCGCAGCAGCAGCGCCCGGGTGAGCGGGCCGGAGGCCAGGTCGTAGGAGTGGTTCAGCTCGTCGGTGAGCGCCTGCTCGGCGGCCTGGGCGCGCCGGTCCTCGGGTACGCCGGTGAGGTCGGCGCTGCGCAGCGGCAGGCCGGGTTCGGGTGCTGTGCGCTGGACGCCCTGTCCGCCGGCCGAGGCGAAGGTGGTGCGCAGGGAGTCGTGGCGGGCGGCGAGGCGGCGCAGGGAACGGCGCAGCGCGTCGGTGTCGAGTGCGCCGCGCAGCCGCAGGCAGACGCCGGTGTTGTACTCGGCGCCGCCGGCGCTCAGGTGGTCGAGGAACCACAGCCGGCGCTGTGCGCTGGACAGCGGCAGCGCGCCTTCGCGCGGGGCGGGGCGGACCGGTTCCTGCGGTACGGCGGAGACGGACCCGGCCAGGGGGGCCAGGGCGGCGATGGTCCGCGCGGTGAAGATGTCCCGCATGGTCAGCCGGACGCCCAGTTCCTCGCGGACCCGGGCCAGGAGGCGGGCGGCGAGGATCGAGTCGCCGCCCAGGTCGAGGAAGTCGTCGCTCGCGCCGACCTCGTCGATGCCCAGGACCTCCGACCAGACGGCGGCCAGGGCCTTCTCCCGCGGGGTGCGCGGCGGCACGTGACCGGTGCCGGCGGTCCGGCCGGGTGCGGGCAGGGCCCGCAGGTCGATCTTGTGCTGCGGGGTGAGCGGGAGCCGGTCCAGGACGACCACGGCGGAGGGCACCAGGTGGGCGGGGAGCGCGCCGGACACGGCCGAGCGCAGGGCCGCCGGGTCCGGTTTCCGGCCGGGGCCGGCCGGGGTGACGTAGCCGACCAGGCGCGGCCGGCCCGGTTCGTCCTCGCGGACCACGACCACGGCCTCTTCGACGTCGTCGTCGCGGCGCAGCGCGGCCTCGATCTCGCCCGGTTCGATACGGAAGCCGCGGATCTTGATCTGCCGGTCGAGCCGGCCGAGGAACTCCAGCTCCCCGGCGGCGTTCCGGCGGGCGCGGTCGCCGGTGCGGTACATGCGCGCGCCGGGCGGGCCGAAGGGGTCGGCGACGAAGCGGGCGGCGGTCAGGCCCGGGCGGCCCAGGTAGCCGCGGGCCACCGCGTCACCGCCGATGAACAGTTCGCCGGCCGTGCCGTCCGCCACGGGCCGCATCGCGGCGTCCAGCACGTGCACGCGGGTGTGTGGCAGCTCCTGGCCGATGGTGGGGGTGCCCGAGCCGGCGGTGAGCGGTCCGGTCCAGGTGGCGACGATGGTGGCCTCGGTCGGGCCGTAGGAGTTGATCATGCGGCGGCCGGTCGCCCACCGGTCGACGAGTCCGGCCGGGCAGGCCTCGGCGCCCACGATCAGGGTGCGCAGGTGGCGTCCGGTGCCGCCCGCCGGGTCGGGCAGGGTGGCCAGGGCGGCCGGCGGGATCAGGGCGTGCGTGACGCGGTGCCGGTCCAGCACGGCGGCGAGTTCGTCGCCCAGCCAGGGGCCGTCGGGCGGGACGACCAGCGTGGCCCCGGACAGCACGGAGATGAACAGCTCCAGGACGGAGGCGTCGAAGCTGGGCGAGGAGAACTGGAGCACCCGGTCGCCGGGGCCCACCGCGTACCGGTCGGCGGCGGCCTCGGTGAAGCCGCCGATGCCGCGGTGGGTGACTGTCACGCCCTTGGGGGTACCGGTGGAGCCGGAGGTGTAGATGACGTAGGCGGCGTGGTCGGGCCCGGCCTCCGCCGGGCGCGGCGCGGACGGCTCGTCCTGCGGGGGCTCCTGGTCCAGGATCCCGGCGGTCAGCCGGGGGTCGTCCAGGGTCACCGCGGGCGCGGCGTCGGCGAGCATCAGGGCCCGTCGCTCGGCGGGGTAGGCGGGGTCCACGGGCAGGAAGGCGGCGCCCGAGCGGGCGACGGCCAGTTCGGCCGCGATCAGCTCCATGGAGCGCGGCAGGACCAGGGCGACCACGCGGTCCGGGCCGGCGCCCTGGCGCCGCAGGTGGCCGGCGAGCCGGTCGGCCCGCGCCGACAGCTCCCGGTAGGTCCAGGTCCGCCGCCCGTCGGTGAGGGCCGGTGCGTCCGGGGTCCGGGCCACCCATACGGCGAACAGCTCGTCGAGCGTCGGGAACTGCCGGGCCGTCACGGCGGCGGCGCTCTCCGCGGCTCCGGCGGCGGAACCGTCCTGCGGCGCGTGGGCCGCCGGTGCGGGCTTGTCGTGCAGGTCCGTCATGGGTGAAGTCCTTCGCAGGGCAGGGCGGTACGGCGCGGGCGGAGGCGGGCAGGCCACGGGCCCGCCTAGGCGGAGCGGGCCGGCGCCGGGACAGGCGGGCGGACAACGGGGTTGCGGTCGGGGACGGGCAGTGATGCGAACAGAAATCGGGGCGGGCAGTGGTGCGCACAGCGATCGGGGGCGGGCGACGGTCGGCCGGGGCGCCGTCGTGCGGGCGCCGGGTGGCTGCTTGGTACGTCCGGGCACCAGTCGGCGGCAGCCGGTGCGCGGTCGGCAGCTGGTCGGCGCAGCCGGGTGGCGTCGCGGGCGACTGCTCGCTCCCGGCATGCCGGACCGGACGGGCCGGACAGGCCGGACGTGCCTGACCAGGCGTGGCGCCGCGCGGGCGGGCCGCCCCGTGCCGTCGCGCCGCCGCCTCAGCCGTCGTCGGTGCGGCGCGCGGTGCGCCCGGATATCTGTATGCGGTCGATCGTGCCGGTGGCGGGGTCGCGGTGGAACCGGCCACCGGGTTCGAGGCGGCCGCTGGCCGGGTCGACGAGATCGCAGGTCAGGTCGGCGTAGCAGACCAGGGGAAGGGCGAGGTCGCCGTCCACGGACAGGGCGGGCGAGCCATCCGGCCCGGGCGCCACACGGTAGTGAGTGGTGCCGTTGCGGTAGGCGCCGACGCACTCGGGCAGCGGCACGGGACGGCCCCGGTCGGCGTCGGCCGTACGTACGCCGACGGGCACGCGTACGCCGGTGAGTGCGGCGATCTCGGCGGCGAGGTCGCGCCACAGGGCGGTGGCGCCGCCGGCGTTGCCGGTGAAGGCGACCACCACACCGCTCTCGGCGTCGGCCCGCAGATGGCAGGAGGTGCCCTGGGCGTTGCCGTCGTGGCCGCACCACACCCGGTCGCCGTCCCGGTACAGGGCGAGGCCGGGGCCCCAGCCGTCGGCGAGTCCGCCGGCGCGGGCGGCGTTCTCGCCGCGCCGCATCTCCTTGGCGACGGCGGGCGGCAGGATGTCCGAGCGGCCGATCAGGGCGTTGCCGAACGCGCAGAGGTCCTCGGCGGAGGCCAGCAGCGCGCCGGCCGGCGCCTCCAGCGGGGCCAGGTTCTGCCGGGCCGGGCGGGCGAGGCCGGTCGCGGTGTTGACGGCGTGGCCGGCGGCGACCGGGCGGCCGCCCGTGGCTTCGCCGATGAACGCGGGCCGGGTGCCGAGGGGTGCGAGGAGCAGGGCGCGGACCGCCTCGTGCCACGGCATGCCGGTCACCTCCTCGACGAGCCGGCCGGCGGCGACGTAACCGGCGTTGGAGTAGGAGAAGTCCGTGCCGGGGGCGAACAGCGCGTCGCGGGCGGTGCAGACGGCGGCGAGGTAGCGGGCCGCGGTGGTCGCGGCGGCGGTGTCGGAGTCGGGTCCGGTGGGCAGTCCGCCGGTGTGGCTGAGCAGCTGCCGTACGGTCACCTCCGGCAGCTGCCGCAGCTCGGGGAGGTGGCCGGCGGCGGGCTCGTCCAGGTCGAGGTCGCCGTCGTCGGCGAGGAGCATGACGAGCGCCGCGGTGTAGGGCTTGGTGAGGGACCCGAGGGGCACGGCCGTGTCGGCGGCGAACGGAGCGCCGGTCGCGGTGTCGGCCGTGCCGGTGTGCAGGGTGAGAAAGTCCGTACCGGTGTCCAGGACGAGCTGGACGCCGGGCACCCGGTGCATGCGGGTCAGTGTGTCGAGACGGTCCTGCAGCTCCCGGCGTAACGACGACGGCGCCCAGGATTCGGTCGCGGTGGTGGGGACGGTGTACGGCATGAGAAGGGGACTCCCGTTGACTGGGTCTCATGTGCGGGTGAGACGGCGGGCCCGGGCGAGCGGCGGCGAGCCGGCCGGTGTGTGAGCGGGTGCGAGCGCGGCGGCGCTACGTCCTGCTGACCTCGACGGGCAGATGGCGTACGCCCACGATGACGGCCGGGTTCTGGAAGACGACGTCGTCGTAGGAGGGCACCGACAGACTGCGGAATCGTTCATTCAGCAGCCGGAGGGCGATCCGTGCTTCCAGCCGGGCCAGCGGCGCGCCGAAACAGAAGTGGATGCCCTGCCCGAAGGTGAGGTGCGGGTTGGGGTGCCGGCCGATGTCGAACTCGTCGGGAGCGGCGAAGCGGGCCGGGTCCCGGTTGGCGGCCCCCAGGTGTGTCATGAGCAGGCTGTCGGCGGGCAGTTCCTGCCCGTGCAGGACCACCGGCCGGGCGACGCGGCGCCCGAGTTCGGGGAAGGGGGGCAGCCAGCGCAGCACCTCCTCGATGGCCTGCGGCAGCCGGGAGGGGTCGGCGCGCAGCACGTCGGCCGTGCCGGGGTGCCGGTCGAACATGACGACGGCGTTGCCGAGCAGGGCGGTGGTGGTGATGTGCCCGGCGACCAGCAGCAGGGCGACGAAGCCCACCATCTCCTGGTCCTGCATGCGGACGCCGTCCACCTCGGCGGCGATGAGCCTGCTGGTGAGGTCGTCGCCCGGATCGGCCCGGCGGCTGCGGATGTGGTCGAGCATGTAGCCGTTCATGGCGCGGATGGTGGGCGCGATGGACTCCAGCGCCCGCTCCAGGTCGGCCATGTCGGGTGTCTCGCCGAGCTGGTCGCCGCCGAACAGGACGCTCGCCCACTCCTGGAAGAGCCGGTGCTCCTCGGCCGGGATGCCGAGCAGTTCGGCGATGACGATGATGGGGAGCGGGTACGCCAGCTCGTCGACGAGGTCGAACCGGTCGCGGTCGGCGACGGCGTCCAGCAGCCGCTCGCACACGGCCTCGATACGGGGCCCGAGTCCCTGAACGACCCGGGGGGTGAACGCCTGGCTGACCAGGGTACGGAACTTGCGGTGCTCCGGCGGGTCCATGCCGACGAAGTTGCCCTGCCGCAGTGCCTCGAAGTCGGGCTGGGCGGGAGCCAGGGCGGAGAGGTCCGAGGAGTAGGTGGCCGGGTCCCCGAGCACCGTGGCGACGGTCTCGTGGTCGAACACCTGCCACACACCCTGCGTCTCGTCGAACCGCATCGGCCCGGCCTCGCGCAGTCCCCGCCAGCGGTCGGGTAACGCCTCAAGGACGAACGGGTCGCCCGACACTCTGTTGCCTATCACCTTTGCTCCTTGGTTGTGCGCGGGCACGGGTACCGGGCACGCGGGGATCGGCGGCCACCTGCGGCGCGGTGCGGTGCGCGCGCGGCGGTCGGCTCGGACAGGGCTTCGCCGTGGTCATCGCCATCGCCGTAGCCATCGCGGGAGCACCGCAGCGGGGACTCGCGTGGCGTACGGGACATGGGACATGGTCCGGCGGTCAACAGCCGCCGGGCCGGCGGGGCGGGGCGTGCCTCAGCAGGTCAGGTGCGGCGCACTGCGGCTCGGCAGTCGGCCACGGCACCCGTTCGGACACTGTCGTGCGGCGCGGCGATCCGGCATGGCACATCCCCTCAGCGATACCTCCCGCGCGGCGGCCGCGCGGGTCCCCCCGGCTCGTGAACGGGCGATGACGCCCGCGTATCCGGCGTACGGAACTGTGCGGTAACGGGTCACGCCTCCCCCACGCTCGCATGAAGCGCATCCCGATACCTTCGCTCCGACGGAACTCGGCCAGTCTTCACGGTGAGTCATCCGTAAGCAACCCCCTGAAGTTAAACGCAGAGTATGCACCCGATGTATCGACGCCACACCCCGGCAACCCCGAGGGAACTTCGGCTGGTTCGATGCCCCGGCCGGATCGCCGCCCCGGCGTGTGCCCCGAACCCCTGACAGCAAACCGGCGCATGCGGAAGTCTTTCGGAACTTTTGTCGCCGGGCGCGCTTCCGCCCCCTTCCGCCTTCGGAATGACGGATTTTGAGGACATGCCGCAGGTGGGTCTGCTTACATGGGGCGCGGGGCGTGCGGACATGTTCGGCCCGGTGCGAGTAATGACAACGTTGGCGAGGGGCGGAGGGCGCCGCCGCAGCTCAACGGCCCTGGGGCGCGCGCCCTGAACGCGCGCCTGCGCCGCGCCCCGGCCTCACCCATACCGCCCTGGACCGGCCCCGGAATTCAGCTTCGGCACGGACGACGCCACGGACGGCACTACGTACCTTATCCCACTATTCGATCAACAGTTCGGTAATTCACTCGGGTGCAATCCCGCCACTGTGAATTCCGGTCCACTACCGGACAATTCGGCGGTGGATTCCAGATCATCGAGAACGCCGCATCCCCTCCCGGCCGATCCCGCATTCGCGGGAGGTGGTCGTGTCCCGGCCACGCCCGGGCGGGGCGCGGCCGGGTGGCTGTTCCCCGTGACCGGGAGTCAGTCCGTCACAGGATCTGGATGGCGACGACCCTCGGCGGGTGGTTCGGGAAGGTGATGTCGTGCCAGCGCTCGATCTTCACCGAGTCGCCGTTGGCGTCGTAGTAGATCAGGTCGTTGTTGCCCGTGGAGATCCGGTCGATCCACCACCCGCCGAAGTCGGTCTTCCCGGCGTTCGCGTAGCAGTCGACGCTCTGCCGGCCGTCGAGGTGCGACCAGATCTTCAGGAAGTTCTCCCCGCCGACACACTGGACGTGGTCGATGGCGAAGGCGTTGCCGCTCGGCACGCCGAGGGTGAACGCGGCGGCCGCGGCGAGTGCCACGGCAAGGGAACGCACGGCCCTCTTGCTCTTCGAGATCACAGGCTCTCCTTCATGCGAAGGCCGGCACACGGGCCGGTCCTGTCGGCGATGTCGGGTCATGACGGACATGACGGAACGGTGCTTCGTCGCCGCCACGCTACAGACGGAATACGGTCAAACCGGCCGTGGCCAGGAGAAACACATCGAAGAGGTGATAACCGGAGGTAAGGCCGTGGCGCACGGCCAAGCGAGCAACGGCTCGTACTCCGAGGCGCGTTCAGCGTGGGTCGCGTCGTCCGGCCCGGGCAGTGGGGGTCCCGGTGGTTGGTCGCGTGTTCCCGGGGCACCCGTCCGTCATGGAGGACAGCCGGCCCGCCCACCCACCGACCCGTGCCTTCGTGCTGGGCGGCGGCGGTGCGCTCGGGGCCTACGAGGTCGGGATGCTCAAGGCGCTCTTCACCGTCGGCGTACACCCGGACCTCGTCATCGGCACCTCCGTCGGCGCGATCAACGGCGCCGCCGTCGCGGCCGACCCGTCGCGGGCGTCGGTGGCCCGGCTCGCCGACCTGTGGACCGGCCTCGGACGAGCCGGGGTGTTCTCCGGCTCGCTGCTCGGGCGGCTGGGCACCGCCATGCGCAGCGGCACCCACCTGTACCACCCCACGCCCCTGCGCGAGCTGCTCTCCACCCACGTCCCGGTGGTTCGTATCGAAGAGCTGGCCCTGTCGTTCCAGTGCGTCGCGGCGAACATCGAACGGGCCGCCGAGCACTGGTTCGCCGACGGGCCGCTGGTGGACGCCGTGCTCGCCTCCTGCGCGGTGCCCGGACTGCTGCCGCCCGTCCGGCTCGACGGCGAGCACTTCGTCGACGGCGGCCTCGTCAACAGCATCCCCGTCGGCCGCGCGGTGGCTCTTGGCGCGACCGAGGTCTACGTCCTCCAGGTCGGCCGCGTCGAGCGCCCCCTCACTCCGCCCCGGGCGCCCTGGCAGGTGGCGCTGGTGGCGTTCGAGATCGCCCGCCGGCACCGGTTCGCCCGTGACATGGCGGACCTGCCGCCCGGCGTCACCGTCCATGTGCTGCCGTCCGGCTCGGGCCCCGATGAGGGCACGGCCACCCTGCGGCAGCTGCGGTACCGCAGCTTCGGCCGGACCGCCGAGCGCATCGAGCGCGCCTACGCGGCCTCCTCCCGCTACCTCGACACCGCCCTCAGCACATCCGACGGCGCGCCATGACCGCTGCGGGCGCGCCCCGGAGCCGCCCCGCGCGAATGGCCGGCGCGCTGCTGACCGGAGTGCGCCGGACGGCCACCACCGCGCTCCTGCTCATCCTCGTCCCCGTGGTGGCCGCGCTGCTCGTCGCCGCGTGCGTCCTGTGCACGCCGGTCTCGCTCGCCACGCGCGGCCTCTGGAGGCCGGTGCGGATCCTCGGCTTCGCCCTGCTGTACCTCCTGGTGGATCTCGGTGGGCTGCTGGCCGCCGCCGGTCTGTGGGCGCGGCGGCTGCCCGCCGGGCGGGACGGCGACGAGCGGCGCGCCTCGGACGCGTTCGACGTGCTGGAGCGGCTGCTGCGGCTGCTGCGAGGTGCGGCCGGGCGGATGTTCCGGGTCCGGGTGCAGGTGACGCCGCCGATACCGGAGGGGACCGGACGCGCGACGGCCCCGGTCCTGGTGTTCGTACGCCATGCGGGGGTCGGCGATTCCTTCCTGCTGCTCCAGACACTGCTCAGCGAGGCCGGACTGCGCCCCCACACCGTCCTGAAGCGGGCCCTGCGCGCCGACCCCGCTCTCGACGTCCTCGTCGGGCGGGTCCCGCACTGCTTCCTCCCGACCCTCGGCGGCCGGGCCGAGGACGCGATCGGTGACCTGGCGGCGGGGCTCGGCCCGGGCGACGCGCTGGTGATCTTCCCGGAGGGCGGCAACTTCACCCCGCGCCGCCGCCGGCGCGCGATCGCCTCGCTGCGCCGCCGGGGGCTGCGGCGCCGGGCGTCGCGGGCGGAACGGATGCATCACGTCCTGCCGCCACGGGACGCCGGCGCCCTCGCCGCGATCGCCGCCGCGCCCACGGCCGACGTGGTCTTCGTCGCCCACACCGGTCTCGACACCGTCCACTCGGCGCGTACCGCCTGGAGCCGGCTGCCGCTGCGTGAGTCCGTACGGGCGCACTGGTGGCGCGTGCCCGCGAGCCGTGTCCCACCGGGCGACGAGGCCCGCAGCGAGTGGCTGCTCGCCCAGTGGACCCGTGTCGACCGCTGGATCGCGGACCACGCCGGCCCGGACGCGACGCACGCGTAAGGCCGGTCGCCGCCCTGCCCCTCGACGCCGGGCGGACGGTGGGTGCGGCGGTGCTCGGTGAGGTGTCCGTCACCCTCAACCTCCGGCGTGCTCCAGTGACTTGGCGCCGCCTCCCGCGCCATAGTGACCGGCATGACGACTTCACCACACGTCACCGGCGCGGCAGCGAGAACCGGCGCGGCGCCGAGACCGGCGCGAGACGGACGGCCACCACGACAGAGGTGGTCGCTTCGGGCTGCCGGACTCGCCGCAGCGGCGGCGCTCGTCACGGCGGCGTTCACCGCACCGACCGCGTCGGCGACGACGGCCACCGCCCGGCCCACCACAGTCCTGTCGACGTCGACCGCACCCACCCGTTCCACGGCGGCTCTCGACTGGAAGGCGTGCCCGTTCCCCAACGCGCCGAAAGCCCTCCAATGCGCCTCGATCCAGGTGCCGGTGGACTGGGCGCACCCCGAAGGGCCGACCACGACGGTCACCGTGGACCGCCTCCCGGCGACCGGCGCGCACCCGACCGGCAGCCTGTTCTTCGATCCGGGCGGACCGGGCGGTCCCGGTACGCAGATCGTGTACGCCGAATCCCTCGGCACGCGCGTGTTCTCCGCCGCCACCCGGGAGCACTTCGACCTGATCGGCCTGGACCCGCGCGGCGTCGGGCTCAGCAGCCCGGTGCGCTGCGATCCGGCGCTGCTCAACCGCCGGGTCTCGCTGTTCCCGAAGAACGAGGCCGAGTTCGAGCGCCTGGTCACGCGCAACCGGCAACTGGGCGAGAGCTGCCGCAGGCTCACCGGGTCCCTGCTGGACCACGTCGACACGGTGAGCGCCGCACGCGATCTGGAGGCCCTGCGCCAGGCGCTCGGCCAGGGCAAGCTCAACTACCTCGGCCTGTCCTACGGTTCGCAGCTCGGCGCCACGTACGCCGCGCTGTTCCCGCAGCACATCCGGACGCTGGCGCTGGACGGCGCGCTCGACCACTCGCTGCGGACGACGAGCCTGTTCAAGGACGAGTCGCACGCCTACGAGGACGCCTTCGACCGGTTCGCCGACTGGTGCGCGCGGGACACCTCCTGCGCCCTGCACGGCACCGACGTGAGACATCTCCTCGACACCCTGCTGGCCAGAGCGGACCGTACGCCGATCCCGGCCCCGCAGTGCGCCCAGGCGGGCGACTGCCGTGCGACCGTGACCGGCGAGGACATCCGGCTCAACCTGCAGAACCTGCTGCTGTTCCCGGCCGTGCGCGACAACGCGGCGCTCGCCCTGCGGCAGGCGGCGGCCGGTGACGCCTCCTCGCTCTCCTCCCCGCTCGCCGCCGGGCAGAGCGACGACATCATGAACGGCAGCGGCATCGCGGTCGAGTGCCTGGACTGGCCGACACCGATCCGGACCCTGGCCGACCTGCGGCGGCTGCGGCGGGTCGGGCAGGCGTCCGCGCCCCGGCTCGGCGGCGCGTCCCAGTCGTGGACCATCCTGACCGGGTGCGCCGGCTGGCCGGCGCCCGTGGTCAACCCGCCGCGTCCGGTCAGCGCCCGCGACGCCCCACCGATCCTGATCACCAATGCCGACCACGATCCCTCGACGGCGTACCCGTGGGCACGGCGGCTGCACCGGCAGTTGTCGACCAGTGTGCTGGTGACCCGTCACGGCGACGGCCACACCAGTTACCTCGCCCACGGTGTCAGCCACACCCGGGACGCCATCGACGCGTATCTGCTCACCGGCCGGACACCCCCGCCGGACACCGTCTACACCGACTGACCGGACCGCGCGGCGCCGCGTGCGGCGCACACCACGATGTGGCGCCGTACCGGCTTCCCGCAGACGGCACTCGCCCGCGGGAGCGCGGCCCCCGGCCCAGCCGTACCGGCTCGGCCGGGGCCGCGCCCGGTGAGCGGGGCGCCGGCGGCGGACGTCAGTGCCGGCAGAGCCCGGCCACGACGGTCAGCGAGCCACCGGCGTTCTCGTCGTCCGTGCCGAGGACGGCGCGCGACGAGCCCGGCACACACCCGATGGCCTCGACCTTGTGCCCGGCGGACTTCCGCAGTGTCCTGGGGTGTTCGAACACGGTCAGCCGTACCGTGCCGGAGCGGTCGAGGGTCACGCGTCCCGCCGCGTAGACCGCCGAGGCGAACGGCCCGTCGTCTCCCGGGTCGGCCGCCGAACTCACCAGCAGCGTGCCGGACCCGGTCACTTCGACGTCCGAGGCGTGGCGTACGTGCTCGGCCGGGTACGGGGCGCGGACCTGCGCGGACCGCACGTTCCCGAGCCGGGCGCCGCCCGTCGCGCCGAAGGAGATCGAGGCGGCGTGCAGGGTGCCGGGGCGGCTGTCCTGGCCCCGGCACGACTTCGGGTTCACCCCGGCGGTCTCGCTGTTCGTGGAGTGCGACACCGAGGCCGAGCTGGACCGCCTCTACACCGCCCTCTCCGAGCAGGGCACCGTGCTCATGCCGCTCGGCTCGTACGGATTCAGCGCCGGGTTCGGCTGGGTGGACGACCGCTTCGGCGTCTCCTGGCAGCTCAACCTGGCCGGGTGACACATGCGGGCACCGGTACTGGGGGGACCGATGGGACGCCGAGGGGGTGACGGCAGGGCGGTACGGGGTAGTCGTAGCAGTCTGCCCTGAACGGGGTGGGACGGAGGACGCAATGGACTGGGAGATGTTCGCGCGGCAGCTGGCGACCATGGCGCGTGACCTGCTGGCGCAGGAGTCGGTGGGTGACACGCTGGAGCGGATCACCCGCTCGGCCACCGCGCTCGTGGAGGGCTGCGACGCCGCCGGCATCCTGATCCTGCACGGTGAGCGCGTGGAGACCCTCGCGCCGACCGATCAGCTGGTCGTCGACAGCGACCGGCTCCAGGAGCGGCTGCGGGAGGGCCCGTGCTTCGACGCCGCCCACCGCAGCGGGGGCGAGCGGATCTTCCGGATCGCCGACTTCAACGCCGCGCAGCCGCGCTGGCCGGCCTACGTCCCCCAGGCCCGGCAACTGGGCCTCGGCAGCATGATGGGCTTCCTCCTCTACACCGAGGAAGAAGACCTCGGCGCGCTCAACGTCTACTCCCGCCGGCCCGGCGCCTTCACCGAGGCCGGTGAGACGGCCGGCTGGCTGCTGGCCTCGCACGCCGCGGTCGCCTTCTCCAGCGCCCGCACCCACGCGCAGATGGAACTGGCTCTCGCCACCCGCCACGCCATCGGCGAAGCCATAGGCATCCTCATGGGCAGCCGCCGACTGAGCGAGGAGCAGGCCTTCGACGTCCTGCGCCGCTACTCGCAGCAGCACAACATCAAACTCCGCGATGTCGCCCGCCGCGTCAACGAGCAGGGCGCCCTCTGAGGACGGCGGCCCCCGTCCCGCTCGCCCGCCCTGCCGCTACACGCACCGGGACCGGGTGACGGTGGCGCCGGGGGTGTCGGCCAGGGTGATGCGGGCGGTGACGCGTTTGCCGTCCGGTTCGCGCCGCGCCTCGAAGCCCTGGGCGACGGCCATGACGATCTCCAGGCCGTGCTGGCCGACCCGGTCGGCGTCCGCGGCGCGGGCGACGGGCAGGACCGGGTCGGAGTCCCACACCATCACCTCCACCGTGTCGCCGGAGACGCGCAGATCCAGCAGTGCGGGGCCGGGCGCGTACTTGCGGGCGTTGGTGACCAGCTCGCTGACCACCAGCTGGATGAGGTCCACGGCGCGCTGCGAGACGGGCAGGGCGTGCTCGGCGTGGACGCGGGTGAGGAAGTCGGCGGCCAGGTGGCGGGCCTGGGCGATGTCCGTGCCGTCCCCGTCCAGGGCCACCGTGGCCCGTATGATCCACTCGCCCGGCGCGATGTCGTCCTCACTCATGGGCACTGATCCCGTCGCAGTCGCCTTCACAACCCGTTCCCCCCGCGCGCGTACCCGTCTCGGTGAGAGTGACGCCTGGGGTCCCTCGGTCGGCTCCGCTCCCGCGCACCCCGATCCGCCCGCTGTGCCGTCCCCGCCGCGGCGGGCAGGACGGCGGGGCGGAGACGGGGGCAGCCAGCGGCGAGGGTCACGGCCGCTGGAACGCGACCTCCGGGTAGGCGGCGGTGGGACCGTCGAGGAGCGGCTGCGGTACGCCCCGCAGAAACCGGTCGAAGAAGGCGGCCACGTAGGCGCGGGTGACACGCCATCCGCGGTCGCCGGACAGCGCCGCGCCGGGGTCCGGCAGACCCAGTTGCCCGGCCAGGTAGGGCAGGTCCGTGAAAGAGAAGTGCTCGGCGCCGGACACGGTCAGCCAGCGCTTCGCGCCGGTCATGGCACGCCATGCCGCGGGCCAGTCGGTCGTCGGACTGCCGGGGCTGTGCGTGGCGGCGGCGCCGAGCATCATGAACGGACGCCCGCCGAGTCCCGTCGCGGCCGGGTCGACGAAGAAGTCACCGTCGAGGTCGACACCGGCTCGCACCCGGCGGTCCTCGGCCATGACCACCGCGGCGGTGGCTCCGCCGATCGAGTGACCGCCCATGCCGATCCGGTCCGGGTCGATCATGCGGGCGAGCGCGCCGACGCGCCTGCCGTCGGTCAGCTCGTCGATCACGAAGGACATGTCCTCGGCCCGGCCGCGCACGAGAGCGGCCTGCTCCTCGCGGGTGTCGACCCGTTCGCAGGCCACGCACTCCAGCATCCGGCCCCCGGAGAAGACCGTGCCGACGGATTCGTAGGCGTGGTCCACCGACGCGACGACGTAGCCGCGGCTGGCGAGATCATCGGCGAGCGAGGTGAGCGTGGTGCGGGGCATGGAGAAGCCCGGGGAGAGCAGCACCAGGGGGAAACGCCCCGGCACCGGACGAGCGGCGGTCCGTGCGTGCGTACGCGCCCCGGCGACCGCCGCGCCGGGCACCACGCCGCCGAGCCCCCTGGCCGCCAGGAGCCGTCGCGCCTCCTCGTCGGTCATGTACGCCGCCGGTGAGCCGGTCGCCGGGCGCGCCGGGTAGGACACCGTCGCCATCAGCTCACGGGCACCGGCCGCGGGCATCCATGGGTCGGTGCGGCTGTGGTCGACCAGGTGCAGCGTGCGGCGGCCGACCGCGTACGAGCCGGTGGGCGGCGGCAGCTCCAAAGGGCTCGTGTACGAGACCTGGGGCGCCTCGTGCGGGCCGGCGGCCGAGGCGGGCGGCGCGGCCCCCAGGAGCGGCGCGGACAGTGCCAGGGTGAGCGCGGTGGCCACAGCGGCTCTGCGGTATCCGGTGGTCATGCGCTCGAAACTAGGCCCTGGTCCCCCGCGCCGCATCCGACGCCGGCGGTACGTGGCCGTACCCCTGGCGGGTGATCCCCGTCAGGCTGAGGTATCGCGCCGCCACCGGGGAGCCGCGGCCTTCCCTCCGGTGTCCGGCCAGGTCAGCGCTGCCGGGCGGGGCGTACGACGATCTCGCTGACGTCGACGTCGCGCGGCTGGGCGAGGGCGTAGGAGACCGCGCCGGCGACGGCGTCGGGGCTGATGGCGTGGGCGCGGTAGGTGCGCATGGCCTCGGCGGCGCCGGGCTCGGTGATGGTGGCGGCGAGTTCGGACTCGACCACACCGGGCGAGACGGTCGTGCCCCGGATCGAGGGTGCGGACTCCTGGCGCAGTCCCTCGGTGATCGCCCAGGCCGCGTACTTGGTGGCGCAGTAGACCGCGCCGGTGGGCACGACCTGGTGGGCGCCGATGCCGGCGATGGTGACGAAGTGTCCCGAGTCCTGCGCGGTGAAGACGGGCAGCGTGGCGGCGATGCCGTGCAGCAGGCCGCGGATGTTCACGTCGATCATCCGGTCCCACTCGTCGACGAGCAGGGAGTCGAGACGCGACAGGGGCATGACGCCGGCGTTGGCGACGAGGACGTCGACGCGGCCGTACCGGTCGCGGGCCGCCCGCACGAACGCCTCGGCGTCGGCGCGGTCGGTCACGTCCAGCCGTACCGGCCGCAGGCCGCCACCGGAGCGGGCGGCCGCCTCGGCCGTCGTCCCGGCCAGCTCGTCCAGGCGGTCGGTACGGCGCGCACCGGCCACGACCTGATGGCCCTCCGCGACGAGCCGGGCGGCGACGGCCGCGCCGATGCCGCTGCTGGCACCGGTGACGAGGACGACCTTCCGGTCGACCGGTCCGGTGCGCGCGATGTGTTCAGTGCGCTCGGTCTGCTCGGCCTGCTCGGCCTGCTCTGTCTGCTCGGTCTGCTCGGTGAAGTCACTGCTTTTCGATTGCTGTGTGCTCATGGCCCCGATGCTGGCCCGGCGGGAGCGTTCGCGGGAGAGACGTGGTTCCCCTGGGCGCGGCACACCCAGGCTCTGCCTCCGCCTTCCCGTCGCCGCCCTCCGCCTCCCCCGGTCGCCCGCGCCCGGAGCCGGGCGCGGGCTCGCCGCCGCTACTGGTCGGTCGACAGGATGATGTTGGTGATGTGCGACTGCGCCGGGCAGCTGGAGTAGATGGTCCCGGGCCCGTTCCCGTCCGACGTGTGCGCCGCCCAGAAGTAGCACTGGACCGTCAGTGTCCAGTGCCCGGAACCCGAAGAACAGTGCCCCCACGCCGTGTTGGCGTTGTTGTATCCCTTGGTGCAGCCGGTCACCGCGGCCGCCGCGGGCGTCGCGGCGACGGTCAGCGGTGTGACGACGGCGGCCACCCCCAAGGCCAGCGCGGTAAGCAGGCGAGAACTCTTCCGAGTGTTCATGACCCCTCCCGGTCCGTCACCCGCCCGAGCGAGCGGGGGTCGGAGTCTGTCGTATGGCGGACGCCCTGCCCAGGGCGCGCGCGGGACCCCCGACCGCCCGCGCGCGCCCCGCCACGGTCGATGGCGTACCGCCGCGCAGCTCAGCCCTGGCGTACGCCCGCGCATACGGAGAGGCGCACTTCTGCGGGCCCTGCGCCACGAGATGGCCGGTGTCAGCGGCCGGTGATTCCGTCGATCTGTTCGCGGAGGATGTCGGCGTGCCCGGCGTGCCGGCCGGTCTCCTCGATCATGTGCACCAGGACCCAGCGCATCGAAGGGGCCGCTCCCCGGTGCGGGGGGCGCGGGGCGGGGTGAGCGAGGTCCGGGCAGGCGTCGATGACCTCGTTCGCCCGCTCGACGGTCCGCCGGTAGCCGGCGAGCACACTCTCGACGGTGTCGTCCGCGGTCGGCCGCATGGTCGCGCTCCAACGGCCGGTGTCCTCGCCGAGAAAGTAGAACCGTTCGACGAACGCCAGGTGCTTGAGCAGCCCGAGAAGGCTGGTGCCCGAGGGCACTCCGCCCGTGCGCACGGCCGGTTCCGGCACGCCCGCGACCTTGTCCGCGATCGCGTCCCGCAGATAGTCGAGGAAGCTCCGCAGGACGGCTTTCTCGTCGTCGCCGGTGCGCGGGGGGCCGGTGTCCTTCGGCCGGGGCATGGGCGGCCGCGCTCGGTTCTGTGGCATCGGGTCGCTCCGTTCGGAGGTGGTGGGGTGGGGTCGACGTGACGTGGCTGACGCGGTCCGGCTGTCGTGGTGCGGCTCGGCCGATCGTGGGTCGGCCACCGGGTGATTGCCGCGCGATCGTCGTGCCGTCAGCGGACAGACGTTCGGCGGTCGTCGGTCGGGGTCCGTCCGAGGAGCAGGACGTTGTCGATGACGGTGGCCGTCTCACCGGCGGGTCCGGTGGCCCGGCGGTGGGGCATGTCGGCGCGCAGCACGGACCACTGCCCGGGGTCGAGATCGAGTTCGGCGGCGGTCTCGGTGGGGGTGGGGTGGTGGATGTCGGTGTCCTGGTTCCATGACCAGGGGGCGGTGGAGCCGTGGTCGACGATCAGCAGGAGACCGCCGGGGCGCAGGGCCTGGGCGGCGGTGCGCAGGACGCGGGCACGGGGCAGCGCGAACGGCGTCTGGAAGTACTGGGCGGAGACGAGGTCGAACCGGCCGGCCGGGAAGCTATGGGCCAGGTCGTGCTGTTCGGCCGCGACGCGGTCCGCGAGGCCGAGTTCGCGGGCCTCTTCCCGTACCCGTCCGACGGCGGTGCCGGAGATGTCCACGGCGGTGACGTGCCAGCCGCGCCGGGCGAGCCAGAGGGTGTCGCCGCCGGCGCCGCAGCCCAGGTCCAGGGCGGTGCCGGGGCGCAGCGGAGCGGCGGTCTCGGCCAGCACGGGGTTGACGCGTGCGCCCCCGGTCCGCCGGGTGCGGTAGTGCCGTTCCCAGAACAGCTCGGCCTCAGTGGTGGCGTCGGCGGTGGGGTCGGCGGCGGGTCGTGGGTGTCGGGTGGAATCCATCGGGGTCGCCCCTTTGTCGGCCGACGTGCCAAGCGCGATCCGTCTCGCGCCCGCGCGCCGGTGAGGTGATGAGGTGGTGAGATACCGAAAGCATCGGTGCGGCTCTTCCGGGCTTGCAAGGAAAGTTGCGGATCCGCATCATCGTCGCCATGGACGACACCGCGGAAGACGTGCTGGCCGGAGTCGGGCCGCGGCTGCGTGCCCTGCGCCGGGCGCGGAACGCCACCCTGGCGGCGCTGGCGACCGAGACCGGCCTCACGGCGAGCACGCTGTCCCGGCTGGAGAACGGCAGGCTCCGCCCCACGCTGGAGCAACTGCTGCCGCTGGCCCGGGCGCACGGCGTACCGCTGGATGATCTCGTCGCGGCCCCGCCCACCGGCGACCCGCGCATCCATCTGCGGCCGGTGCGGCGAGCCGGGCTGGTGATGGTGCCGTTGACGAGACGGGCCGGCGGCATCCACGCCTACAAGGTGATCTATCCGCCCGCAGGACCGACCACCACGACGCGCCTGCGCACCCACGAGGGCTACGAGTGGTTCTACGTCCTGGACGGGCACGTCAGGTTCGTGCTCGGCGAGCAGGAGTTCCGGCTCGGCACCGGCGAGGCCGCCGAGTTCGACACCCGCGTCCCGCACTGGATCGGCAGCGCCGGCGGCCGGCCCGCGGAAGTGCTCGCCCTCTTCGGCGCGCAGGGGGAACGCGCGCATCTGGCCCCGTCCAAGGGCTGACCGCCCCCGGGGAGGGCCGGTCAGCTGTGGCGGGGCAGCCAGACGGGGGCGCCGCTGCCGCGCGGCACGAGGATGTCGCGGAAGCGGCCGGGGGTCCTGGACATGATGACCTGGTCGGTGACGCCCTGGTAGTGGCCGCAGGGGGTGTGGGCGGTGAAGGTGTCCGGGTCGAGGTAGGCGTGCGGGGAGTCGGGGTCGGGGTTCAGGGCGACCTCGCGTGCGTAGTCGCGGTCGAAGACGCCGAGGCTGAGGATCCAGGTGGCGACGCGGGTGAGGTTGAGGGTGACGCGGTAGCTGCCGCCCTCGGTGGCGCGGCGCATCAGCGCGGCGAGCGCGCCGGTGGTGGCCAGCCAGGACAGGACGTAGTCGTTGACGACGCTGATGTACGGCAGGCCCGGCGTGCTGTCCGGCCGGGCCGCGACACCGTCCTCGCCCTCCATGAGCATGATGCCGCTGAGGGCGCCGGCGGTCTGGTCGAAGCCGACGCGGTCGGCCCACGGGCCGCTCTCCCCGGCGAGGGAGAAACTGAGGTGGATGATGCCGGGGCGGACAGCCGCGGCTTCTTCCGCGCTGAGGCCGATCTTCGCCAGGTAGCCGGGGCGGCGGTTGGCGTGGAAGAGGTCGGCGTCCCGCAGCAGCGCGCGGATCCTCGCCCGTCCCTCGGGGCCGTACGGGTCGATGGTGGTGGAGCGGACGCCGACGTTGGCGCTGTTGTAGGTGGCGTCGTGCTCCAGTTCGCCGGGCCGCCAGATGTTGAGCACGTCGGCGCCGTGCTGGGCGAGGTCCCGGCCGACCCCGGCGCCCGCGATGATGTGGCCCATGCCGAGGGCGCGTACCCCTGACAGCGGCTGGTCGGCGGCAGTGGTCAGGGGTTCGGGCTCGCTGTCCCCGATCTTCTCGATCTTGATGAGCGGTTCCCGCGCGATGTACTCGTACGCCGGTTCCCGCAGGTATTCCTCGGTGGTGCGCAGCATCGGCATGACCACGCCGATCTCGTCGCCGGCCCGCTCCAGGTCGGCGGCGTTCCACGTGGCGATGGCGGCGGCGACGGCCTGCTTCTCGGGCCAGGTGCGCAGCAGCTTGTAGACGGCGTTCTTGATCTTCGGGTAGGGGTTGAGCGGCATGACCCAGCGGCCGTCGCGCGCCTGGTAGAAGTCGAAGCCGAGCGGGTTGACCGGGTCGGACGGAGTGCCGCCGGGGTAGCCGTTGAGCAGTTCCCACTTCTTGTCGTAGAACGGGCACAGCCGGTGCGGGGCCTTGCGCAGGTCCATGGTGATGTCCTGGCCCTCGCCGCCGCGGTGCCGCCAGAGGGCGGCCAGGGCCACGGACTTGGCGGTCATGCCCAGCGCGGGGACGGCGCCCAGGCGCATGACGCTGGGGACGATCGGGTCGCTGCCGATGAACGTGATCCGTCCGCCGCTGTCCTCGGGGCGCAGGCCGACCGAGGCGAGGACTTCGCGCAGGGCCAGGTGGATGTCGAAGCCGTCGTCGTGGGTGAGCGGGTGCGTGACGGCTTTCTGGACGCGGTCGGTGAGTTCTTCGGCGCTCATGAGGGGTCAGCCTTCGCAGGTGTCGGAAGTGCCGGAGGTTGCAGAGGTGTCGGCGGTGCCGGAGGCGTCGGCGGTGCCGGAGGCGTCGGCAGTGCTGGAGGCGTCGGCAGTGCTGGAGGTGTCGGAGGTGGCGAAGCCTTCGCCGAGGGCGCGCATGAGGGCGATCTGCTTGCGGTCGCGTTCGGCGGCGAGTTGGTCGACGGTGCCGCCGAACTCCTCGACCTGTTCGGTCAGCAGCCGCTTGGTGGGCTCGTCGAAGGCGACCTTCTCCTGTGCCATGGTGGCCCACGAGCGTTCCATCCCGATCCCGAGGTGGTCCATGAAGTGGGGCAGTCCGCCCTCGCCGCCGCCGAGGTGGAAGGAGCGGAAGGGACCGGCGACGGCCCACCGCATGCCGATGGACGAGGTGACGACGTCGTCCAGTTCCCGCATGGTGACCACGCCCTCGCTCACCAGGTGCACGCACTCGCGGAAGATCGCCGACTGCAGCCGGTTGGCGACGAACCCGGGCACCTCCTTGCGCAGCACCTGGGGGCGCTTGCCGAGAGCGCGGTAGAAGGCGCGGGCGCGCTCGACCGTCTCCTCGGAGGTCCGCCGGCCCGGTACGACCTCCACCAGCGGCACCAGGTGCGGCGGGTTGAAGGGGTGACCGACGACGAGCCGTCCCGGGTCCTTGAGGACGGTGGCGATCTCGGTGGCGGGGATGCCGGAGGTGGAGGTGGCGAGCAGGGCGCCGGCGGGGGCGTTCTCCTCGATGGTGCGCCACATGTCGTGCTTGACCTCCAGCCGTTCCGGCCCGTTCTCCTGCACCAGGTCCGCCGCGCGGACCGCGCCGGCCAGGTCAGGTTCGAAGGCGAGCCGGGCGGTGAGGTCCGCGGTGTCCAGTCCGAGCGCCTTCAGCGCGGGCGCGGCCTGCTCGACGTACCCGCGCACGGCCTCGTCGACGCCGGGCTGCGGGTCGCTGACGGTGACGGACAGGCCGCGCGCCAGGAACAGCGCCGTCCAGGAGGCACCGATGACGCCTCCCCCGACCACGGTGACGTTCCGGATCCCGCCGATGCTGCCGTTCTCGGACATGGGCGCACCCTTCTCTTCTCGGTTCCGGGGGTCTCCACGCTATGAGGAAGATATGCGCACATATCGCCGCACACACCTCGACGTGCACGCGCGGACGCCCAGCCATCCCGTGCCCCCACCCCCGGAAGTCATACCATCACTCTTAGTCGCCATACGATTACCGAACGCCACGGAGGGCATGCACGGAGCAGGACGAAGGGGCCGGGGAGAAGGGGGGTGGTCGTCCGTGTGGATGCGCCATGCGGCCTATCCCGTGCTGCTGTGCGCCACGGTCGCCACGGCTGCCGTGGCACTGCGCTGCCGGCTCGATCTCGGCCTGGCGACCTCCGCCTTCCAGTTCGGGGTGATCGCGTATCTGGTGATCCTGGAGCGGCTGATCCCCTACGACCGCGGCTGGCACCCGGACCGCCGCGAGTGGGGCTGGTACGGGGTCTACTTCCTGCTGACCGCCGTCGGCAGCGTCACCGCGCAGTTCCTGGTGGAAGCGGTCGTGGGCGTCGTGTCACCGGCCAGACCGAAGCTGCCCCTGGCGGCCGAGATCCCGTCGGCGCTGCTGGTGGGGTCCCTGGCCAGCTATCTGGTGCACCGGTGGAGCCACAGCAACCCGTGGCTGTGGCGACTGCACGGCGTGCACCACGTGCCGGACAAGGTCAATGTCGCCAACAACGGTGTCAATCACATCCTGGACGTCCTGCTGGCGCAGGGCGGTGTCCAGTTGTCGCTGAGCCTGCTCGGGTTCTCCCAGGAGTCCGTGTTCGCGATCGGCCTCTTCGTCATCACCCAGGGCTACTTCACCCACGCGAACATCGACGTCCGCATCGGCTGGCTCAACCAGGTCCTCGCCGGCCCGGAACAACACCGCCTGCACCACAGCACGGACCTCGCGGAAGCCGGTCACTACGGCTCGGACCTGGCGATCTGGGACCGGATATTCAACAGCTACACCTGGTATCCAGGCCGCGAGCCGTCCGCGGTGGGCCTGAAGGACCCCGCGTCCTTCCCGGAGACGGGTTCCGTCTTCGCCAGCCAGCTCCAGGCGTGGCGGGGCCCCGCCGGCTGACGTCCCACCTCTCCGTACGCCTTCGTACGCCCCCCCGCACCCGCGCGCCTGCGCGCACGCGCAGCGCGACCTTTCGCCTGACGCCCGGCCACAGCCCCGGTCAGGTACCCGCCCTGCCCTTACCCGTCCACCGCCCCGTCACCTCACCTCACCTCACGACTACTCAAGGACTCGGCCATGTCGGAGTTACCCAACGCCGCCACCGACAAGATCGCGATCATCGGTATCGGCTGCCGGCTGCCCGGTGGCGCCAGCGATCACCGGGCGTTCTGGCAGAACCTGATCGACGGCAGGGACTGCATCACGGCGACACCGGCGGACCGCTACGACATCACGACGCTCACCAGCCGGGACAAGACCAAGCCCGGCCGGCTCGTCGGCGGACGCGGCGGCTACATCGACGGATTCGACGAGTTCGACCCCGCGTTCTTCGGCATCAGCCCCCGCGAGGCCGCGTACATGGACCCGCAGCAGCGCAAGCTGCTGGAGGTGGCCTGGGAGGCCCTGGAGGACGGCGGGCAGAAACCGGCCGAGCTGGCGGGGCACGATGTGGGTGTCTTCGTCGGGGCGTTCACCCTGGACTACAAGATCCTCCAGTTCGCCGATCTGAGCTTCGAGACGCTCGCCGCCCACACCGCGACCGGCACGATGATGACCATGGCGTCGAACCGGATCTCGTACTGCTTCGACTTCCGCGGTCCCAGCGTCTCCCTCGACACCGCGTGCAGTTCCTCACTGGTGGCGGTCCATCTGGCCTGCCAGAGCCTGAGCCGTCGCGAGACCGGCCTCGCCCTCGCCGGCGGCACCCTGCTGCACATGGCACCGCAGTACACCATCGCCGAGACCAAGGGCGGCTTCCTCTCCCCCGAGGGCCGCTCCCGCACCTTCGACGCGTCGGCCGACGGTTACGTCCGCTCCGAGGGCGTCGGCGTGGTCGCGCTCAAGCGCCTGGACGACGCCCTGCGCGACGGCGACCCGGTGCACGCGGTGATCATCGGCAGCGGAGTCAACCAGGACGGCCGTACCAACGGCATCACCGTGCCCAACCCCGACGCACAGGTCGCCCTGATCCAGCGGGTCTGCGCGCGGGCGGGCATCACACCCGGCGATCTCCAGTACGTCGAGGCGCACGGCACGTCGACGCCGGTCGGTGACCCGATCGAGGCGGCCGCGCTGGGCCAGGCCCTGTCGATCGGCAGGAAACCCGGCGCGCCCTGCTATGTCGGCTCGGTCAAGACCAACATCGGGCACACCGAATCAGCCGCCGGCATCGCCGGGTTGATCAAGACCGCCCTCTGCCTCGAACACCGCAGGATCCCGCCGCACATCAACCTCGAACGGCTCAATCCCGCCATCGACCTCGACGCGCTGCCCTACGAGATCCCCACCCGCACGGTCGACTGGCCCGAGCACGAGGGCCCGGACCGGGCCGGGGTCAACTCCTTCGGCTTCGGCGGCACCAACGCGCACGTCCTGCTGGAAGCCGCGCCGGCCCGCGCCGAACCGGCGAAGAGCGCACCGGACCAGGCGGCGGCCGTCACCCGGCAGGACACGGTCCCCGCCGCCCTCGGGTATTCCGTCCTGCCGCTGACCACCCGCGATCCGGCGCTCCTCCCCCGGGCGGCCGCCGGTATCCGCGCGGAACTCGCCGGCGCCGGCTACGGCCCGGCCGCGTCGCTGACCGACATCGGCCACACCCTGGCCCGCCGCAGGCAGCACCTCGAAGCGCGGCTGTCGGTGGTCTACGACTCGCGCACCGCACTGGAAGAGGCCCTGGACACCTACTTACGCGGTGAGACGCATCCCCGGGTCCTGCTGGACCAGCGGCGCGAAGGCCGGCAGCGCGGGCTGGTCTGGGTCTTCACCGGCATGGGACCGCAGTGGTGGGCGATGGGCCGGCAGCTGTTCGCGACCGAGCCGGTGTACCGCGCGGCCGTCGAGCGCTGCGACCACGAGATCCGCGAACTGGCCGGCTGGTCGCTGGTGAGGGAACTGTCCGCCGCCGAAGCGGACTCGAGGATGAGCGAGACCTGGCTGGCCCAGCCCGCCAACTTCGCCGTCCAGGTCGGCCTCGCGGCCCTGTGGCACAGCCGGGGCGTGCGTCCCGACGCCGTGGTCGGCCACAGCACCGGCGAGGTCGCTGCCTTCCACGAGGCGGGCGTCTACTCCTTGCAGGAGGCCGTGTCGGTCGTCCTGCACCGCAGCCGCCTCCAGCAGAAGCTCGTAGGCACCGGCACGATGCTGGCCGTCGGACTCCCGGCGGAGCAGGCCGAGCGGTGGCTGCGGCCGTACGCCGACCGTGTGTCGGTGGCCGCCGTCAACAGCCCCACCGCGATCACCCTCGCCGGGGACGAGGAGGCGCTCGCCCGGCTCGCCTGCGAGCTGGAGGCGGAGAACGTCTTCGCCAGGTTCCTCGCCGTACGGGTGCCGTACCACAGCCACCGCATGGACGAGATCAAGGACGAGTTGCTGTCGTCGCTCTCCCGGCTCAAGCCCCGCGTCGCACAGGTGCCGCTGTACCTGACGGGAGGGCAGGAGGCGGCGGCCCGGGGCCCCGCCAAGGGCCCCGAGCTGGACGCCGCGTACTGGTGGAGCAACGTCCGCGACACCGTCCGCTTCCGGGACGCCGTAGACCACCTCACGGACGACGGCCACGGCCTCTTCCTGGAGATCGGCCCGCACCCCGTCCTGGGCCACTCGATCACCGAATGCCTCACCGCCAAGGGCACGGCGGCCCTCACTCTTCCCTCGATCCGTCGCCAGGAGGACGAACGCGAACGGTTCGCTCTCTCGCTGGCGGCCCTGCACAACGCGGGCGTCGACATCGCCTGGGAGGTGCTGCACCCCGAGGGCCGGCCGGTCGCGCTGCCCCGCTACCCCTGGAGACGGGACCGCCACTGGGCCGAGCCGAAACCGGTCGAGCAGGTCCGGCTCGGCCGGCGCGACCATCCGCTGCTGGGCCGCCGGCTGGCCACGGCGCATCCGGTCTGGGAGACCCGGCTCGACGTCGAGCAGCTGCCCTACCTGCGCGACCACCGCATCCAGGGCAGTGCGCTGTTCCCGGCGGCGGGCTATGTGGAGATGGCCGCGCAGGCGGTGCGCGCGATGACCGGCGGCGAGGCCGTGTTCGCCGACATCGAGTTGCGGAAGGCGCTCTTCCTGTCCGCCGGGACCGACGGCGAGTCCGGGTCGGCCGTGTCCGCCGACGGCAGCCCCCGGGTGCAGTTCTCCTTCTCTCCGGAGAACGCCGTGTTCACCGTGGCGACGGTGCCCGCCGACGACGCCCGGGAGCGGGTCGTGCACGCGCGCGGTGTCGTCCGTTCCGGGCAGCCCTCCGTGGGCGGGGAGCGACTGGACGCCGAGCGGGTCCGCGCGCGCGGCCTGCGCCACCTCCGAGGCGCCGACTGCTATGCCGCCCTCGGCGGGCTCGGTTACCACTACGGGCCGGCCTTCCAGGGCATCGAGGAGGTGTGGATCGGCCCCGGGGAGGCGCTGGCCCGGATTCGCCCACCGGAGGCGATCGGGGACGACGCCGCCCGTCATCAGCTGCACCCGGTCCTGCTCGACGCCTGCTTCCAGACACTGCTGGCCCCACAGCTCCTGGACGCCGAGGACGCCTCGCCCGGCGCCGACGGCATCCGGCTGCCCCTGTCGATCGACGAGGTCCGCATGAGCGTCGTGGGCGACCGCCCGCTGTGGGCGCACGCCGTCGTCACCCGCCAGGCGGACGGCGAACTCGTCGGGGACATCGCCGTCCACGGCGACGACGGCGCGCCGCTCGGCCGGATCAGCGGCTTCCGCGCCGCCGACGTCGAGCGGACGACCGCCGGCGTCGGCCCGGCCACCGTGGACTCGTGGCTGGCCGACCTCACCTGGATCGACGCGCCCCATCCGGCCGACACTGCCGCGCCCGGCGACACGGCCGCGCCCTCGTGCCTCGTGTTCGCCGACGCCCAGGGTGTCGGTGACGCGCTGGCGGCCCTGATCGCCGCCGGGGGCGGGCACTGCCACCTCGTGCGCCCGGGAGCCGCGTATCGCCTCACCGACGACCGCCGCGCATCGGCCGTGCGACCGGGCTCGGCCGCCGACCTGGAACGGCTCTTCGCGGACCTGCGCGGCGACGGCGTCCGGTCCTACGCCCACGTCGTGCACCTGTGGAACCTGGACCTGCCCGCACTCGACGCGACGGCCACCGCCGCCGAGCTGCGCGAGCTGGCCGGCGTCGGCGGCTACACCCTGGTCGCCCTCGCCCAGACCCTGCCGGGCGCGCTGCCGGACGCCAGGCTGCATATCGTCACCCGAGGCGGCCAGGCCGTCGAGGCCACCGACCGCGTCGAGCCGTTGTCGGCCCCGGCCTGGGGCATCGGCCGGGTCCTCTGGCAGCAGGAACTCACCGACCGGCGCGGCACACTCATCGATCTCGACCCGGCCTGCGGCAGCGACCCGGCCGCCCGGCAGGCCGAGGCCGAGGCCCTGCTGCGCGAACTGACGGCCACCGACGCGTCGGCCGGGCGCGCGGAAGGCGGCGACGGCGACGACGCCGAGGACGAGATCGCGCTGCGCGGCGGCCGCCGCCGCGCCGCCCGCCTCACCCCGGCCGCCGGCCTCACCCGCCCCCTGCCGCTGCGGTTGCGCGCGGACGGCGCCTATCTGGTGACCGGTGCCTTCGGGGCGCTCGGCCGGCTGCTGTGCCGCGCCCTCGTGTCCTGGGGCGCGCGGCGGCTGATCCTCGTGGGCCGCACCCCGCTGCCCGCCCGGGAGCACTGGCACCACACCGACACCGACACCGGCCCCGACATCGCCCCCGAGTCCGCGGCCGGCCGTGCCGTCCGGTTCGTCGAGGAGCTGGAGGCGCTCGGCGCGCGGCCCGTCGTCGCGTCCCTCGACATCGGCGACGAGGCGAGCTTCACCGCCTGGCTCGCGGAGTACCGCCGTCGCGCCGCACCGCCGATCCGCGGCGTCTTCCATCTGGCGGGCCAGGTCCGCGACACGCTGGTGCCCGAGATGGACCGGCGGACCTTCGACGCGGTCCACGACCCCAAGGTCCTCGGTGCCTACGTCCTCCACCGCCACCTCGGTGACGAGCCGCTCGACCACTTCGTCCTCTTCTCCTCCATCGCCTCCCTGCTGACGACCGCAGGACAGACCAACTACGCCGCGGGCAACGCGTTCCTCGACGCGCTGGCGCACCATCGCCGCGCCCGCGGCCTGCCCGGTCTCAGCCTGGCCTGGGGGCCCTGGGCGACCGGCATGATCGAGGAGCTGGGACTCGTCGAGCACTACCGCGACAGCCGCGGCATGAGTTCCCTGTCGCCCGAGGCGGGCATGGCCGTACTGGAACGCGTCATCGGGCAGGACCGCGCCCACCTGCTGGTCGCCACCGTCGTCGACTGGCCCCTCTTCCTGGCCTGGTACCCCTCGCCGCCGCCCCTGGTGAGCGCACTGGCCGCAGCGGGCGGCCCGGCCGCACCGCCCGGCGAGCGGGGCAGCTTCCTCGACGAGTTCCGCGAGGCCGACGCCGCGGCCCGCCGCGCCCTGGTCGCGGCGCGCTTCACCGAGGTGGTCGCCGGTGTGCTGCGCGTGGGCCAGGACCGGATCGACCCCGGCGCCGCCCTGGGCGCGCTCGGCCTGGACTCGCTGCTGGCGATGGAGCTGCGCTCCCGGGTCCAGGCGCGCCTGGGCCTGACGCTGCCCGTCGTCACCTGGCTCGGCTCCGCTCCGGTCGGCGAGCTCATCGAACAGCTCCACGACGCGCTGGCCGAGCGGGCGGCGGCCGATGGCGGCGAGACGGATGACGGCGCCGCGGTCGAGGTGTTCCGTGACGAGTCACGGCACCCGCTGACCCAGAACCAGAAGGCACTGTGGTTCCTGAAGCAGCTCAACCCGGACGGCTTCGCCTACAACATCGGCGGAGCGGTCGAGATCCGCGCGCCGCTCGATCCGGAGCTGGTCTTCGAGGCGTTCCGTGTCCTGGTCGAACGTCATCCCAGCCTGCGTGCCAACTTCGTCCACGAGCACGGCAGGCCGGTGCAGACGGTGGCCCCCGCCGCCGACGCCGCGCAGCGCCTCGATGTCGCCCTCTTCGACGTCGAAGGCGTGCCGTGGGACGAGGTCCACGCGATGATCGTCCGTGAGTACCGCGCGCCGTACGACCTGGCCCACGATCCCCTGGTGCGCCTGCGGCTGTTCCGGCGCGGTCCGGACCGCTGGGTACTGATGAAGGCCGTCCACCACATCATCTCCGACGCGATCTCGACGTTCACCTTCATCGAGGAGCTGCTCGCCGTCCACGAGGCGCTGCGCCAGGGCCGCACCCCCGGGCTGCCGCCGGTGCCCGCGCGCTATCTGGACTTCCTGAACTGGCAGAACGAGTTCCTCGCCGGGCCCGAGGCACGCCGGATGCTCGACTACTGGAAGGCCGCGCTGCCCGCCGAGGTGCCGGTGCTCGGCCTGCCCACCGACAAGCCGCGTCCCGCCGTGCAGACCCACAACGGCGCCTCCGAGTTCTTCGTCCTGGACGCCGGCCTCAGCGCCCGCGTGCACGAGGTGGCCCGCGCGCACCACGTCACCGTGTTCATGGTGCTGCTCAGCGCCTACTACGTCCTGCTGCACCGCTACTCCGGGCAGGACGACATCATCGTCGGCACCCCGGTGACGGGCCGGACGAAGGAGGAGTTCTCCTCCGTCTACGGCTACTTCGTCAATCCGCTGCCGCTCCATGTCGGCCTGGGCGACGGGCCGTCGGTGGAGCAGTTGCTGGCCCGGGTCCGCGAGGTGGTGCTCGGCGGGCTGGACAACCAGGAGTACCCGTTCGTGCTGCTCGTCGAGGAGCTGGGCCTCCAGCACGACCCGAGCCGCTCCGCGGTCTTCCAGGCCATGTTCATCCTGCTCACCCACAAGGTGGCCACCGAGAAGTACGGATACCGCCTGGAGTACGTCGAACTGCCCGAGGAGGAGGGCCAGTTCGACCTGACGCTGTCGGTGTACGAGGATGAGGCGGACCGGCGGTTCCACTGCGTGTTCAAGTACAACACCGACCTGTTCCTGCCCGAGACGATGCGGCGGCTGTCCGCGCACTACGCCAACGTGCTGGACGCCCTGACCCGCGCCCCCGCCGCGCACCCGGCGGCCCGGCTGGAGCTGCTCGGCCCCGGCGAGCGCCGGCAGATCCTGGGTGACTGGAGCGGCGCCGCGGACCGGACCGCAGCGCCCGTCGCACCGGTGCACGAGCTGATCGTCCGGGCCGCCGCCGCACACCCCGAGGCGATCGCCGTGCGCGTCCCCGCGCAGGACGGCACGACCGAGCGCCTGACCTACGGCGAGCTGGAGCGGCTCAGCCGGAGCCGGGCCCGGCGGCTGCGGGACCTCGGTGTCCGCGAGGGAGCGGTGGTCGCCGTCTGCGCGGAGAAGTCCGCCGAACTCGTCGTCACCCTGCTCGCGGTGCTCCGGGCGGGCGCCGCCTGGCTGCCGCTCGCCCCCGACGACCCGGACGACCGGCTGGCGTACCTGACCGGCCGGGCCGGAGCCGCGCACCTCGTGGTCGACGGCCCGGACCGGGAGCGCTTCGCCGACCACCCCGGCCTGATCACCCTGGCGGAGCTGTCCGACCCGGAGACGGGACACACCGGCGCCCCGGAGCCGGGGCTCACCTGCGGCCCGGAGGCGGCCGAGCCGCAGGTCGGCCTGGACTCCCCCGCCTATGTCATCTGCACCTCCGGCTCCACCGGCCGGCCCAAGGCGGTCCAGGTCAGCCATCGCAGCCTCGCCTCCGCCTACGCCGCCTGGCGCGCGGAGTACCGCCTGGACACCGACGTCCGCGTGCATCTGCAGCTGGCGAGCCCGGCCTTCGACGTCTTCACCGGCGATCTGGTCCGGGCGCTGTGCTCCGGCGGGACGCTGGTGCTGGCCCGCCGCGAGCTGCTGTTCGACACGGCCCGGCTGTACGCGGTGATGCGGGCCGAGCGTGTCGACTGCGCCGAGTTCGTGCCCGCGGTGGTCCGCGCCCTGATGGCCCACTGCGCGCACGGCGGCGTCCGCCTGGACTTCATGCGCCTGCTGGCCGTCGGCTCGGACACCTGGAAGGTCGAGGAGTACGAGCGGCTGCGTGCCCTGTGCGGTCCGGACACCCGGGTGGTCAACTCCTACGGCCTGACCGAGGCCACGATCGACAGCACCTACTTCGAGGGTCCGGCCGACGGGCTGGACCCGAGCCAGATGGTCCCGATCGGCCGGCCGTTCCCGGGCACCGAGGTGTACGTCCTGAACGACCGGGGCGAGCCGGTGCCGCCGGGCGTGGCGGGCGAGCTGTGGATCGGCGGCACCGGGCTCGCCGCGGGCTATCTCTCCGACCCCGGGCAGACCGCGCGGCGCTTCGTCACCCGCACCCTGCACGGCGGCGGCCCGGCGGGGCCCGTGCGCCTCTACCGGACCGGCGACCTGGCCCGCTGGGACGCGCGCGGCGACCTCCACCTCCTGGGCCGCGCCGACTCGCAGGTCAAGGTGGGCGGCCACCGGGTCGAGATCGGTGAGATCGAGTCCCGGCTCGCCGGCTGGCCCGCCCTGGCCCAGGCGGTCGTCCGCGTCCGGCCGGACGGGCAGGGCGAGAACACGCTGTGCGCGTACGGCGTCGCGGCGCCCGGCGCGGACCTCGACTGGCGCCTGTTGCGCCGGTACCTGGGCGAGCACCTGCCGACGTACCTGATCCCGGCCTCCTTCACCGAGCTGCCCGAACTGCCGCTCACCGCGAACGGCAAGGTCGACCTGGCCGCCCTGCCCGAGCCGCGGTTCACCACCGGGAAGGAGGCCCACGAGCCGCCGGTGACGCTCTACGAGACACGGATGGCCGCGCACTGGGAGGCGCTGCTCGGCCTGGAGCGGGCCGGCCTGCAGACGGACTTCTTCGAGTGCGGCGGCAGCTCCATCAAGCTGATCGAGCTGATCCACGGGCTGCAGGAGGAGTTCGGCATCAGCATCCCGGTCAGCCACCTCTTCAAGGTGACGACCGTGCACGGGATGGCGAGGACCGTCGAGGACATCGTCACCGGCCGTCTCCCGGGCGCCCAGCCCTACCTACGCCTCAACCGCGGCGCGGGCCCGGAGGTGTTCTGCTTCCCGCCGGCCGGCGGCCACGGCCTGGTCTACCGGCGGCTCGCCGCGCACCTGCCGGAACACGAGCTGACGGCCTTCCACTACACCGCAGAGGACGACAAGGTCACCCGCTACGCCGACCTGATCACCACGCTCCGGCCCGACGGGCCGTGCGCGCTGCTCGGTTACTCCCTCGGCGGCAATCTCGCCTTCGAGGTCGCCAAGGAACTCGAACGCCGGGGGCGGGAGGTGAGTGATGTCGTCATCGTCGACTCGTACCGCATCGACGCCTCCTTCACCCCGGCCGCCGAGCACATCGAGGCGTTCGAGCGGGAGCTGCGCGAGCACCTGCGCAAGCACACCGGCTCCGACACCGCCCTGCGCGAGACCCTCGACCAGGCCAGGGACTACATCGCCTTCTGCGGCCGCACCCCCAACTTGGGCACGGTCCGGGCCCGCGTCACCGTCGTCTCCGACGAGCACAAGGCCGGCTTCTACGCCGCGGGGGAACGCGGTTCCTGGCACGGGACCTCGCGGGCGCCCACCGAGGTGCTGCGCGGCGCGGGCGCCCACGCGGACATGCTCGACCCGGGGTGCGTGGAACACAACGCGCGGCTGATCCGCGGTGTGCTGGCGCACGGCCGCCGGGTGCGGGAGGGGGCCGAGTCGGGTGCGGTCTAGTACGAGGGAGCGGTGGGCCGCCCGGGACCGCGTCCCCGGGGGGAAGCCGCGCGTCATCATCGTCGGCGCGGGGGTCGGCGGCCTGTCCACGGGCTGCTACGCCCAGATGAGCGGCATGCAGACCCGTGTCTTCGAGAAGCACGTCCTGCCCGGGGGCTGCTGCACGGCCTGGTCGCGCGACGGCTACGTCTTCGACTACTGCATCGAATGGCTGATCGGCACCGCCCCCGGCAACGACGCCCATCAGGTCTGGCGCGAACTGGGCGCGCTCGACGGCAAGACGATCCGCAACTTCGACGTCTTCAACACGGTCGTCGGCGAGGACGGCCGGTCGGTGTCCTTCTACAACGACCCCGACCGGCTGGAGCGGCACCTGCTGGACCTCTCCCCCGCGGACGCGCGGCTGATCCGGTCGTTCTGCCGCGACCTGCGGCGGTTCGCCGACGTCGACCTCTTCCCGTTCCTCAAGCCCACCCCGCTGCTCACCCTGCGGGAGAAGGCAAGGACGGTGCGGACCGTCCTGCCGCTGCTGAACCTGCTGCGGCGCACGGCGGGCACCTCCATGGCGGCCTTCGCCGCGCGCTTTGAGGACCCGCTGCTGCGCCGGGCGCTGCCGTTCATCTTCTTCCAGGACCACGAGGGCTTCCCGCTGCTGCCGTACCTGTTCAACATGGCCGGGGCGCACCGGGCCAACGCGGGCTTCCCGCAGGGCGGATCGCTGGGGCTGGCCCGCTCGATCGAGGAGCGGTACACCCGCCTCGGCGGCCGGATCGACTACCGGGCGCGGGTGGAGCGCATCCTCGTCGAGGACGACCGCGCGATCGGCGTGGAACTGCGCGGCGGCGAGCGGCACTACGCCGACCATGTCGTGGCGGCCTGCGACGGCGCCACCACGCTCGACCGCCTCCTGGGCGGCCGGTACTCCAGCCCCCGGTCCGACCAGCTCTTCAAGTCGATGCTGGGCACCTCCGAGCTGGTCTATCCGGGGGTGGTGTCGGTGTTCGTCGGCTTCACGGGGGACGTACGGCCCGAAGCCCCGCACAGCACGACCTATCTGCTCTCCGACGCCGACAGCGCCCGACTGCCCGGAATGCTGCAGAAGAGCCTGGTCGTGCAGTTGCGCTCCCGCTTCTCGGACGGCCTCGCACCGCCCGGCAAGTCCGTGATCCACTGCACCTACTTCAGCGACTACGCCTCCTGGAAGACACTGCGCGGCACCGACCGCCGCGCCTACTGGGCGCTCAAGCGGCGCACCGGGGATTTCGTCCGGGAGTTCCTGGAGCGGCACCATCGGGGCATCGCCGAACGCATCGACGTGGTGGACGTCGCCACACCCGTCACCACCGAGCGCTACACCGGCAATCTGCGCGGCTCCATCCTCGCCTGGAAATCGTTCACCGACGCCGACGATCCGCTGCAGGCCCTGACCGACAAGGACCGGCTGCGGCTGCCGGGGCTGGCCGGTCTCTCCCTGGCGGGCCAGTGGTTCACCGGGGGCGGGCTGATCCGGGTGGCGTCCGGCGGGCGGTTCGTGACCCAGTACCTCTGCGAGGAGCTGGGAGTCGCCTTCCGGGCGCAGGAGAGCACGGGCCGCGAGGCGTGGCACCCCGGGAAGCTGGGCCATCTGCCCCAGCTCGACGAGAGCATGAGGTGAGGAGGGCTTGACGATGCCACGAAAGGGCCCCCGCGAGACGATGATCATCATCGGAGCCGGTCTGGGCGGGCTGTCCACCGGCTGCTACGCCCGGATGAACGGCTACCGGACCCGGATCTTCGAGATGCACGAGATCCCGGGCGGCTGCTGCACGGCGTGGGACCGCGGCGACTTCACCTTCGACTGCTGTGTCAGCTGGCTGCTCGGCAACGGCCCCGGCAACGAGATGCACCGCATCTGGCTGGAGCTGGGCGCCCTCCAGGGCAAGCAGATGCGGCACTTCGACGTCTTCAACATCGTGCGCGGACGGGACGGCCGGGCGGTCTACTTCTACTCCGATCCCGACCGGCTCGAAGCCCATCTGCTGGCCCTCTCACCGGCCGACGCCAAGCTGATCCGGAACTTCTGCGCGGGACTGCGCAAGTTCCGCAAGTGCCTGGCCGCGTACCCGTTCCTCAAACCGGTGGGGCTGATGAGCCGCGCCGAACGCTGGCGCATGCTCGCCTCCTTCGTCCCTTGCTTCAACGTCATCCGCAAGTCGATCGGCGTCCTGATGACCGACTACTCCGCCGCGTTCAAGGACCCGCTGCTGCGGGAGGCGTTCAACTTCATCCTCTACGAGAAGCACGCGGCCTTCCCGGTGCTGCCGTTCTACTTCCAGCTGGCCGCGCACGCCAACCTCTCGGCCGGGGTGCCGGAGGGCGGGTCACTGGGCCTGGCGACCTCCATCGAGCAGCGCTATCTGCGGCTGGGCGGCGAGGTCTCCTACAACACCAAGGTGGAGGAGATCCTCGTCGAGCACGACCGGGCCGTGGGCGTACGGCTCAGCGACGGCCGGGAGTTCCGCGCCGACATCGTCGTCTCGGCCTGCGACGGGCACACCACCACCACGAGGCTGCTGCGGGGCCGCTACCTCAACGACGAGTACCGGCGGCTGTACACGAAGGTCATCGACGAACCGGGCATGATCTTCCCCGGGTACGTCGCCCTGTTCCTGGGGCTGCGACGCCCCTTCCCGCAGGGCGACCCGTGCACCACCCACCTGCTCACCGAGGCGGAGGCGTCCCGGCTGGTCGGCATCCGCCACCCCAGCGTCAACGTCCAGTTCCGCAGCCTGCACTACCCGGAACTGTCACCGGAGCACACCACCGTCGTCTACGCCACCTACTTCAGCGACACCGGGCCCTGGCGCGACCTGAGCGACGGCCCGGAGCAGCGCACCCGCCACCGCGGCGGGAAGGAGCTGCACACCCTGCCGGTGCGCCGGGGCCGCGCGTACTACGCGGCCAAGCACCAGGTCCGCGACACCCTGCTGGACCTGCTGGAGCAGCGGTTCCCCGGGCTGCGGGACGGCGTCGCCGTACGGGACGTGTCGACGCCGCTCACCCAGCTGCGGTACACCGCGAACCACGACGGGACCGTCCTCGGCTGGCAGCCCTTCGTGGAGAGCGGCGAGACGCTGGAGAAGGTCGTCAAGAAGTACGGGCCGACCCTGCCGGGCCTGGAGAACTTCTACCTCTCCGGTGTCTGGGCCACCACCGGCGGCCTGATCCGCGCCGCGGCCGCCGGCCGGCATGTCATGCAGTTCGTCTGCCGTGACGACGGCCGGGCCTTCACCGCGCACACCGACGGCACCGGCCCGCCCCCGACCCACGTCGTCATCCCGGTAGGACCCCACGGAAAGGATGGAAGTTGCGATGAGCGATCGGCCGGAGCCGCTCCCGTATCCCTTCGCGTCCGCTGACTGCCTCGCCCTCGCCCCGCGCTACGCCGCGCTGCGGGACGCCCCGATGCCCCGGGTGCGGCTGCCCTACGGCGAGGACGCCTGGCTGGTCACCGGGTACGCCGACGCCCGCGCGGTGCTGGCCGACCCGAGGTTCAGCCTCAAGGCCGGCGCGGACCGCGACCAGCCGCGGGTGCGGCCGCTGTCCACCGGCGGTGTCGGGCTGCTGTCCACCGACGGGACCGAGCACGCCCGGCTGCGCGGTGTGGTGGCCCGGCACTTCGGCGCGCGCCGGGTGGAGCGGCTGCGGGACCGGGTGGCCGAGATCGCGGAGGACCTGCTGGACCGGCTGGAGGAGACCGGCCCGCCGGGCGATCTGGTGCAGGGTTTCGCCTTCCCGCTCGCCATCACCCTGATCTGCGATCTGCTCGGTGTGCCGGACGGCGACCACCGCCGCATCCGGCAGTGGCTCGACGGCATACTGGCGCGCACCGTGACGGCCGAGGACCTCACCGACCGGTCGGCGGCGTTCGGCGCCTACCTCGCCGAACTGGTGGAGCTGCGCCGCCGCGCACCGGGCGACGACCTGCTCACGGTCCTCGTCCGGGCCCACGACGAGGAGGGCCGCCTCACCTACGAGGAACTCTTCGGGCTGTCCGCCGAGCTGCTGTCCGCCGGGTTCGTCACCACGTACCACCAGATCTCCAATTTCTGCTACCTCCTGCTGCGCCGCCCCGAGTGGCTGTCGCGGCTGCGGGACCGGCCGGCCGGCATCCCGGCCGCCGTCGAGGAGCTGTTGCGCTACGTCCCGATGCCCAACGGCCTCACCTTCCCCCGGTACGCGACGCGGGACGTCGAGGTGGGCGGGGTCCTGGTCCGCGCGGGCGAACCGGTCCTGGTCGACATGTCGGCGGCCAACCGGGACCCGGCGGCCTTCCCCGACCCGGAGACGCTGCTGCCGGACCGGGCACCGGAAGCCGCGCACCTGAGCTTCGGACACGGCCCGCACTTCTGCGTCGGGGCACGCCTGGCCCGCCTGGAACTCCAGGTGGCCCTGGAGTCCCTCCTGATCCGCATGCCCGGTCTGAAGCTCGCCGTGTCCGACGACGAACTGCGCTGGAAGACCGAGGCGATGCTCAGGGGACTGCACGAGCTGCCGGTCAACTGGTGACAGCACCGGCGACGGCCGCCCCGCCGCGCCGCCGTGCCCGGCCCGCACCCGCCCCACTCCACCGGAGCACCGCACGGTAAAGAGCTGGCATGCGCTCACGCGTACGAGTGAAGCCGACGAGCACGGTGGTGCCCGCACTGGCTACCGTGCGGAGTCTACGAACTAATGAAGGGCAGTCGGGTGCAGTCAATCCGGTCGTACCGGGGCGAGATCCGCGTGTGCAATGTGTGCGGTCAGCCGTGCTACGTGGATATGGAAGTAGGAGCGAGTCACTTCGACGAGCAGGCGGACGGGGTGTTCTGCCCGCGGTTCCCACTGGCGGGCAGGCCGCTCCGTGTGACGTGGGACGTCGTGGCGCTGCAGCAGGTGCGGGCGCTGTACCCGGTCACGTAGAGCGCTGTACGCCCCGGAGGGGCGGGGAGTGGGATCTGATCTCCCCGGTCTCCCCGCCCCTCCCTTTCGGCGCCGCCGCTGTCAGAAGAGGAGTTCCCCGGCGGGGTAGCCGGTGCCGATCTGGCTGCGCGGGCCGTAAGAGGACGCGCCGTCGCCCTTGTACGACCACAGGCCGCCGGCACTGTCGCGGCCGACCAGATCGGATCTGCCGTCGTGGTCGAGGTCACCGGGTGCGGCGAGAGCGGTGTAGGTCTGCCAACCGGTGCCGATCCGGGTGCGCGGACCGTAGGCGGAGGAGCCGTCGCCCTTGAAGAGCCACAGGCCGCCGGAGTCGTCCCGGCCGAGCAGATCGGGCCGCCCGTCGCCGGAGATGTCGCCCGGGGCGAGCAGGGTGTCGTACGACTGCCAGCCCGTGCCGATCCGGACGGCGGCCGCGTAGCTGCCCGTCGCGGTGCCCTTGAAGAGCCACAGACCACCGGAGCTGTCCCGGCCGAGCAGATCCGGCCTGCCGTCGCCGGAGAAGTCGCCCGGGGCGAGCAGGGTGTCGTACGACTGCCAGCCCGTGCCCGCCTGGACGCGCGTGCTGCCGGAGTACGTTCCGGTGGCGGGATCGGCCGGGTAGCGCCACAGCGTGCCGTTGGCGTCGACGGCCAGGACGGCGGAGCCCTCGCGGGCCACCAGTCGCATGCCGCTCCAGCCCGTGCCCGTCTTGCAGGCTCCGGAGACGCCGCCGCTGACGCGGCCCGCGTACCGGAACAGGGCGCCGGCCGCGTCCCGGCGGAACACCGCGCCGCCGGTGGCGTCCGCGCCGGGGCAGTCGGCCCAGTACGCGGCGCCGCGCAGCATCCGGTGGTCGGAGACCGAGGTGTCCTGCGGCACGACGTCGGCCTTGGCGCCCTGGAAGTGGCGGGCGGAGAGGAAGAGGTAGTCGATCTTCGAGGTGCCGAAGGTGGGTTCGCCGCTGCGGCAGCGGGTGCGGCCGTCGGAGCACGGATCGCTGACGAAGTGGTCCCGGTCCGTCTCGTCGGCTTCCACGAAGGTGCCCATGCCGCCGTCGTCGATCCCCGGTTCGTAGAACTCGGAGGCGACCTTGGACCGCGGGCCGGCGTTGAAGTCGCCGCCGAGGATCACCGGAGTGCCCTCGTCCTGCCACTGCGCCGCCTGCTGGGCGAGCTTGACGGCCTCCTGGTCGCGCAGGGTGGCGTCGTTCCAGTAGAGGTGCACCGAGCAGCCCCAGTTGGCGCGGTACTGCGTGTAGGTCCTGACGCAGGGGACCTTGATGGGCTCGCTCTCACCGCCGACGGTCAGGTCGAGGACCGTGGACGCCGTGATGGTGCCCTTCGTGAAGACGGCAACCCCGTAGTCGCTTCCGCCGCAGACGTCCGCCTGGCCGCTGAGGGTGGCTGTGTACCGTCCCTGGAATCCCCGGGACTGGAGCCTGTCGAGGATCGCGTCGTACTGGGGGCGGCAGACCTCCTGGAGGTAGAGCTGGTCGGCGTTCCAGGTGGCGCCCGTGGCCTCGCCGACGACCGTGTCGATCCGGCGCTGGTTGTCGTAACCCTCGGCGTCCGAGCACATGTTGCCGCACAGGTTGTAGCTGACGAAGCGCAGCGGCGGGGCGTCGGCGCCGGACACGCTGTCGGCGTGCGCGGTCAGGGCGAGCGGGCCCAGGAGGCCGGCGAGTGCCGTCGCGGACGCGACGAGGGCGCGGCGCAGCCGCCGCCCGGAGCGCTGGACGAGGGTCCTCGGTACCGGATGGGACGACGGCGCTCGGGTGAAGTCGGCTGGTGTGCTCACCAGTTCACCCCGATGACGACCGCGCTGGTGCCCAAGGCGGATGCGGTCGCACTTGGCGCGGCGGGCGCGGCCCGGGTGGGGGCCGCGGCGGAGCGGAGGAGGGCGGGACGGCGTATGGGCATGGGAGGTCCTCAGGAGGAGGTCGGGAGATCGGAGGCGCGCAGTAGTCGCGAAGTGGCGCGGAAATGACCGGGAGCCATCCTGTCGGCCGTGCCCCGGGCTGGGAAGTGTCCGTGGGGGGCACCTCTGTGGCTGGCATCAAGGTGCCAGGGCCCGGGCTCCGTTCTCCGCACGCGGGAAGGCGAGTTGGCGTGCGGGGCGCCGCCCGCGCCGAGAAGGCCGGGCAGCACGACCGCTCCCTCGCCGGGATGGCAGGGAGTTCGAGTCCACCGCGAGACGCCTCACCGAAGGCGCCCCGGCCTCCGGTCGACCGGGGCCGCGGGCGCTCAGCCCAGGAGTTTCGTCACGAGCCGGTCGAGCGCCCGGATGTCCTCCGGGGGCAGGGCGAGCAGGGCGTCGGGCGGGGTGGTGAGGATCTCGATGGCGAGGTCGGCCTTCGTCCGGCCCTCCGGGGTGAGGTGGACCAGTTTGGAGCGGCGGTCGGCGGGGTTGGTGATGCGCTCGGCCAGATGGCGCCGTACGAGGTCGTCGACGATGACCGTGGTGTACGGCGGGTCGCTGCCCATCCGCTCGGCCAGTTCCCGCAGGGTGATGGGACCGGCGGCGAGGCGGCGCAGCGCCCTGACGCGGCTGAAGCTCATGCCGAGGGCTTCCGCGACGGCCTTGCGGCGGTTGTGCCGCTCCATCAGCAGGGTGTTCAGGCCCTGCCAGACCCGGGTCGCCGCCCTGGCGGTGGCATCGTCCCCCTCGTGGGCTTCGTCGGCATCGAGGCGCTCACGCTCCATCAGGCGTTCACTGGCTCCTTCGTCTCCTCGTCGGCGAGCCGCTGTGCTGTGCGCACCGCCGTGGTGCGGGCCCAGCGGCCGGAAGTGAGCGTACCCGTGACCAGCACGGCGGCGCCGCAGCCGGCGATGATCCACCAGGCCGTGCGGCCGGCGTCGGTGAAGGCCGTCGGGTCCGGGTGCGTCGCGCCGGCCATCAGGGCGCCGAGGACGGCCACGCCGAGGGACTGGCCGATCTGCCGGCTGGTGGAGGCGACCGCCGCCGCGACGCCGGCCTGTTCGCGGGGCATCCCGGAGACGGCGGTGTTGGTGATGGGGGCGTTGACCACGCCGAAGCCGGTGCCGAAGAGCAGGTACGCGACGATCAGCAGGGCCGCCGGGAGGTGGTCGGAGTAGGTGAGCGCCTGGAGCACGGCGCTCGCGCTCAGCGCCGTCCCGGCGAGCAGCAGCGGGGCGCGCGGTCCCCGGGTGGCGACCACGCGGCCGGACAGCGGTGCGGTCAGCATCGCCATGCCCGCCATGGGCAGCATGAACAGCCCGGCGTGCAGCGGGTCCAGCCCTCGTACTTCCTGGAGGTACAGGGAGCTGACGAACAGGAAGCCGCCCAGTCCGGCGAAGGCGGCGACCGCGATCACGGTGGCGCCCGAGAACGGTGCGGAACGGAAGAACCGCAGGTCGATGAGGGGGTCGGTGCGCCGGGGTTCGTACCACAGCAGTCCCAGCAGCGCGCACAGGGCGGCAGCGGTGCAGCCGAGGACGAGGGGCGAGGTCCAGCCGCGGTGCGGTGACTCGATGATCGCGTAGATGAGCGCGGCGAGCAGCACGGTGACGAGGGCCTGGCCGACCGGGTCCACGCGGCGGGCCCGCGGTGCCCGGGATTCCGGCACATACCTGCGGGTCAGGAAAAGCGCGGCCAGGCCGATCGGTACGTTGATCCAGAAGATGGCCCGCCAGCCGGCGGACTCCACCAGCGCTCCCCCGATGATCGGCCCGGCGGCCATGCTGATGCCCACGACACCGCTCCACACGCCGATGGCGCGGGCGCGCTGCCGGGGATCGGTGAAGGTGTTGCTGATGATCGACATGGCGACGGGGTTCAGCATCGACCCGCCGACCGCCTGGAGCATCCGCGCGAGGACGAGCCAGCCGAGGCCGGGGGCCAGGCCGCACAGCAGGGACGCGGCGGTGAAGACCACCAGCCCGGTCTGGAAGACCCGGCGGCGGCCCAGGCGGTCGGCGGTGGACCCGGAGAGCATCAGCAGGCTCGCCAGCACCAGCGTGTAGGCGTCCACCGTCCACTGCAGCCCGGACACCGAGGTGTGCAGGTCACGTTGGACGGAGGGCAGGGCGACGTTCAGCACGGTGTTGTCGAGGCTGACGATCAGCAGGCTCATGCAGCAGATGGCGAGCACGAGCCAGGGCCGCCGGCGATCGGCGTCTGGCATGAGGGACTCCCGAGAATTTATTTGTGTTGTCAAAACCATTGTAAGCCTACAATTAACTACTGGGGGTTGTCCTGCGTGGGCGGGACACAGGGCGGGTTAGGGTTCTGCGAGGCCATGAGGCGCGGACGGCGAGGGGGAGAGCGGGTGCGGGTGGAGTCCGCCGGTGCGGGGCGCGGCGGTCCGGGTGCAGAGGTCTGGGGAGCGCTCAGGGGGCGGCCGCTGCGGTTTCTCGTCTCCTGGTGGCCGTGGCGGTGCTGGGGCTATCTGCTCACCGGGACCCTGTTCGGGTACGTCGCCCTGGCCGCGCTCGCGGTGCTGCTGTTCCTAGGGGTCGGGCTGTCGGTCGTGGGGGTCGGGCTGCTGCTGCTCGCGGCGGCCGTGGTCCTCGGTGTTCCGGTCGGTGCGGCGGAGCGGAGGCGGCTGCGCTGGGTCGATCCCGCGCCGCTGCCCGACCCGCACGCGTCCCTGGCCGGGACCGGGGTGGCGGGCCGGCTCCGCACCCGGGTGCGGGAACGCGCGACCTGGCGGGAGTTCGGGTACACGGTGCTGCTCGCGACGGTCGTTCCCGCCGTCGGGACCGGGTTCACCGCTCTGCTGGGGCTGTCGTTCCTGCTCACCGCCGCCCCGGTCATCGTGTGGGCCGTCGCCCCCGACACCGTGATGCTCGTTCCCGGCCATCGGGTCGCGGACCCGGTGGCCGCGCTGCCGGGGACGTCGGTGGGGCTCGTGGGGCTGGCGGTGTGCGCGTACGCCGGCGGGCTGCTCGCCGGCACGCAGGTCCGCGTGGCCCGGTTCCTGCTGTCGGCCCGTGACGAGGACCTTCGCAGCCGGGTCATCGAGCTGACCCGGTCCCGGGCCCGGCTGGCCGACGCCTTCGAGGCCGAACGCCGCCGTATCGAACGCGACCTGCACGACGGCGCCCAGCAGCAACTGGTCGCGCTCACCATGACGTTGGGGCTCGCCCGGCTGGAACTGCGCGGCACCGACTCGCCGGCCGCCGAACTCCTCGCGCGCGCCCAGGGCGAGGCACGCCGGGCGCTGGGCCAACTGCGCGACCTCGTACGCGGTATCCATCCCCAGGTACTGACCGACCACGGACTGACCGCCGCGGTGGCGGAGGTCGCGCTGCGCAACCCGGTCCCGGTCACGGTCGACATCGACCTGACGCACCGGCTGCCGGCCGCCGTGGAGTCGATGGCCTACTTCAGTGTCACCGAAGCACTCACCAACGCCGCCAAGCACAGCGACGCGTCCGCCGTCAGCGTCGTCGGCCGGATCGACGCGGACCGGTTCGTCCTGCTGATCACCGATGACGGCCGGGGCGGGGCGGATCCCGCGGCCGGGGCCGGTCTGCGCGGTCTGGCGGACCGGCTGGCGCTGCACAGAGGCAGGCTCATCGTGAGCAGTCCCCTCGGCGGCCCGACCGAACTGCGGGTGGAGGTGCCGTGCTGCGCGTAGTGCTGGCGGAGGACGCCGTGCTGCTGCGGGCCGGGCTCGTGGAGCTGCTGGCCCGCGGCGGCCACGAGGTGGTCGCCGCCGTCGGGGACGCCGACGCCCTGGCCCGCGCGGTGGACGCGGACCGCCCCGACGTCGTCATCACCGATGTGCGCATGCCGCCGGACTTCCGCGACGAGGGCCTCAGGGCCGCGCTCGCCCTGCGCGCCCGCCACGAGCGGCTGCCCGTCCTCGTGCTGTCGCAGTACGTGGCCACGGCGTACGCGACACAGTTGCTCAGCGAGGGCGGGGACGGGGCCGGAGGGCTCGGTTATCTCCTCAAGGACCGGGTCGGTGAGGTGTCCGAGTTCCTCGACGCGCTGACGCGGGTCGCGGCGGGCCGGACCGTCATCGATCCCGAGGTGGTCCGCGTCCTGCTGCTCCAGCAGTCGGCGGGCCGGCCGCTGGGACGGCTCACCCCCCGGGAACGGGAGGTGCTGGCCCTGATGGCGGAGGGGCTGAACAACCAGGCGATCGCCCAGCGGCTGGTCGTCACGGAGGCGTCGGTGGTCAAGCACTCCGGCAACATCTTCATGAAACTCGACCTGGACCCCACCGAGGGCAACCGCAGGGTGCTGGCGGTGCTCGCGCATCTGCGGGAGCACGCGGCCGGTTGAGAGCCGTCCCAGTCCCGCGTCACAGCCGTCTGCCGGCTTCGGGATCGTCCGGCCCCGGGGTGAGCAACGCCGTCAGCCGCCGGGCGGAGGCGTCCCACGTCCACTCCTTCGTCACCCAGCGCCGCCCGGCCTCGCCCATACGTGCCCGGTCCGGCGACAGCAGCGTCCGTGCGACGGCATCGGCGACAGCGCGTACGTCCCGGCCGTCCACCACCCGGCCCGTCTCGCCGTCGAGCACGGTGTCGGGGGCGCCGCCGGAGTTCCCCGCGACGACCGGGAGTCCGCTCGCCTGGGCCTCCAGGAACACGATGCCGAGGCCCTCCGCCTCCAGTCCGGCCCTGCGAGTGCGACAGGGCATGGCGAAGACGTCGGCCGCCGCGTAGTAGGCCGCCGTGTCCGCGTGGCTCACGCCGCCCGCGAAGACGACCGGGCCGTCCGCGTGGCGGCGGGCCAGTGCCCGCAGCCGCCGCTCCTGCGGCCCCTTGCCGACCAGCACCAGTGCCGCGTCGGGCACCGTCCGCCGGATCAGAGGCAGGGCACGGATGAGGACGTCCTGCCCTTTACGGGCGACGAGCCGGGACACGCACAGCACGACGCGCCGGTCCCCGACGCCCAGACGCTCCCGCAGGCGCCGCGCGGCCGCCGGATCGGCGTCCGGCCGGAACGCCAGGGTGTCCACCCCGGGCACCAGGCGGCTCAGGCGGGCCCGCGGTCCCAGGGCCGGCGCGATGCGGTCCCGGGTGTAGGGGCCGAGGAAGGTGACCACGTCCACGCCGTTGCCCACCCGGCGCAGCACCTGCCGGGCCCCGGGGGTGCGTGCCCACCAGATCTCGTGGCCGTGGGTGGTGGCCACGACGCGCCGCGCGCCGGCCCGCCGCAGTGTGGGCGCCATGGCGGCGAGCGGGGCGGCGGCGCCGAACCACACGCGGTCACAGCCGTGGCCGCGCAGGATCTCGGCGGCGCGTCTGGCGACGGCGCGGGTGGGCAGCAGCGTACGGCCGCGGTCGCGTATCACCGGGAACGGCAGGGTCGCGTCGAACTCCCGGTGGCCCGGCTCGCTCGACGTGTAGACGACGACGTCGTCGCCGGGCACGCGGGTCGCCATGGCGTGGACGAACGTCTCGATGCCTCCCTGCCGGGGCGGGAAGTCGTTGGTGATGACCAGGGTGGTCCCCATGGGTGTCGGCACAGCCTTCGGTCGTGGGCGGACGGTGGTGGGGCGGCAGTTCGGGAGCACCGGTCGCGTGCCTCCGTACGGGCGCCGGTCAGGTACCGGACCGGATCGGTGCGCGGACCGCGGCGGCCCCCGCCCCGGTCGCCGGTTGGTCTCGTGGTCGCCGGGCCGGGGCCGGCCGGTCCGGTCGCGCGGAGTGCTCGGGTGCGGCCTGCCGGGTCCAGGCCACGAGGACGAGCGGCAGCGTGAGATAGCCGAACCGGCCCGCCGGGGCCAGCAGGAAGCCGACAGTGAGGCCCGTCGCGAGGCGCTGTGCGGCGCCGGCCGGTCCGGTCGGCGGCCGCAGCAGGAGTGAGGCGCCCACGGCGAGGGCGCCGAGCAGCAGCAGGCCGGCCGCCGCGTACCAGCCGGCCGGTCCCAGGTCCGCGAGCAGGTGGCCCGGGAGCGGGCTGTCGGCCGGGGTCGCGGCGCCGCCCCGCCCGGTGGGGAAGGCGAGGACCTGCTCGACCATGGCGCGGGGCGACAGCAGGGCCCCGGGCAGGAGCAGCAGCGCGGTGCCCGCCGTGGCCGTGGCGGCGCAGCGCAGCGCCGCCCGGCTGCCGCGGGTGTGTCCCAGGAGCACGGCGGCGACGGCTGTGGCGGGCCACGCGGTCCACTTGAGCGAGCAGGCCGCGGCCAGCACCAGTCCCGTGGCCCACGGCCGGCCCCGGGCGGCGCAGCACAGGGCGAGGCAGCACAGCCCGGTGAGCGGGAGGTCCACCCCGCTGACGCTCAGCGGCAGCGCGACCGGAGGTGCGGCGATCAGCGCCGTGAGCGCGACGCCATAGGGGAGGCGGCCGGCCGGAGCCGGGCGGCCCGGGTCCGGTGCGGTCAGCGTCCGGCGGCCGGCGTGGAGGCAGGCCAGGAAGACCAGGGCGCACCACAGGCGGGCGTCGCCCAGGGCGCGCGGCACCCGGTGGTCCGTGCCGAGCAGGGCCCGGGGCAGTCCGAGGACGGCCATGCCCGGCAGGTAGGGCGTGTAGTCGGCGGCCTGGTGCGGGTGGGCGAGGTAGGGGGTGCCCTGATGGAGTGTCAGGGCACCGGAGCGCTCGATGACCCCGACCTCGCTCTGTTGGAGTCCCGTCAGCACGAGGAGGACCAGGGGCACGATCACCGCTCCGGTGAGCGCGCACGCCAGGGAGACCGTACGGGCGCGCGGCCACGGCAGCAGGCCGGCGGCGACCGCCGCGCACCCGTAGCCGACGGCCGCGCTCAGCCCCCAGGCCCGGTGCGCGGGCAGGTCGGACACCAGCGGAAAGCCCAGGGCCCACACGGCGGCCAGGGACCATCCGGCGGCCCACACAGGTCTGGAGTCGAGCCGGCGGGGGCTGCCGCCCGGTGCCCGGCCTGCGACCGTCTTCTCGAACCGGTGAATCATCACCCGGCCATTGCAGCCGCGCTCCCCCACCGGGGTCATGACGGCCAGGTCGAGACCTGGCCTTCCGGTTTTCCCTACCCCGCCTCCGCTCGCGCGGGGACGTCGGCGGCCGCATGGCCGCGCGTGCTCTCCTTTCCTCGCCCGGTGCGCAGGCCGAAGGCGCTGATGACGGCGGCGGCGCCGGCCGCCGCGAACGGGACGAGCAGCCCGGCCCGATAGCCGGCGAGCAGGGCGGCCGGGGTGTCCGCGCGGGTGGCGGCCACGCTGACGGCGGTGGCCGCGGACAGGCCGAGGGCGGCACCGAACTGGAACGACGTGTTGAGGAGGCCGCCCGCGAGCCCCTGTTCCTCCTCCGCGACTCCCTGGGTGGCCGCGATGGTGAGCGGGCCGTACGCCAGGGAGAAGGCGAGACCGAGGATCAGCAGGCTCGGGAACATCGCCGCGTAGCTCCAGTCGGGCCCCACCGGCAGGAACAGCCCGTAGGAGAGCACGGCGAGCAGGAGACCGGCGAGGATCACTCGGGCGTTCCCGAAGCGGTCGACGAGCCGTGGGGTGAGCGTCGGGGAGAGGACGGCGTCGATGCCGGCGATCAGCATCGCGAGGCTGGTCTGCAGCGTGGACCAGCCGCGCACCTCCTGGAGGTACAGCACCACCAGGAACTGGAAGCCGAAGAATCCGGCGGCGAACAGCATCGCCGAGAGGTTCGCCCGCAGCAGGGGGCCGTCGCGGAGGACGCCCAGGCGTACCAGCGGTGCGGCGGAACGCCGTTCGACGGCGACGAAGACCAGGAGCAGCGCCAGTGCGGCCAGCAGGGTGGCGGCGGTGACGGCGGCCCGGGTGTGGGCGGCGCGCTCGACGGCCAGCACGACGAGCACGAGGGCGGTGGTCACGGTGAGCGCGCCGGCGATGTCGACGCGGGTGCCGTGCCGGTCGGGCCGCGCCGACCTGGGCACGAACACGAAGGCCGCGGCGAGGACCAAGGCGGAGAGGATGACCGGGGCGAAGAACACCCACCGCCAGCCGACGGCGGTGAGCAGCCCGCCGGCGACCAGGCCGATGGTGAAGCCGCCCGCCGCGGTGCCCGAATAGACGAGCAGTGCCTTGTTCCGCTCTTTCCCCTCGGCGAAGCTCGTGGTGATGACGGACAGGGCCGCCGGGGTGAGGAAGGCCGCGGCCACGCCCGTGACGAACCGGGCGGCGATCAGTGTCCACCCTTGCGTGGCGAGGCCGCCGAGCCCGGAGAACACCAGGAAGACGGTGAGCCAGCGGACGAACATCCGGCGGCGCCCGAACAGATCGGCCGCCCGTCCGCCCAGGAGCATGAAGCCGCCGTAGCCGAGGACGTAGGCGCTCATGACCCATTGCAGCTCACCGGTGCTCAGGGCGAGATCGGCGCGGATCGAGGGCAGGGCCACATTGAGCATGGCCACATCGATGCCTTCGAGAAAGATCGCGCCGCACAGCACGAGCAGGATGCCCCACTTGCGTGCGCTCAGTCCGTCCGCGGCGCTCAAGGCACTCATGACGACGAACTCCTTCCGGAGTGAGAGACGTTGTCGGTGCCTTCGAGCCTGCGCCGGGGCGCGGCCGGGAACAACAGCGATCAGCGCAACGTTCGGTCAGTCAGGCTTACCGATCCGTGTCCGCCCCCCGTCCCGGAGAGGCACGTGGACCACAACGAACTCGACTGCTTCCTGGTGCTCGCCGAGGAACTGCACTTCGGGCGTACCGCGGACCGGCTGCGTCTGTCCCGCGCCCGGGTGAGCCAGCTCGTCCAGAAGCTGGAACGGCGCGTCGGGGCGCCCCTGTTCACCCGGTCCAGCCGCCGGGTGGCGCTCACGCCCCTGGGTGCCCGCCTGCGCGACGACCTCGCGCCCCACCACCGCGGCATCGCGGCGGCCCTGGCCCGGGCCGCCGCCTCGGCCCGCGGCGCCGGGCGGGTCCTGCACGTCGGCTTCTCCACGGCCCTGGCCGGGGAGCTGGTGATGCGGACGGCCGGGAGACTGCGCACCACCTGTCCCGGGCTCACCGTGGAGGTGTGCGAGGTACCGCTGTGCGATCCGTACGGCATGCTGCGCAACGGCGGTTTCGACGTCCAGCTGACGGACTTCCCGGTGCGCGAGGACGACCTGACCCGCGGCCCCACCCTGTTGGTCGAAGGCCGGGTGCTGGCCGTCGGCCAGGGGCATCGGCTGGCCCGCCGGAGCGCGGTGACGCTGGAGGACCTGGGCGACGTACCGTTGCTGACGATCGAGGGTGAGATCCCGGAGTACTGGCTGGAGCATCAGCTGCCGGCCCGCACGCCCAGCGGCCGGGCGATCGTCCGGGGCCCGTCCGTCACCAGCTACCAGGAAGCCCTGACGCTCGTCGCCGGCGGTGCGGGAGTCCTGCTGGCCGGGGCCCATCTCGCCCTGTACCACGGCCGGCCCAGCATCTCGTACATCCCGGTGGAGGAGGACGAACCGCTGTCGTACGGCCTGATGTGGCGGTCGGGTGACGGCAACCGGATGATCGAGCTGTTCGGCCGGACGGCCCGCGAGATCGCGCGGGACCGCGCTCCGCACGAGCCCGCGGCGGTGCCGTCCGGCTGAGTGCCGAGCCCGGCCGATGCAGCGGGTCGGCCCGGCCCCCGTCCGTACCGGGTCAGTTCCCGTCCATGCTCGTCAGCGCGTCGGTGATCAGGCGGGTGGCGAAGTCACGGTCCTCGGTGAGGCGGTTGATGTGGTCCGCGAGCAGGAAGGCGGTGCCTTCCAGCGGGGTCATCTCCTCCTTGGTCCAGTAGCCGTACTGCTCGCGCCACAGGCCGGGACTGAGATCGGTGGCGGCGGCGAGGACCAGGCCGGCCATGGTGGGGATGACCTCGGGCGGGAAGCTCCTGGGCATCCTGCGCATGGTGGCCACCAGGCTCGGCACCACGTACTCCACGGGGTCCTTGCCGTGGCTCTCGTAGGCCTTCCGCAGCCAGATCATGAACATGTAGATGAGGGTGCAGGTGCCGTCCAGCACGTCGTCGACTCCCTCGGGGCCCAGGGACGCGGCCAACTGCTCGGTCAGTGCCCGTTGTTCGGGTCCGGCGGCGGTCCTGCCGTCGTGGACGGTCTTGAGATGGGAGTCGATCATCATGAGCGCCGCACCCACGTCGCCGACGGGAGCGTGCTCGGGGTCACAGGGCGATGCCACAGAATTCCTCCTCGCGCGACCGCCGCGGGCAGCGCGGCACGCCCGTACAGTAAACCGCCGTCGCGGCGGGAGTCCGGCGAATCCAGGCCGTCTTCCGCGCTCCCCGCCGTGTGGGCCGGTCACGACCGCGGGCGCGTCAACACGAGGGCCGGAACAGCACCCTTGAGGGTCGGTCAGTCCCGGATTCGTCCGGGCGGTGCCGCGGTCTGCGTCGTCGCCGGTCCGGTGGTGCCGGGCAGGTGGAGCGCCGTGATGCCGGCGAGGACGAGGTCGATCCCGGCGAGGAACTCTTCGAGGTCGTCGTGCTCGCGCGCCTGGTCCGCGACGGCACGGGTGAACGGGTAGTCGTCCGGGTCGAGCCGTTCCCACGCCGCCGAGACGGTGCCGAGGAACTCGGCACGGTCCACGCCCGGCGCGAGAGCGCGGGCGCTCGCGGCGTTCGCGGCGTTCTGGCCGGCGGCGCCGAGGACGTAGTGCATGAGCACCGAGGTCGCCGTGAACCAGTGGCTCTCGGGCACGCCCAGCGCACGGATCTGCCGGCCGATGCCCTCGAAGATCCGCGGCGCCACCGGTCCCCAGGGGCTGCGGGCGAGCTGTACGGCGAGCCGCGTGGCGAGCCACGGGTGGTCGTCGATCGCCTCGTACAGGCCGAGCGCGACGGCGCGCATCCCCTGCTGCGGCGAGCCGGCGGAGCCTGCGGGCCCGACGGTCACGGCGGCGGCCACGACGGCGTCGGTCGCGGCGTCGAGCAGCTCGCCCTTGTTCGCCACGTGCCAGTAGATCGCCCCGGGGCCGGTGGCCAGGCGCTCGGTCAGCGCCCGGAACGTCAGGCCGCCCTCGCCGGTCGCGTCGAGCAGCTCGACGGCGGCCTCGACGATGCGCTCCCGGGAGAGCGCCTCGGTGCGCCGCTGTGACCTGCGTGTCCGTGCTGCTGCCATGGAGCCATTTTGACATGACTGGAGCGCCGTTCCACCATGGCGGTGGAACGGCATTCCAGAACGGCGTTCCAGAGAGGTCGGCCGGACCTCGCCGGTGCCCTCGAACCACCAAGGAGCCTTCATGCGCACCCCCGTCACGATCATCGGCGCCGGACTCGGCGGCCTCACGCTCGCCCGCGTCCTGCACGTCCACGGCATCCCGGCCGTGGTCTGCGAGGCGGAGTCCTCCGCGACGGCGCGCGCGCAGGGCGGGATGCTCGACATCCACGAGCACAACGGCCGGCGGGCGCTCGCGGCGGCGGGCCTGACCGACGAGTTCCGCGGCCTGGTCCTGGAGGGCCGGCAGGCGTCCCGGGCCCTGGCCCCGGACGGGACCGTCCTGCTCGACGAGCCCGACGACGGCACGGGAGGGCGCCCCGAGGTGCAGCGCGGCGAGCTGCGGCGCGTGCTGCTCGCCTCGCTCCCGGCCGGTACCGTCCGGTGGGGTCACAAGGTCAGCGGCGTACGCGCGCTCGGCGGCGGGCGGCACGAGGTGACGTTCGCCGACGGCTCCACCGTCTCCACGGGCCTGCTGGTCGGCGCGGACGGCGCCTGGTCGCGGGTCCGGCCGCTGCTCTCGCCGGCCACACCCGAGTACACCGGGACCTCGTTCGTCGAGACGTACCTGTACGACGCCGACACCCGCCACCCGGCCGCCGCGAAGGCGGTCGGCGGCGGGGCAATGTACGCGCTCGCGCCGGGCAAGGGCATACAGGCCCACCGGGAGAGCGGCGGGACCCTGCACACCTATGTGGCGCTGCGCAGGCCGAAGGAGTGGTTCGACGGCGTCGACTTCACCGACGCCGCAGCGGCCACCGCGCGGATCGCGCAGGAGTTCGACGGCTGGGCGCCGGAACTCACCGCGCTGCTCACCGACGGCGACACCGCGCCCGTCCTGCGTCCCCTGTACACCCTGCCCACCGGGCACCGGTGGGACCGGGTACCCGGGGTGACCCTGCTCGGCGACGCCGCGCACCTCATGATCCCGTCCGGCGAGGGTGCCAACCTCGCCATGTACGACGGCGCCGAACTCGGCAAGGCGCTCGCCGCGCACCCCGACGACGACACCGAGACCGCGCTCGCCGAGTACGAGCGGGCCATGTTCCCCCGCAGCGCCGCCGAAGCCGCCGACGCCATCAGCCTGAACGAACTCATGTTCGGCGACACCGCGCCCCACGGTCTGATCGCCCTGTTCACCGGCCAGGAGCGGGCGGAATCCGCCTGACGAGCCGGAGTCAGGGGCGCCCGGTGCGCACGACGTCCCTGACGAACACGAGGCCGTCGCAGTCCGCCAGGTGGGCCGGGTCGAGCGGGGCGTAGCCGAACCAGGGGGATGCGCGGTGGGCGGGGCGCGCGTCACCGAGGGCGGCGGCCAGCCCGGGGGCGTCGATGACGCGGGGGTCGTGCGGGAGGGCGGTGTACAGGAGTCCTTCGACGGTGTCCGCCGGCGGGGTGTCCACGCCCTGGTGCCGGAGCGTGCCGAGGGCCGTGGCCAGGAAGGCGTACCGCTCGCCCAGGTGCGCGTGGACGATCGCGCCGGCGCTCCACCAGCGCAGCGGGGCCCCGCTCATCCGCATCGTGCTCTCGTCGCGCTGGAGATGGCCGTTGTGGGCGTGGACCAGGGCCGGGCCCCGCGCGGCGAGGGCGAGGAGGTTGCGCGCCATCATCTGGTCCCGCAGGGCCACCAGGCGTGCCATGCGCAGCGGTGAGGTGTCGGCCATCGCGTGGTGGTAGCGCAACAGGCCGGTGGCGGTCCGCGCGTACAGGCGGGCCCGGTCCCAGTCCTCCCGCGAGGACGCCTCGATCAGGTGCGGCGTCTGGGTGTCGAGCAGCGCCGCCAGGTCGTCGGCGAGCAGCCGCAGCCGGCCGGCCTCGGCCGACCGCCCCACGGACCGGGCCGGGTCCGTCATCGCGTCGGGTTCGGTCCAGCGGTCGTCGGCGCCGAGCAGCCGGTCGAGCGTGTCCGCGGTGCATGGGAGCAGGTCCGCGTCCACCCGGGCGCGCAGGTAGCCGTGGAGCGCGGTGAGGGCCTGCCGGGGCCCTGCCGCGCCGGTGATCTCCAGCGGGCCGTCGAAACCGGCGAAGCGGAGCCGGTCGGCGGCGGGCCGGCCGTCGTTGAAGCCGCGCATCCAGCGGACGAGTTCGCGGTTTCCCGGGTAGGCGCCCCAGCCGTGGCTGAATCCGTGCTCCATGACCTCGTCGAGGGTGCCGGTGCCCGAGGTGACGTGGTCGTCCACCGCCAGGCCCGTCAAGCAGTCGCTCTCGATCGCGATCGTCCGGTAGCCCTCCTGCTCCACCAGTTGCCGGAACAGGTCGTTGCGCAGGCCGAGCAGCGCGTCCTCGCCATGGGTGGGCTCGCCCAGGGCGAGCAGCCGGGGGCGGGTGGGGAGCAGCCGCATGACGGCGGCGGCCTCGACGGGGTGGACGGTGTCCTGGATGTCGGTGAGCATGCGTTCAACGGTATCATTGAACCTTCGATGGAGACTTGGACAGGGCTGGGGGCGCGATATCGTCGGAAGCATGGGGAGAAACCTTCAAACCGGGGTTCGGCTGCGTCCCGTCGATCTGGCGCGCGGGCACGGGCTGTCCACGCAGGCGGTCAGGAACTACGAGGAGGCCGGCATCCTCCCGGCCGCCGGTCGCACGCCCCACGGCTACCGCACCTACACCCCGCTGCACGCGCGGGCGCTGCGCGCGTTCCTCGCGCTGGTGCCCGGTCATGGGCACCGGACGGCGACGTCGGTCATGCGGGCGGTGAACCAGGGGACGGTCGACGAGGCGTTGCGCCTCATCGACGAGAGCCATGCCCAGCTCCTCGACGACCGGCGGACCCTGCGGGCGGTGGAGGAGGCGCTCCGGGGGCTGGAGTCGGCGGCGGTGGCCGCATCCGGGCAGGCGTCCGGGCCAGGCCGTACGTCCGGATCGGCTTCCGAGGCCGGGGCCCGGGCCGGGTCGGCGTCGGCGTCGGCGTCCGGCGGCAGGTTCATCGGGCCGCTGGCGAAGCAGCTCGGCATCCGGCCCGCGACGCTGCGCAAGTGGGAGCGCGCCGGTCTGGTGCGCCCGGGCCGCGATCCGCGGACCGGGTACCGCGTCTACGGCGAGGCCGACGTGCGGGACGCCCGGCTGGCGCACCAGCTCAGGCGGGGCGGCTACCTGCTGGAGCAGATCGCCCCGCTGATCGCCCAGGTGCGGGCGGCCGGCGGGCCGGAGCCGCTGGCGGCCACCCTGCGCGACTGGCATGGCCGGCTGTCCGCCCGGGGGCGCGCGATGCTGGTCGGCGCCGCCGAACTGGAGGCGTACCTGCGCGAGCGCGCGGAAACTCCCGACCGCGAGGGGGGAAACGGGGTCGTCGGGGACCCGGACCCGGTGTGACGGTTTGACCTTGACACGGTGACAAGGTCTTCACTGCGGTCAAGGAGGTGGTCCCGATGACCAGACCGGACGAGGACGCGCACACAAGGGCGGACGCGACCGCGGACCCGCACATGACACGAACGCTCCAGGCGCTGGAGCACAGCAGCTCATCGGTGCGGATGCGGGCCGCGCTGGCGATCGGCACGTCACCGGACCCGCGGTTCGTGGACGCGCTCGTCGAACGGTGCGCGACCGAGCCCGAGCCGTACGTGCGGGAGACGCTCACCTGGGCGCTCACCCGCCACTCGCCGGCGCTGACGCTCCCCAGGCTCCTCGGGGAACTCCGCTCGGAGCACGCCCAGGCGCGGAGCCAGGCGTTGCACACGCTGTCCAAGATCGGGGACCGGCGGGCGTGGCCGTCGCTCACGCGGACGCTGCTGACCGACGCCGACGACGAGGTGGCGCGCTGCGCCTGGCGGGCCGCGGTGCTGCTCGTGCCGGAGGACGAGGCGTCCGCGCTGGCCGGTGTGCTGGCGACCCAGCTCGGGCGCGGCGGGCGGGCGACGCGGTTGAGTCTCAGCCGGGCGCTGATCGCGCTCGGTGAGGTGATCACGCCGGTCCTGCGGGCGGCGATGACGGACGCCGACCCTCGGGTGCGGGGGCACGCCGAGGACACGGAACGGCTGTGGTACGACCCGGACTCCGGTTCCGAGGACGCGATCGAGGAGGCGCGGCGTGTCGTGGCGCTGGGGACGACCGGCCAGGAGGAGTGACCAGGCGTGTTGATCGGTGAGGTGGCACGGCGGTCCGGGGTGAGCGCACGGATGCTCCGGCATTACGACCGGCTCGGCCTGGTGCGGCCGAGCGGGCGTACCGGGGGCGGCTACCGCGAGTACGCCCGGGAGGACATCCAGCGGATCTTCCACATCGAGAGTCTGCGGTCGCTGGGTCTGTCGCTGCGTGACATCGGGCGCGCGCTGGACGATCCGGGCTTCGAGCCGTCGGCGCTCGTCGACGACCTCGTCCGCCGCACCCAGGAACGCATCGCGGCCGAGACGGAACTGCTGACCCGGCTCCGCCGGATCGGCGCCGCGGAGCCCACCGGCTGGGAGGACGTCCTGCGGACCGTCGCCCTCCTGCACGCGCTGGGGTCGGAGAGCCCGGGGAAGCGCCAGAGCGCGGCCCTGTCCTCGGCCGGGCAGGCCGCGGTGCCGGTGGAGGCCCTGGTCGAGGCGGCGTTGCACGAAGCGGACCCGAACGTCGCGGGCGCCCTGCGGTGGGCACTGGCGCAGTCGGGTGGCAGCGGACTGGAACTGCTGGCGGAGGGCCTGGGCTCGCCGGTGGCCGAGGTGCGCGGACGTGCTGTCCGGGCCATCGCCGAGATGCCGGCCGAGGAGGCGACCGCGCTGCTGCGGGACGCGCTCACGCACCGCGACGTGGAGGTCCGCCGGTGCGCGGCCGTGGCGCTCGGGTCCCGCGGCGTGGCCGACGCGGTGCCGACGCTCATCGACATGATCGCTGAGGGCGCGAACGACGTCGACGCGGCCGACACGCTGAGCGCCCTGGCGCACGAGCCCGCGCTGGCGGACCGGATCGCCACCGGGCTCGTCGACCGCCTCACCCGGAACGCCCCGTCCCCGTCCGCGCGCCGAGGGCTGACGCAGGCGCTCGGGGACATCCCCGGGCCCACGACGTCACGCGCCCTGGCTCAGCTGTCCCAGGACGAGGACCGCGCCGTCGCGCTCACCGCGGCCTACCTGCTCGGGCTGCGCGAGACGCGGTGACGCCCGCGCCGTTCGACAAGGCCCCGACTGCGGTCTCGTCGAACGGCGTGCGAAGCTGTGCGCCCCGTGGAACGGCGGTCGGCGTTCAGCAGCCGTAGGCGTTCAGCAGCCGTCGTCCGGTTGCTGCGGGACGAACTCCAGCCGGGCGTGGTCGTCGGCCGCCAGGGCCTGGTCGTAATCGGTGCTGGTCACCCGGTACCAGACGTCGTCCACGCTGTCGTCGCCGTCCACGTCGTCCAGGCGCACGCACCAGCGCTCCGGCTGGACCTCCTCCTGGTACATCTCGGTGCCGCTGCGGACCTTGCGGCAGTCCTGGTAGTCCTCGGTGGTGTACCAGGTACGGGTCTTGCGCTCCTTGCCGGAGCCCGACGAGGAGGTGTGGCGGACCTGGCGGGTCCGGGTCGTGCACTTCCTGACCAGGCGCGGGCGGACGGCCTGTGCGGTCTGCCGGGAGACGTGCCGGGCGGTGTCCTTCAGGCCGGACACAGGGTCCGGTGTCTCGTCCTCCGAGCTGCCGCAGGCGGCCGGCCCGGCCAGCAAGGCGGCCGCCACGGCCACGGCTCTCAGCCGGTTGCCGAACATGTGTCTCCCCCCGTCGTCGGACGCGTAGCGTATCCGACACGTCGGACCACTACGGGGGGGGAGCACGCTAGCGGCGCAGCCCCAACGCCTCCGCGCCCGCGTAACGGGCCTGGGAGCCCAGTTCCTCCTCGATGCGCACGAGTTGGTTGTACTTGGCGGTGCGGTCGGAGCGGGAGAGGGAGCCCGTCTTGATCTGGCCGCAGCCGGTGGCGACGGCGAGATCGGCGATGGTGGTGTCCTCGGTCTCGCCGGAGCGGTGGGACATGACGACGGTGTAGCCGGCCCGATGGGCGGTGGCCACGGTGGCCAGGGTCTCGGTCAGGGTGCCGATCTGATTCACCTTGACGAGGACCGAGTTGGCGATGCCGTCGCGGATACCGGCGCGCAGCAGGCTCTCGTTGGTGCAGAAGACGTCGTCCCCGGTGAGCTGGCAGCGCTCCCCCAGCCGGGTGGTCAGCTCGCGCCAGCCGTCGTGGTCGTCCTCGGCCATCGGGTCCTCGATGGAGGCGACGGGATAGCGGTCGACGAGACCCGCGAGGTAGTCGGCGTGCTCGGCGGGGGTGCGGCGGACGCCCTCGCCGGCGTAGTCGTAGACGCCGTCGCGGAAGAACTCCGAGGTGGCCGGGTCCATGACGATCGTGATGTCGGTGCCGGGCTGGTAGCCGGTCCGTTCGATGGCGCGGACGACGAAGTCCAGCGCCTCCTCGGCGGTGGTCAGCTGGGGGGCGAAGCCACCCTCGTCACCGACGCTCACGCTGTGGCCGGCCGCGCGGAGGTCGCCGCGCAGGGTGTGGAAGACCTCCGAGCCCATGCGGACGGCCTCGGCGAACTTGGCCGCGCCGATCGGCGCGATCATGAACTCCTGGAAGTCGAGCGGGTTGTCGGCGTGGGCACCGCCGTTGACGATGTTCATCATCGGCACCGGCAGCAGGCGGGCGTCGACGCCGCCGACATAGCGGTACAGCGGCAGCCGGTGGGCGGCCGCGGCGGCCTTGGCCGTGGCCAGGGAGACACCCAGCAGCGCGTTGGCGCCCAGGCGTGACTTGGTGTCCGTACCGTCCAGTTCGATCATGGCGCGGTCCACGGTCGCCTGGTCCTCGGCGTCGAGTCCGACGACGGCGTCCGCGATGGTCTCGTTCACGGCGTCGACCGCGCGCCGTACGCCCTTGCCGTGGAAGCGGGCCGGGTCGCCGTCGCGCAGCTCGACCGCTTCCCGGGCCCCGGTGGAGGCACCCGACGGCACGGCGGCGCGGCCGAGGGAGCCGTCCCGCAGTTCCACGTCGACCTCGACGGTCGGGTTGCCCCGGCTGTCGATGATCTCCCGTGCGACGACCCGGCCGATGGCGGTCATGATGCGGCTCCTCATGCTGGCCCACGCGTCGGCGAGCGATAAGTTTCGTCGAGAAACAAAGTGAGTCCTGAAAAGGAACGTACTAGGGGCGCATGAGGATGCGCAACGCCGACGAGACATGCGGCATCGCCGGGGCCGCCCTGGTCCTGGGCGACTGGTGGAACGTGCTGGTGCTGCGCGAAGTCGCCCGCGGGCACGTGCGTTTCGACGCGCTGGCCGCCGAGATCGGCCTGTCCCGGAAGGTGCTCACCGAGCGGCTGGGGCGGCTGGTCGCGAGCGGGGTGCTGACGCGCAGCCTCTACCAGCGGCGTCCGGTGCGCCACGAGTACCTGCTCACCGACGCCGGCGCCGCGCTGCTGCCGGTGCTGGTCGCCATGCAGGACTGGGGCGACCGGTGGGTGCTGGGCGACGGCTCCCTCACCGCGACGGCCGACGAGGACGGCGCCGAGCACGCCCGTGTGCACGCCCTGACCGGTACGCGCCTGCCCGAGGACCTGAACCTGCCCGGGCCGGGCGGGGAGAGCCTGCCCGTCGTCCCTCCGGACGCCGCCGCCACCGTGCTGTTCACCTATCCCGGCACCGGCGTCGAATGGGGCGAGCCGCCGATACCCGGCGCCGCCGGGTGCACCCTGGAGAACCGGCTCTTCCGGGACGCCTGGCCCGAGTTCCGGCGCTCGGGCGTCGCCGTACGCGGCGTGAGCACCCAACTCGTCCACGAACAGGAGGGGTTCGCGCGCGCCGAGCAGGTACCGTACCCGCTGCTCTCCGACGCCGCCCACCACCTGGCCGCGGCCCTGCGGCTGCCCGCCTTCCGCGGTGCGGGACGGCTGCGGCACAAGCGGCTGATCCTGGTCGTCGACGCCGAACGCACCGTACGGCACACCCTGTTCCCGGTCGTCGACATCCCGTACGCGGTCGACCGGAGCCTGCGCCTGGCCGTCGAGTGCGGCGGCCGCAGCACGGCGTGAGCCCGCTCCCACCGCCCCGGCGGCGCCTTGTGAAGACACGTGAAGGAGAGGACATCCTGTGAGGGAACCCACCGCGTCGAACGGCGCCTCCCAGCCGGACCGGACCACTCGGTCGGATCGCCCCGCCCGGCCGGACCGGACCGCCCCGGCGGACCTCACCGCCCCGGCGGGTCCGGCCGCCCGCCGCGGCGGTCCCGGTGAGCCCGTGAGCGTACGGGAGTGGCTGCGCGGCCTCGACGTGTTCGCGGGTCCGCCGGCCGAGTTCGACCCGTCCCGCGCCCCCGCCGAGCCGGCCGGCCTGTTCCTGGACTGGCTGAGGGAGGCCGTCGCCGCGGGTGTGCCCGAGGCGCACGCCATGACGCTCTCCACGGTCGGGGAGGACGGCGGCCCGGACGCCCGGGTGCTCATCCTCAAGAACGTGGACGAGGACGGCTGGCAGTTCGCCGTGCACGCCGACAGCCCGAAAGGCCGTCAACTGGCCGGGCGGCCGCGTGCGGCCCTCACCTTCCACTGGCCGCTCCTGGGGCGGCAGGTGAGGGTGCGGGGCGGCGTCGAGCCCGCGTCCCCCGGGCGGAGCGCCGCCGATCTGCTGGCCCGCGGGGCGACCGCCCGCGCCGAGGTCCTGCTCGGCCGGCAGAGCGAGCACCTGGAGAGCCCCGGGGAACGTGACCGCGCCTTCCGGGCGGCGGCGGCCCGGATCGCGGCCGAACCCGGTCTGGTCAGCCCGGAATGGACGTTGTGCACCCTCGTTCCGACCGCCGTCGAGTTCTGGCAGGCGGACAAGGACCGCCTGCACGACCGGCTGCGCTACGAACGCCCCGACCGCCACAGCATCTGGGAACGCCACCGGTTGTGGCCGTAACCCCGGGGAGAGGGAGACGACAGGGCACGCGCTCTCCCCCGCCGAGAGCCGCGCCCGAGCCTGTCCGGGCACGAGCCTGTCCGGGCACGAGACCGGATCAGTGCGCGCCGGTCTCGTGCCCGGACAGCCGGGTGAGGGAGCGGTCCGGGCGGGGGATGACGCCGAAGTCCTCGTCCTCCGCCTCGACGGGCAGGCTGTGGATGACCGCTTCGAGCCGGGCCGGCAGGATCGGCCGCCGGCCCTGCCAGCAGCGGCAGATCAGGTCGCGGCGGACCGCCTCCGACAGCAGGGGCCGCTCGCGGCGCCGGACCGGGGCGGCCGGGCGGGCGGTGGGCGCGGGGGTGTGTGCCTGGGCGCGCCAGTAGCGGGCCGTGCGGTGTTCGGCGCGCTGCTCGTGGACGAGGTAGAGGCAGAAGGCCGCGGTGCGGTTGCCGGCGCCGGCGGCGAACTCGAACCAGAACTGGGCCTGTTCGCGGTACGTGGCCAGGTGGAGCAGGGCGGCGAAGACCAGGGCGCCTTCCGGCTCCGTCCGCTCGGCGTCGACGAGCCGGGCGAGGCTGAGATGTGCCTGCGGGGCGCCGACGACGAGGGTGGCGGCCAGGTCGAGATCGTGCGCCGCCTGTTCGTGGACCGTGCGGTACGGGGAGGGCGGGGACGTCCGTGTGCCGGGCCGGGGGGCGAGGGCGGCGGCGCGGGCCGTGACGCGCCGCAGGGCGGCGTCGGTGTCGTAGTCGTCGTAGGCGGTGGTGAGGGCCTGTGCCTCCTGGAGGGCGGCGTCGATGCCGGGAGCGGGGTCGTGGTGGGTGCGCGTCACGGTCGGTGGTCCGTCTCCTGGTAGGGGATGTGGAGTTCCTTGGCGAGGGAGCGGCGGGCGTGGCGGATGTGCGAGCGGACCGTGGCCGTGTCGATGCCGAGGTACTCGGCGACCTGCTCCTCGTCCTTGCCGAGCAGGAAGCGCAGGACGATCACGTCGTAGCGGCGTTCGGGCAGGGCCGAGATCGCCGTGTAGAGCCCTATCTCCTGGGAGATGACGTGCAGTTCGTCGCGCATCTCGTACATCAGGAGTTTCTGGATCGCGGTGAGCATGGCCGCGTCGCCCACCTGGGGTGATATGCCCCGGTCGTCGAGCCATCGCTGCACCTCCTCCTTGAGCACCATCCAGGCGTAGCGGGGCACGGACTCCTGGAGCAGGACGTGCGGCCAGGTGGCCTTGAGGCGGGCGCAGGCGGCGTCCACCACGGACTCGGCGGCCCGCCGGCTGCCGACCTGGGTGTGCGCGTAACGCATCCACAGCTTGCGGTGGTAGGCGTGGAAGGCGCCGAAGGTCAACGCCATCCGGCCCGGGCGGTCCGCGGCCGGTCCGGCACGGTGCCCGCGGGGGCCGTCGAGGGCGGGCGTCATCGCGCCTCGCCCGCACGGAGGGCGCCTTCCGGGGCGCGGGGACCGGCGGGCGCGGCGGGGGCGGTGGGAGCGGTGGGAGCGGTGGGAGCGCCGGGCTGGTGGTGGGGCCGGCGCACTCCGGTCCGCGCTCCGGTCCATACGCCGGTCCGCGCTCCGGTTTGCGCAGCGGTCCGCGCGGCGGCGGGCGGCAGGTGCCGGCCGGTCCGGTGCGGGACGGGGGCATAGATCCGGGCGGCGGTCCCCCAGACCGTCAAGGTGTCCAGATCGAGGTCCACGGGCGTGGCGTCCTTCGGCTGTGCACCGCGCCGCTCCATGGTGGAACGGGGTCGGTGCGGGACAACTCGTGTCCCACTCGTCAGCCAACCGGATGAACGGCTCCCGCGTGCAGGAGACGACCCAACTTCCTCTACGCAGCGCAATAATACGATTACTCAAGCGCAGGGTGGAGGGCGTTTCGCCCCGAGAAGGCCCTGCTCGTCCCCCTGAAGGGCCGCGCGCCGGCCGACGCTGGCCGGTACCGCCCGGTTGTCCGCGTCGTCGCCCGGGCAGGAAGCTGGAGCCGGGGCGGGGCGGGACGGGGCGGCGCGGCCCGGGGTGTGCGGTGGGCGAGGTGGACGTCATCGACGCGGGAGCCGAGGGGGACAGGCGATGGACGACGTCAATGAGACCGCCGCGGACGTGGTGGACCTGGAACTGGACCGGGCCCACTCGGCCCGCATGTACGACTACTTCCTCGGCGGGATCACCAACTTCCCCGCCGACCGGGAGGCCGCCGGCCGGGCGATGGCCGCCTTCCCCTCCATCCTGGTCGCCGCGCGGAGCAACCGCGCTTTCGTCGCCCGCTCGGCCCGCCACCTCGCGCGGCTGGGCATCGACCAGTTCCTGGACATCGGCACCGGCATCCCGACCTCGCCGAACCTCCACGAGGTCGCCCAGGCCGTCAATCCCCGCGCGCGCGTCGTCTACACCGACAACGACCCGATCGTCCTGGCCCACGCCCGCGCGCTGCTGCGCAGCCACCCCGAGGGCGGTACCGCCTACATGCAGGCCGACGTCACCGACCCGGACGCCCTGCTGAACCACCCGGTCCTGCGGTCCGGACTCGACTTCGCCAGGCCCGTCGCGCTCAGTCTGAACGCCCTGCTGCACTTCGTGACCGACGAGCACGACGCGCACGCGATCGTCGGCCGCCTCAAGGACGCGCTGCCCTCGGGCAGTGCCCTGACGATCAGCCACGTCACGCCCGAGTTCGATCCCGAGGGCATCGCCCGGCTCACCGCCGCCTACCGGGCGGCCGGGACCCCGGGACAGGCGCGCACCCGGGAGGAGATCGCCGCCTTCTTCGACGGCTGGGATCTCATCGAGCCCGGACTCACGCCCATCCTGCGCTGGCGCCCCGACGCCGATGCCGCACCCCGCGACGTCAGCGACGCCGAGGCCGCCTGCTACGCGGGCGTGGCGCGCAAGCCCTGAACCGCCGCGGCCGGGCACGGACGCGAGCACGGGCACCGGAACCGGAACCGGAACCGGGACCGGAATCGGAATCGGAATCGGAATCGGAATCGGAACCAGAACCAGAATCGGCACCGGCACCGGCACCGGCACGCCAGATGGCCGAACATCGGCGGTCGGCGGGGCGCGTGGTTCAGGACGTACGGCCGATGGCCGAAAGCGCTGTTGATCAGTGATCCGGAGCGGGGTGAAGCTGAGGGAGCGGACGCAACGTCACGTCTCGACAGTGGAGGCCGCATGAAGATCCTGATCTCTGGAGCGAGTGTCGCGGGCCCGGCCCTGGCCTACTTCCTGCACCGCGACGGCCACCGGGTGACCGTCGTGGAACGGGCGCCGGCCCTGCGGCAGAGCGGCTGGGCCATCGATTTCCGGGGCGCCGTCTTCAAGGTGCTGGAAGAACTGGACATCCTTTCGGAGGTACGTGCCCACGCCACCGGGATGACCGGCACCGACGTGCTGGACGCGGACGGCGACAAGATCGACGAACTGCCCGCCGACGTGTTCTCCGGCGAGCTGGAGGTGCCCAAGCGCGACCTGACCCGCATCCTCCACGCGCACACGGCGGACGCGGTGCGTTACGTCTTCGGCGACTCCATCAACCGCATCGAACAGGACGACAGCGGGGTGCGGGTCGGCTTCGAGCGGGCCGACCCGGAGAGCTACGACCTCGTGGTCGGCGCGGACGGCATCTACTCGGTGGTGCGCCGCCTGGTCTTCGGCCCGCACGCCGAGGCGGTGCACCACCTCGGGCTGTCCGGCGCCGGGTTCAGCACGGCGAACCACCTCGGGCTGGACCACCGCGGGGCCCTGTGGCAGCAGGCCCCCGGCCGCCGGGCCTACCTGTACAGCGCGGCGGACCCCGACCGGATGAGTGTCGGCTTCTTCTTCCCCACCGACTCCCCGGCGCTGGACCTGCTGGGACGCGCCGAGCAGGAGCGGGCCCTGCGCGAGCACCTGGCCGGTGGCGGCTGGATCGTGCCCCGCCTGCTGGCGGACATGGCCGACGCCTCCGACTTCTACTTCTTCTCGGCCGCCCAGGTGCGCATCGACCACTGGTCCGCGGGCCGGGTGGTGCTGCTGGGCGACGCCGGGTACTGCGCCTCCCCCACGTCCGGGCTGGGCACCTCGCAGGCCCTCATCGGCGCGAGCACCCTGGCCCGCCATCTCGCGCAGACCGGCGGCGACCACACCAGGGCCTTCGAGGACTACGAGTGGGAGATGCGCCCGTATGTGACGGAGAACCAGGAGAGGGGACGCACGGGAGCGGAACGCTTCGCCGAGTGACGCGCGGCGGCCCAGGGTGGGCCGGGCGGCAGCCCGGGGCCGGGCCGCGGCCGTGCCGTGGGGCGGTGCAGGCCCGCCGTCACCACCCTTGGGGGCCGTCGAAGGGGCCACGGGACTTGTACAGCCGCTCGCGCTCCGCCAGGACCGCGTCCACCGCGTCCCGCACCGGGCTGTACCGCCTGGCCGCTTCGGCCGCCCGCACGGCCGCCGTCAGGCGGTCGACCGCGAGGGTCCGCCTGATCCCGGCCGCCTGGGCGTCGCGCCAGTTGTCCACCGACCACCACAGCCGGGTCAGGTGGGCGCTCTCGTCGGGGTCCAGTCCGAGAGCCGCCCAGCTCTCCGGCTTCTGCGCGGCCCAGCCGCCCAGCTGGGCATCGCGCAGCGTGTCGAGCACGGACAGTTCGACGCCACCCACCTCGGTCCCCAGATCCGCCCACTGCTGCGCCGAGTACCCCTTGACCAGGCTGTCCCGCTCCAGCGCGCGCAGCAGCGCCAACACCGCGAGGGCCGACACGGGCGGCGGGTCGCCGGGGCCGGGGCGCCTGCCGCGCCGGGCGGCCGACGCGTCGGCGATCCGGTCGGCGATCACGAACGGAAGGGAGGGCAGGGGCAGCGCCTTCAGCGCCGCCAGGAGGTCCCGGCGGCTCGGCGGATACGCCCGCTGTCCCTGCCCGTCCTCTCCCATGCGCCCGCTCCCTCCCCGTGGCTGCCGTTCCGGACGTCCATCGCACCGCACAACTCGCCCACAGAACAGTGGACTTGCCGCGTCAGGATGCGGGACGGTCGTAGCGGCGGTCGTAGGCGTCCGTGTCGACGGGCAGGTCGCGGCGGTTGTCCAGCTGCCACCGTACGGCCGCGGCGGCCGTCCAGGCCGGGATCTCCAGCTCCGCCGCCCGCTGCCGGTCCTCGCCCGCCCGTTCGTGCACCTCGTCCCAGCCTCGCCGCCTGCCCCGCTCGGAGAGCGCGGCCCCCAGCAGGGCCTGGTCGCGCAGGTCACGGCGGACCTGGGCGAGGACGTCCGCCACCGCGACGAACCCGCGCCCGGACGCGGTGCCGTGCGCGTCGGCCATGGCGTCCACGACCTTCTTGCGCGCGGCCGCGATCAGCCATGACTCCAGCGCGGCCAGCCGCCTGCGCCGCTCCCCGCGCCGGCGCCACTCGCGATGTGCTCGCCTCAGCCGACCCAGCACAAGTCCGCCCCTCGATGTCCCGGCTCGTCCCGCTGCCCACCAGCGTAGCGAGGAAAGGTAAGTTGGGCGGATGTCCGTACCACCGATGATTCTGTTGCTGTCGGGGAGCCTGCGCGCCGGCTCCACCAACGAGGCCGTGCTGCGTACCGCGCAGGACGTGGCGCCGTCCGCGCGGGTGCGTGCCGTCCGGTACGACGGGCTGGCCGCGCTCCCGCACTTCAACCCCGATGACGACACCGATCCCCTGCCCGCCCCGGTGGCCGCTCTGCGCGCGGCGATCGACGAGGCGGCCGCCCTGCTCGTCTGCACGCCGGAGTACGCGGGCACGCTGCCGGGTTCGTTCAAGAACCTCCTGGACTGGACGGTCGGCGGTACGGAGATCTGCGACAAGCCGGTGGCCTGGGTGAACGCGGCGGCCCCCGGCCGGGGCGAGGGTGCGGAGGCCACGCTGCGGACGGTCCTGGGATACACCGGCGCCGCCGTCGTCGAGCCGGCCTGCGGGCGGCTCCCCGCGTCCCGGGCCGCGGCCGACACGACCGGCGTGTTCACCGACCCGGCGGTCCGCGCCCGGCTCACCGACGTGCTGGACCTGCTGGCGAAGGCGGCGGCAGGCGCCGCGGAGGTATCCGGCCAGGGGTGAGTCCTCGCCCGCGGTCAGGGCCGGTGCCCGGCGACGCCCACCGTCGTCGTGACCCGCACCAGGCCGGGCCGGTGGGGTGTCGAGCCGAACCCGAACCGGACCGGCGGCCGCACGGCGGCGAGGGCGCCGAGGTCGCGGCCGGCGAGCACGGCGGTCGCGGCGGTGATCGGGCGCAGATCGCGCGCGCCGTACCACTCGCGGCGCCCGCCGCCGGCCGTCCCCCGCGTGCGCACGCCCAGCAGGAGCCGGGCCGGTAGGTCCGTCACCAGCGTCCAGAGGGGACTCCCGGCCAGCGCCCCGGGGACCGCCCGCAGCAGCAGTCCCGCCGGGCCGCGGCGGCCCACGGTGAACCGCAGGTCGAGCAGCGGCCCCGCGGTGACGGCCCAGCCGTCCCCGGGACTGACGCGGACCCGTACGGGGACGACCCGCACCTCGTCGAAGGAGTACGTCCCGGCGATGAACCGGGCCGTGCGCCGGGTGGGCGCCAGCAACAGGCGGTGGCCGTCGGGCCGTTCGATCATCACGTCGTCGAACGCCCCGAAGGGCGAGCGGACCCAGTGGCCGAGCACCAGCCGGGTCCCGGACGCCGTTCCGACACCCGCGATCCAGCCGTCGAAGCGCAGCCGGTCGCGAGGTGCGGTCCGGTGCGCGTGCCGCAGCAGTCGACAGGACACCACGCCCCCCGGCTCCCCCGGAGCGACACCGCCGAAACCAGCCGGGCGGCGGCCTGGCAGTTGTGTGGCCGCGGCGCAGTCGGGCCGCTGCGGCTCCCGCCCCGGCGGACGGCCGTCGCCCAGGCGGACGGCTGTCGCCGCCGGTCAGTCGGCCAGGTGCTGCTGCAGCCAGTCGGCGGCGGCGCGGCGGAAGTGCCGGCGGTTGTCGGCGCGCAGGAAGTCGTGGCCCTCGTCGCGCAGGGTGAGCAGTTCGGCGGTGACGCCGCGTTCGCGGGCCGCGCGGACGAACTGCTCCGACTCCCCCGGCGGGACATTGGTGTCGTGCTCCCCGTGCACGGCGAGCACCGGGGCGCGCAGCGCGTCGATGCGGCTCATCGGGGACAGCGCGTGCAGCAGTTCGCGGTCGTCCACCGGGTGGCCGTACTTGTTGGCCGCCGACTGGGCGATCCAGGGTTCGGTGCCCTCGAAGAACGTGGCGAAGTCGGACATCCCGCACACCGCCACGCCGGTACGGAAGAGGTCCGGGTGCCGCACCAGGGAGGCGAAGGTGAGGTAGCCGCCGTACGAGTGGCCCATGACCGCCAGCCGCCGGGGGTCGGCCGGCCCGGCCAGCACCGCGTGGGCTGCGCAGTCCGCGACGTCGTCGATGGCGGCGAACCGGCCTCTTCCGAGGTCCGCGTCGACGAACGACCGGCCGTATCCGGACGAGCCGCGGACGTCGGGGGCGAAGATGTCCAGCCCGCGGCCCAGGATCTCGTGGTAGAGCGGATCGAGGACCGGGCGTTCCTGATCCTCGGGGCCGCCGTGCAGGTGGATGACGCAGGGGGCCGGGGCGCCGGGGCCGCGTCCCGGTGCCCTGTAGTACCAGCCGTTCAACGGCAGCCCGTCGCGTGCGGCCGGGCGGCGGTGGACGGGGCGTACGGGCGGGCGGCCCGGGGGTACGGCGTCCTCGTCCCGTGACGACCACGGGGTGCGCACCAGGCTCACGCCCTCGGGCAGCCACCAGATGCCGGGGCGGCGCTGGGAGCCCGACAGGGCCAGCAGCAGGCGGGGGCCGGCGTCCACGACACGGGTGGCCACCTCGTGGGGCAACGGGAGGGCGCGGGGCGGGCCGGTGGCGGCCCCGGCGGGTGCGGAGGGGTCCGTGTCGCGGATCTCCACCTCGCTCGTGCCCCGGACGTTCCAGGCCAGTACGGCGGTGCCGCCGTCGTGGCCGCAGCGCAGCAGTTCGAGATCGGTGTCGTCGCGTGACGCCTCGACGGACCAGCGGTGCGGCCGGCCCTCCTGGTCGAGCGCGGCGACGAGCAGGGCCGCGAACTCCCGGCCCGTGTTGCTGCGCAGCCAGAGGGTGTCCGCGCGGGGGGAGAAGCTGCCGATCCACGGGTCTCCGTCGGCCACCGGAACCGTGCAGGTCGTCACGTGGTCGGTGGTGCGCAGCACGACCGCCTCGCGCCGGCCGCGGGGGCCCCGGCGCAGCAGTGCGAGGGTGCCGTCCCGGCTGAGGTCGCACACGCGCAGGGTCGCCGCGTCCTTCTCGGTGGCGAGCAGGACGGGTGCGGTCACGCCGTCGGGGTCGATGAGGTAGGCCGACAGTCCGTCGCCGAAGCCGGCCGCCGGGGCGGCGCGCCTGTCGTCGTGGGCGGTGGTGTGGCTGTCGTCCTGGCTGCCGAGCGCCGTCGTACCGGCTGTGAGGGGGGACGGCGGCCGGCCGGGGCCATGGCGCGGCGGAGGCGTGTGGGGTGCCCCGCCGAGGAGTCGCGCATCGCCCATGCGGCTGCGCCAGTGGTCCGGCAGCCGCCCCGGGGAACGGCCGGGGGCGGCCGGTGCGGGCTCCGGCGGGGTGTCCGGGGCGGTCAGGTCGGCGATACCGGTCAGGCCGGTGGGGACCGCGACGGTGACCGCGAGCGCCGATCCGTCGTGCGCCCAGCAGCCCAGGTGGGCGGAGCTGCCCGGCTCGGCCCCGGCCAGGATGTGCCGCTGGGTGCCGTCGGGGCGTACGCACAGCACCCGGGTGTGTTCTCCGCCGCCGGGAGCCGTGCTGTAGGCGATCCAGTGGCCGTCGGGCGACCAGGACACCTCGCGGACCGGGTCGGGTCCGTCGTCGAGCAGGCGCACCGCGTCGCCGTCGACGGGCCCCGCCCAGAGCTGGGGTACGCCGCCCCGGTCGCAGATGAAGGCGACCTGTGTCCCGGCCGGGTCGGACGAGGGGTACCAGCAGCCGTGCGCGATCAGCCGCGTGGTCGCCTCGCGCGGCCCGGAGGCGTCCGCCAGGGGGATACGGGCGGGCGCCGCGAAGGCGGGGTCGCGGCCGTCCGGGTCAGGGGCCGGGGCGGGTGGCGGGTCGGCGGTCGGTGCGAGGTGTGCGGTGGCGGCCCGCTCGCCCGCGTACTCGGCGGTCCCGTCGAGTACGTCGGCTCCGGCGGTCCCGGCGAGCCCGTGGGCCCCTTCGATCCCGCCGGCCCCTCCGGCCCCGGCAGCCCCCTCGCTTCTGTGCGTCCCGGGCGCCGTGTGCTCCGTACGGTGTGCTCCGGTCAGATTCCGTGCGTCTGCAGCCATATCTCCAGCAAAGCCACTTGCCACAGCGCGTTCGCTCCGCGCTTGGTGCGGTGTCGGTCGGGGGCCGCCAGAAGTCCGGCGACATAGGAGTCCTGGAAGAGGCCGCGCCGCTTCGCTTCCGGCGCGTCGAGCGCCTCGCGCACCCTGGCCAGGACGGGTCCTGCCATGTGGGTGATCGCGGGGACCGGGAAGTAGCCCTTGGGCCGGTCGACCACCGCGTGCGGCAGCAGTTTGCGGCCGGCCTCCTTCAGGACGCCCTTGCCGCCGTCGGCCAGCTTGAGTTCGGGCGGGCAGGCGGCCGCCAGCTCCACCAGTTCGTGGTCCAGGAACGGCACCCGGGCCTCCAGGCCCCAGTCCATGGTCATGTTGTCGACCCGCTTGACGGGGTCGTCCGCCAGCATCACCTGCGTGTCCAGGCGCAGGGCGGCGTCGAGCGCGGTCTCGGCGCCCGGCGCGGCCATGTGTTCCCGTACGAACCGGCCGGAGACGTCGTCGCGGGGCAGCATGTCCGGTTGCAGCATGGCGGCGAGGTCGGCGTGGGGGCGGTCGAAGTACGTCTCGGCGTACCGCTCCGGTTCCTCCTCGCGGGCCGCGTCGGCCAGGCGCGGGTACCAGTGGTAGCCGGCGAAGATCTCGTCGGCGCCCTGGCCGCTCTGGACGACCTTCACGTTCCGGGCCACCTGCTCGGACAGCAGATGGAACGCCACCACGTCGTGGCTCATCATGGGTTCACTCATCGCCCGGACCGCCGCGTCCAGGGCCGTCGAGACCCGGTGCGAGGGGACCACGAGCTGCTGGTGGTCGGTGGCGAACTCCTTGGCGATCAGGTCGGAGTACTCGAACTCGTCCCCCACGTCGTCGCCCTCCGACTCGAAGCCGACGCTGAACGTGGCCAGGTCCCGCTGCCCCTCGTCGGCCAGCAGCGCCACGATCAGGCTGGAGTCCAGTCCGCCGGAGAGCAGGACGCCGACCGGGACATCGGCGACCATCCGCCGGCGTACGGCGGTGCGCAGCGTCTCCAGCACGGCGTCGCGCCACTCGGTGGGGCTCATGCCGGCGTGCTCCGGGCGGCGCGTGCAGGACGGCTGCCAGTAGCGGTGGTCCTCGTGGGTGCCGTCCGGCTCGACGACCCGCACGGTGGCCGGGGGCAGCTTGCGCACCCCGGCGAGGACGGTACGGGGCGCGGCCACGGTCGCGTGCCAGCTGAGGTACTGGTGCACCGCGGCCGGGTCCAGCGACGTGTCGACGCCGCCACCCGCGAGCAGGGCGGGCAGCGAGGAGGCGAACCGCAGCCGGCCGGGGGTCCGGGTCAGGTAGAGGGGCTTGACGCCGAGCCGGTCGCGGCCCAGGATCAGCCGTCCGGTGCGGTGCTCGACCAGCGCGAAGGCGAACATGCCGTAGAACCGGTCGACGCAGGCGGTGCCCCATTGCCGGTACGCGTTGAGGACGACCTCGGTGTCGGACGTGGACCGGAACCGGTGGCCCAGGGCCTTGAGTTCCTCGCGCAGTTCCGCGTAGTTGTAGACGCACCCGTTGAAGACGCCGGTGACTTCCTGCCGGGCGTCGGTCATGGGCTGGGCGCCGCGCTCGGAGAGGTCGATGATCTTCAGCCTGCGGTGCCCCAGTGCCACGGCGCCCTGGGACCAGAGCCCGTCGCCGTCGGGGCCGCGGGCGGCGAGGTGGTCGGTCATGCGCTCGACGGCCGCCAGGTCGGGCCGGGTGCCGTCGAAGCGTATCTCTCCGCTCAGACCGCACATCCGCGACCACCTCCCGGCCGCACATCGGGGTCGCGCGGGTCGCGCGGCGGTGAGGTGCGCGCGGGCCCGTCCGTCGGTATGTGGTCGGGGCTGGATGGCACGGTACCGGTTCTCCTTCGTGACGGGGACGGGGACAGGGACGGGGCCGGGTACGGGGGGCCTGTGAGCCGCCCGGACCGGGGGCTGTCAGGGGCCTACGGTTCTCGCCGGGGAGGCGATGTGCCGGGCGGGGCCGGCGGCGGGCCGTGGCCGGGGGTGGTCGTCGCCGCGGGTCTCCGCGATCGCCAGGTCCGTGCAGGCCAGCAGGTCCTCGTCGGCGGCGGCACGGCGTATGCGCCGGGAGGCGCTGCCGTCCGCGAGCGCCCGCTCGGCGAGGTCACGGACCGTGGCCCAGTCGCCGGCGCCCTCCAGCGCCGGGCGCACCCGTGCCAGCAGGCCGCGGACGACCTCGGCGGCGGGCGCCTCGTGCCGGGTGCGGGGGTCGACCAGGGTGCCTTCGAGACCGGCTCGCGCGGCCCGCCAGGCGGCGGCCCGCAGCCATTCGTGCCGGCCCGTGCAGGCGGGGGCGCCGGCCGTCTCCAGCCGCTCGCGGGCGTCGGTGACCAGGGCGCGGAAGAGCCCGGCGATCAGCACGACGGTCTCGGCGCGGGGGCAGGCGTCGCAGACGCGCAGTTCAAGGGTGCTCTGGTGGGCCGAGGGCCGGATGTCGTAGTAGATCATTCCGGCGTCGCTGATGACCCCGGAGTCGATCAGGGAGGCCACGGCCGCGTCGTACGCGGCGGCGTCGGCGTAACATCCCGGCGGCCCGGCGGTGGGCCAGCGCTGCCACAGCATGGTCCGCCAGCTCGCGTAGCCGGTGTCGGCGCCCAGCCAGAAGGGGGAACTGGCGGACAGGGCCAGCAGCACGGGCAGCCACGGCGCCACCTCGCACATGACGCGTACCGCCACGTTACGGTCGGGGATGTCGACGTGGACGTGGGTGCCGCAGATCAGCTGTTCGTCGGCGAGCATGCCGTAGTCGTCGACCATGCGGCGGTAGCGGCGGCCGGGCGTGGGGAGGATGTCCGCCGTGCGGGCCAGCGGGACCGTCCCGGCGGCCACCACGGCCAGGCCGTGCGCGGTCGCCGCGGCGTCCAGCCGGCGCCTGGTGCCGACGATGTCGCGGTGCAGGCCGTCCAGGGACGCGTGCACCCCGCTGTTCGTCTCCACCGTCGCCTGCTGCAACTCCGTCGTGAAGGTCGGCCGGGGCAGCTCCTCCAGCACGGTGCCGGCCCGGGACACGAGCAGGCCGGTCTCCACCTCGACGATGTGGAACTCCTCTTCCACTCCGATGCGAACGGTCACGGCACTCCTCGGATGACAACGGGCGGCCGACTGCCTCGCCCGGGGACCGGCCCGCCCGGCCGGATCACCGGCGGCGGGGGCTGTGCACCTCCGACTTCCCCTCTGGCCCATTGCTAAGCGGAGGCCCTCCTTCACGATGCGGACGGCACGGTCCCAGCGACGTTCGGTGCGTGCACCGACCGTGTCGCTCCGGCGACACGCCGGAACCGGCGGGTGTCGTGACGCCGGTGGGTGGCACCCGCCGCAGTGGTACGCGCCCTGTGACCGCACCCGTACGCCGAGGAGGCAAGGTGACTCGCACGTCCGACGATGTCAGCGACGACGTGAACGGCGATGACACCGGCGACATGAGCGGTGATGTCCACGACCGGCTCCGCGCGGAGGTCGCCGGGCGGGCGGACACCCTGTGGGAGATCGCGCTCGGGCTGCACGCCGACCCCGAGTACGCCTTCGCCGAGCACCGGGCCGCGGCCCGGCTGACGGCGGAGCTGGAGCAGGCCGGTTTCACGGTGGAGCGCCCGGTGGCCGGTATGGCGACCGCGTTCACCGCCCGGTCGGGCCACGGCCGCCCTGCCGTCGCGCTGCTGCTGGAGTACGACGCCCTGCCCGGCCTCGGGCACGCCTGCGGGCACCATCTGATCGCGGCCGCCGGCCTGGGCGCGGCGCTCGCGGTCGACGCGGTGCTCGGCGGCTCCGCCGGATGCGTGCTGGCGATCGGCACCCCGGCCGAGGAAGGCGGCGGCGGCAAGGCGGTGGAGGCGGAGGCCGGTGTCTTCGACGAGGTCGACGCCGCCCTGATGTTCCACCCGGGGGTGCACAACTGGACGCGGGCGCCGCTGACCGCACAGGTGCAGTACCGCGTGGCGTTCCATGGACGCGCCGCGCACCCCACCGGCGACCCGACCGAGGGCGTCGACGCCCTGGCGGCGCTGATCGAGCTGTTCAACGTCCTCTCCGCGCTGGGCCGGCGCTTGCCGGAAGCCTCCCACGTCCAGGGCATCGTGACCGCCGGCGGCACGGCCACCAACATCGTCCCGGAGTACGCGGAGGGCGTGTTCGGCCTGCGCGCGGCCACGACCGGGGCACTGGAGGACCTGATCGGTCAGTTGCGCACCTGCGCCGAGGGCGTCGCCCTGGCCACCGGCACCAGGGCCGAGGTCACCCGCGCCACGACCCGCTACGAGCACTTCCGCGACAGCGGCGTGCTGTCCGAACGGTTCGCCGGACACCTGTCCCGAGCGGGGATCGACCTGACGCCGCCCGCCCCGGGCGTCTACCTGGGCTCCTCCGACATCGGCAACGTCAGCACGCGCGTACCGGCCATCCACCCGTTCGTCGCGATCATGGACGACGGCTCCGACCACACCCCCGAGTTCGCCGCGGCCGCCGCGTCCCCCCGGGCCCGCGAGGTACTCGTCGCCGCGACCGGCGCGCTGGCGTGCACGGCCGCGGACGTACTGCTGAACACGGAGCTGCGGGAGGAGGCGTGGACGCACCACCGGGAGGCGGCGGCCGCCACCCGGCCGGCATCATCACCCGCGCGCCCGTGACCGCGACTCGGAACTGACCACGGCAGCGACGCCTGACTCTCCCGGCCTGCGAGCCAGGTGTTCCCTCTGCGGGAGCGTCCTCGCGTATTCACCGTCCACGACGCGACACAGCATTGCCGTGGCCCTCCACCAAATCCACACCCAGCTCGACCCGTTGAACAGCTCGCGCTTCAGCCGCCCAGTGATCTCCAGGTCCCTGCACGGACTGCCAAGGGGGGAGAGCCGAAAGGGAGAGCGCTGTCGGTGCCTTCTGGCAGGGTGCCCCGCATGAAGCAGCACTCGCACGGACCAGGCCGCCTCAGTACGGGCCATCGGGACAAGAGCTGATGGGCGACTGCTTCCAGACGATCGTCGACATCGATGCGAGCCCCGGGGAGGCCGAGGCGCTCGGGGCTCGGGTGGTGGCGTGGCTGGTTGCCGAGCAGATCGTGCTTGCCGAGCAGACGTACGAGATGTTCGGCAAGCCGGTGTACTCGCCGGGGCCGCGGTGGGACGACGTCACAGAGCGGCGAGTGCCGGGCGGCTGCGACGGCCTCACCGCCGTCACCGGCCCTAGCGTCTTCTGGGGCTCTCTCGGCGCGGACGCGTCCCCCGTGTGTCCGCGCTGCTCGTCGCCGGCCACGGACGCGCCCTGGCCGGAGGCCGTGCACACCTGGCAGACAGCCGGCGCAGCCACATTGCGCTGCCCGACGTGCGGCTGCCCGGTTCCCCTGCCCGAGTGGTGCTGGACGGACGACAGCTTCGCCTTCGCCCATCTCGGCTTCGAGATCTGGAACGCGGCCCGGCTGCGGCCGGGGTTCGTCGCGGAGTTCGGCCGCGTCCTGGGCCACCGGATACGTACGGTCGCCGGCAAGCTCTGACGGTCCAGCTCCGAGCCCGAACAGTCCTCCGCCTCGCGGACGTATTACTCGGGGCGGCTACGGCGCCCCGGTAGGAGGGCCTGGCACCGGCCCCATGATGTGTGACATCGCAGCAGGCGGCAGGGACGGGTTGGCTGCTGCCGCTTCCGCCACTTGGTGGTTCGGGTCGTTGAGCAGGTGCAGGACGACGGGCGGTGGCAGGGACGGGTGGGCGGCGGCGATGGGCCTTGACTGGTCGTCCGCCAGGCAGGCGAGGAGTGCCGTGGCGGTCGCCCTGGGGTGTCGGGCGACCTCGCGGAGCACCTTCCGTACCGGTGGTCGGTGGCGGGTGAGGTCCTCCAGCAGTGCCGGGGGTGTGCCCGGGTTGGCCGCCACGGCGGTGAGGACTCGGGCACCGTGCCGGGCGACCATGGTGCGCAACTGCTGCTCGGTGAGGCCCGGGTGCGGTGCGATGGACTTCAGTACCTTCGCGTCGGGGTCGTCGGCCAGCCGGTCGCGGACGTGGGCTGGGAGATCGCGTCGCCGGGCCACGAGCATGCGGGTGGACGGGTCCGGTGACGTGGCCAGTTGCTCGGTCTCGGCGGGGGACGCGGTGGCGATCCGGGGCAGGAGAGTGGGGCCGATCCTGGTGGTACGGGCCAGGTGGGCGAGGACGTCGAGCGGTACGCGGGGGTGTTGGGCGAGCGCACGGCGTACGGCCGGGTCGCGGTCGTCGGCCAGGACACGGATCAGGGCGTCGTCGATGGCGGGGTTCTCGGCGAGGTCGGCGCGGATGCCGGGGACGGGGTCCTCGGCGAGGCTCGCGCACACCTTCGGGGGAAGGTCCGGGCGGCCGGCCAGCGCCCAGCGCAGCAGCGCCGAGGGGTGGTCCGCGAAGGGAGCAGCGGCCTCGGTGGGGGTGGTGGGGTTACGGAGTGCCGCTTCCCGTATGTGGTGCACGGCGGATGCGTGGGAGCCGTCGCAGGATGCGCCCGGCGGGAGGTGGCAGTCGGGCCGGGGGCACTGCGGGGCGTGGACGAAGGGTGTCTCATGCTGGTCGCAGACCGCGCAGTGTCGCGGCGCCGGGAGCCCTACCCCGGTCAGCAGTGCCGCCAGGGTGGCCGGGGGCGTCGACTCGTTGGCCGCCACCGCGCGGCGGACCTCGGCGTGCGGATGCGTCGCGAGTCCGGCCGCCGTGTTCGCCGGGGCCCACAGCGCCAGTTCGACGACCACCCGTACCTCCGGGTCCGCCGCGAGCCGCTCCACCACGTCGGAGGGAAGGCCGGGGCAGGCGGCCAGCTTCTCGCGGCGTTCACCGGCCGGGTCCGTCGCGAGGAGTCGCGCCCACTCCGGCGGGCCGATGCCCTCGTCGAGCAGGGCGAGGGCGGCGTCGGGCCGCGTACGCGGATCGATGTCGGCGGCGGTGAGCCGGCCTTCGGCCGCGAGCCGCGCCGCGCTCCCCCGCACGCGGGCGACCAGCGCGGCCGCCTGCGCGCGGCTGAGGTCGGCGCGGCCGGCCAGGTGGAAGGCGATGTCGTCGTCCGCGACGGCTGTCAGCCGGTCGACCGTCTCGGACGGCAGGGCCGGGTTGGCGGCGAGGCCGCACAATATGTGGTGCACAAGGGCATCCTGCCCCGGAACCCGGCGGTGGACCGAGTCTCCGGTGCCGGGACGGCGGGTACCGGTACGAACGGTGCCGGGACATCCGGCGCCTGTCGGTGCCGGAGTGCCCGCAGTGCCCGCAGTGCCCGCAGTGCCCAGTGTGCTAGTCGAGGTCCCCGCTGAGTACCCACAGGTGTCCGAACGGGTCCTTCACCCTGCCCTGGCGTTTGCCGTAGGGGCGGTCCTCCACCGGGATCACGATGTGGGCACCGAGCTGGGCCATGCGGTCCGCCGTCGCGCCCGGGTCGGGCAGGTCGATCATGAGGAGGACGGGTGAGCCGCCCACCGACACGGGATCGAGCCAGCCCCACTCGTCGACGCTCTGGGCCAGCGCGAAGGACGCCCCGCCCAGGGTGAGTTCGGCGTGGATGACGATTCCCTGGTCGTCGGCCACCCGTGAGGTCAGGTCGGCGCCCAGGGCCTTGGTGTAGAAGTCGATCGCCGCGTCGGCGTCGGAGACGAGCAGCTTGGGCTGGAGTTCACCGGTCATGGCTCGATGATCACGGCGTAGGGCGCCTCCAGCCTTGTAGATTTCGGCCTTCCTCCGCGAGCCACGCGGTCGGTGTCGTCCGCATGAGGTCGTGGAAGTCCCGCACCAGATGACTCTGGTCGTGGTAGGCGCTCTCGGCCGCGACCTGGGCCCAGGAGTCGGCCCCGGCGCCGGCCCGGCGGACGGCGGCCGCCAGCCGTGCGACGCGTGAGGCGTACTTCGGGCCGATCCCGACAGCGTCGTGCATCACCTGGCGCAGCCGGCGCGGGCTCAGGTGCACCCGCCGTGCGACGTCCTCGGCGGGCACCTGTCCGTGCCCGGCCTGGATGATCTTCAGGGCCTCGACCGCGTACGGGGACACGCCGGGCCGGGTGGCCCCGTCGAGGCGTTCGAGCAGCCGGCGCCGCATGAGCGCGGCCCGCAGGCCGGCCGGGTGGTCCGCCAGTTCCTCGCCCAGCCGGCTCATCCACGGCAGCAGGGCCTCGGCGCCGACACCGCCCGCGTCCACTTCGCTGAGGGGCACTCCGATGAGCCGTTGCGCGGCCAGCGGCGACAGCTCGACGTACACCATCGGCTGGTGGGGCAGCAGGGCGAGGACGGGGGTGGCCGTGCCGGGCCGCATCATGCCGGTGACCACGGCCTGCATGCGCCGGGTCTCGTCGCCGTACCGCACGTCGATGGGTGCCCCGAGGCTGACGACCAGGCGGGACGACAGGGCCGGAACGGCCCTGTGCGGGCGGGGCGGGCCGGTGTGTTCGCTGGCGGCGACCACGCCGATGCCGGCCGCGTGACATGCCTGACGCAACTCCACCGGGTCATTCTCTCATCGTCCGGGCGCCCGGGCGCCTCCGCGCGTCGCCCGGCGGACGCCACGGACGGGGGCGCGAGAGCCGTCGGCGGACGGTCGCGGGCCCCGTCCGCCCCGGCCCTCCACTCCGGCCCTCCACTCCGGCTCTCCGTCTCGGCTCTCCGTCTCGGCTCTCCGTCTCGGCTCGCCGCCTTCGTTCAGCCGCCCGAGTCGGGCCCGTGCAGCCGCTCACGCGCCGACCGCAGCTCCGGGAAGGGCATCCGGGCCCGCGTGAGCAGGTACCCGGCGCCCGTGGTGCCGCCCGTGCCGGACAGGCCGCCCAGGGTGCGGTCGACCAGGACCAGATGGGCGACCTTCCACTGCCAGAAGCGGTATCCGAGGTCGAGCAGCGCCTCCGCCAGGCGGTGCGGCGCGCCGGCCCCGGACGCGCCGAGCCGGCAGACCTCCTCCACCGTGGTGCCACGCGCGGCGAGCGCCTTGAGGAAGGCCCGGTACAGCGGGCTCTCCTCCCCCGCGTCGGCGGTGCCCAGCCGCACCTCCAGGTCGTGGAAGTTGCGCGACTGGGCTCCGCTGGCGGTGCCGAGGCGGGGGCGGAACGCGGCGAAGCGCCGGACCGGCAGCCGTTCCAGGACGCGCAGCGTGTCCCCCAGCAGGCCCATCACCGCCACGGCCCGGTCCACGTGCTCCAGCGCCTGTTCGATGTCGTCGGGCGCGGCTCCCGCGTCCGCGCACACCAGTGCCTCGGTCGCCGCGTCCAGGTCGTGCAGGGCCTGGGTGAGCCACAGCTCACTGGTCTGGTGGGCCACGATGAAGAACAGTTCGGCCGAACCGGTGGCGGTGTCCTCGCCGGCCGGGGACAGCGGCTCCTGGAGCGACAGCAGCCGCTCCAGGCGCAGATACCCCGCGTAGTCCTGTCCGCTCACGGTGATCCGCCCCGGGAGCGCAGCTCCCTGGCGTGCGCGAGCAGCCGGGCGACCCCGGTGTCGAGTTCGTCGGGGTCGCCGCAGAACGCGAGCCGGATCAGGGTGCGGGCCTCGCGGGCGGGGTCGGCCGACAGGACCCGGCCGTCGTCCGCCAGTACGGGCCGCAGCGCGAACCCGGCGGCCGGCGCCACCCCCACCTCGTGGGTCTCCAGCAGGCCGGCGGCGAAGGTCTCCGCGTCGACGCCGGTGGAGCCGATGTCGAGCACGGCGTACCAGCCGCCCTGCGGGAGTTCGGCGAGCAGTCCCGCCTCGCGCAGCGCGGGCAGCGCCCGGTCGCGGTTGGCCTGGACCATGCGGGCGTTGGCCCGTGCGGCGTCCTGCGCCTTCAGCGCGGTGAGGCCGGCGTACTGGACCGGGGTGGAGGGGCCGATGATGCTCGCCTCCTGCACCACGCGCAGGGCGTGCGCGGCGGTGGCGTTGGGCGTCACCACGTACCCCAGCCGGTATCCGGTCATCGCCAGGCTCTTGGAGAAGGTGAAGGTGCTGAAGACGCGCCGTTCCTCCTCGGGGACGCCGCTCTCCAGGGAGGCGAAGGAGACGTGCTCGCCGTCGTAGACGAAGTGCTCGTACGCCTCGTCGCTGATGATCTGGAGGTCGTGTGCGCGGGCGATCTCCAGGATGTCCCGCAGGGCCTCGGCGCCCAGCACCGCGCCGGTCGGGTTGGCCGGCGAGTTCACCAGGACGACCCGGGTGCGGGGGGTGACGGCGGCGCGCAGGGCCTCCGGGTCCGGGCGGTAGCCGGGCCCGAGCGGATAGAAGACGGGCCGGAATCCGGCGAGGAGGACCTGCTGGAGGTGGATCGGCCAGTGCAGTTCCGGCATCAGCAGTTCGTCGCCCGGCCGGGCCAGCGACTGGAACAGGGCGGCGAGTCCCTGGCAGGAGCCCGGGGTCACGAACACCCGGTCCGCGCTGGTGCGGTGGCCGTTCTCCGTCTCCAGCCGGACCGCCAGCGCCTCCCGCAGGGCGAGCATGCCCTCGGCCGAGGTGTAGGCGGTCCGGCCGTCGTGCACGGCGTGCTCCACGGCCAGGGCGACTTCGCGCGGCGGCGGGAAGTACGGTTCCCCCACGTGCAGTTTGACGACGGGCCGGCCGGTCGCCCGTTCCCGGTCCTCGGCGGCGCGGAAGACCGCGTGCAGGCAGGACGGGGGGATGGTGCCGGCGCGCGGGACGGGGCCCATCACCGCTCGCCGTCGGCGCCGGCGGGCGCGGCGCCCGGTACGAACTCGTAGACGAAGAAGCTCTGCAGCTCCGCGGGCCGGTCGCCGATGACGTGCTTGGCGGCCTGCTCGAAGCCATTGACGGCCAGTTCGTGTTCGACGATGAGCGGGGAGAGCTTGTGCTCCTCCTCGAACGACGTGACCATGTCGTCCTTGGTGATCTGCATCTCGGCGATGGCCACCTGCCAGTAGTCCCGCTCGATGGCGTGGTCGATGACGAACTTGTACCAGTTCCACAGGGTGCGCCGGCGGCGGTCCTCCAGGACCTTGGACCACTCGGGCACGGTGCTGTCCCGGCGGTACGCCTCGATCTCCTCCCGGCTGGCGAGCAGGTAGCCGCCGCCCAGCTCGATGACCTCCGCGTTCTTCAGCCGTTCGGCGTCCTCGTCCGTGCAGTACTCGGGACAGAACTCGTCGCCGAGGATCAGGACGCCGCCCTCGGTGAGCAGGTCGCGCACGTGCTGGAGGTGGCTGTGCGGGAGGTGGTGGTGGCTGCCCCAGGAGATGATGACGTCGAGCGGTTCCTTCCAGTCCGTGAAGGACTCGGTGAAGACCTCGGCGCGGGGGTGCGCGGCCAGCCGTTCGCGGGCCTGGCGGGCCGGGTTGGGGGCGATCTCGTTGGCGATCACCCGGCAGTCGGGCAGCCGCTGCGCGATCAGCTCGGAGAGCACGCCCGACCCGGAGCCCACGTCGATGACGGTCAGCGGGCGCCCGGCCGCTTCCCGCTTCTTGGCCACCAGCTCGACGATGAGCTGGTCGCCGTCGCTGATGTCGGGGTGGCCCTCGCGCATGACGGCGCCGACGTCGACGCGCTTGAATTCCTCACGGCCGTAGACGGTGGAAATCTCTTCGGTGCTCATTCTTTTTCTCCCTCGGCCTTTTCCGGCACCGTCGTGACTTTCGACCTGCGCCGGGCTGCGGTACGGAATCGAGTGGCGGGAATCGGGAATTACGACGTGCGGCCGCCGTCGACGGGGATGAGGGCGCCGGTGACCCATCCGGCGGTCTCCTCGTCGAGCAGCCGGCACACCCAGGACGCGACGTCGTCCGGGGTTCCGAAGCGGCCGAGCGGGGTGCTCTCGACCATGTCGTCACGCAGGCGCGCGACCTGTTCGGGGGCGAGTCCGAGATCGTCGTACATCGGGGTGTCGACCGGGCCGGGCAGCACCGCGTTGACCCGGACGAGCGGGGCCAGTTCCCGGGCCAGGGACCGGGTGAGGCTGTTCAGGGCGGCCTTGGAGGCGCCGTACACCGCCCGGCCGGGCATGGCCAGGACACCGCCGACGGAGGAGACGTTGACGACGCATCCGCCGCCGGCGCGCAGGGTGGGCAGGGCGGCCCGGATCAGGTGGACCGGGCCCAGCAGGTTGACGTCGAGCATGGCGGTCAGGTCGTCCGGATCGGCGTCGGCCAGCGGGCCGAAGCGGGCCAGTCCGGCGTTGTTGACCAGGCCGTCGAGTGCGCCGAAGCATTCCAGCGCGGCCTGCACGGCGCCGGCGGCCGCGGCGGGGCGGGCGATGTCCGCCGGGTGCACGAGTGCCTGGCCGTCCTTCGCCGTCTCGGCACTCTCGCGCAGGGCCGCGGCGCGCCGGCCGACCAGGACGGCGTGGGCGCCCTCGTCGAACAGCCGCCGTGCCACCGCGCGCCCGATGCCGCTGCCGGCGCCGGTGACGAGGAAGGTCTTGTCGTGCAGGCTCATGAGGGGAATTCCGCTCGCTTTCTTCCGCGGTTCGGTGTCTGCGGTTTCCGCTTGCTGTCGCCCGTCATCGGGAGCCTATGGCCCGGTCCACCGTCACCGGCACAATCTTTCAGAGTTCAAAAAGAAACTTTCTCCGGGACCGGATCGGGTAATTCAGCGGGCCCTGACCCGGCGGATCAGGGTGATGCCCTCCCGTACCGTGAGCATCACCTGTTCGACCCGGGGGTCGTCCCGTACCTTGTCGTTGAACGCCCGCAGGGCCACGGTGTCGGGCTTGTCGTCCAGGGGGTTGGCCACGCCGCCGAACTGGAGGACGTTGTCGACGGCGATGACCCCGGTCTCGGAGAGCCGGGGCAGCACCGCGTCGTAGTAGTCGGCGTAGCCCTGCTTGTCGGCGTCGATGAACACGAAGTCGAAGGGCCCTTCCATGCTCTTGAGCTGTTCCAGCGCCGGGCCCAGCCGCAGTTCGATGCGGTCGGCGTAGGGCGAGGCGGCGAAGTGGCGCCGTGCGATCGCGGCGTGCCCGGGGTCCACCTCGCAGGTCACCAGGGTGCCGTCGGGCGGGAGTTCGGCCGCCATGCACAGGGCCGAGTAGCCGGTGAACGTGCCGATCTCCAGGACATCGCGGGCGCGCAGCATGCCGACGAGCAGGGCGAGCAGGTGGCCCTGCATCGGGCCGACCATCATCTGCGGGACCTCGCAGAGGCCGCGGGTCTCCTCGGCGAGCGCGGCCAGTCCGGGCGGTTCGCCCGTCGAGTGCGCCTCGGCGTACGCCTCGACGACGGGCCTGACGATCATGCGGCCTCCCGGTCCGTTGTGGTGAGCAGCCAGTGCACGAGGTCGTCCTCCTGGCCGCGGAAGTAGAAGTGGTCGCCGGTGAAGAGGCGGAAGGTGAAGCCGCCCCGGGAGACCTCCTGCCACGCCTCGGCCTCCTTGGGCGTGACCTCCGGGTCGTCGTCGCCCACGCAGGCGGCGACGGGGCAGGACAGCAGGGGTCCCGCGGTGTCCGGCCGGTAGCGCTCGACCAGCCGGTAGTCGGCCCGCAGGGTGGGCAGGACGGTCCTGCGGACCTGCGGGTTGGCAAGGAGCAGGGGCGGTGTGGCGCCGAGCCGGGCGAGGTCCTCCCACAGGGCCTCGTCGTCGAGGTGCTTGTCGCCGGGCTTGTGATGGCGGGGGGCCGGCCGGCCCGACAGGCACAGCAGGGCCGGGGTCACTCCGTGCCCGTGTTCCAGCCGGAGCGCCACCTCGTGGGCGACGGAGGCGCCCATGCTGTGCCCGAAGAGCACGAACTCGCGGTCGAGCAGGGGCAGCAGCGCGGCGCTGATCCGGTCCGCCAGTTCGGCCATCCCGGTGATGTGCTGTTCCTCCAGCCGGTCCTCGCGGCCGGGGTACTGCGCGATCATCGGTTCGGCGGCGGGCAGCACGCGTTTGGCCATGCCCCGGTAGAAGCTGGCGGAGCCGCCGCCGTGCGGGAGGAACACCACCCGGCGCCGTGCGGCCGGGCGCGGCCAGTAGCGGCGGAACCACAGGTCCGGGTCGGCGGTCATGGGCGGGCTCCCGGTCGCGGCGCGTCGTCGGTGAGGGCCGTGGCGGGCAGCACCTGGGGGGCGGGGGTGCCGCGGTGCAGGCGTACGGGGCCGAAGCGGTCGGTGACCTCGCGGGTGAGGCGGCTCAGGGTGAGGTGGTACTGGCCGTCCCGGCCCGGGTCGGTGCCGTCCTCGATGTCCTCGCGCAGTGCCCGCAGGGCGGCCGCCGTCGCCTCGGGCCACAGTTCGCCGAGGATGTGCCGCTGGTCGGGGCCGGCGGCGGGGCCGAGGGGTTCGGCGCTGGGGTAGCCGAAGCAGGGTGCCCCGGACTCCTCCATGCGCACGGTCGCGCGCATGTCCTGCGGCATGTACGGGCGGGGGCTCCACAGGACGGGGCCGTGGGTGTTGAGCAGGGTGAGGTGGCCGCCCTCGGTGTGCAGGGTGACGCGGTGGAAGAGGTGGATGTGGTTGTCGGGGTCGGCGGGGTCCATGTCGTTCTGCAGCCGCAGTGTGCACGGCACCCCGGCGAGCACCCCGTCCAGGCCGCGGTACACGGGCGGTGCGCCGGCCAGGTCCGCCACTTCGGGCGGCAGGTCGCCCAACTGCGCGAATCCCCAGGGGCGGACGCCGCCCAGGGCGCGGCCGAGGATGTCGAAGAGGGTGTACAGCACCTGGAAGCCGCAGACGGCGTCGATGTGCAGCAGCCGCTGCCCGGCCAGCAGCCGGCGGGCGGCGGCGATGAACCGCCGTACCGGCTCGACGTGCACGTAGTGGCTGTTCAGCCGGTACACCACCCGGTGTTCGCGGGCCGCGCGCAGGCAGTCGGCCAGTTCCCTGGCGTGCAGGGGGTGTTCTTGCAGGACGTGGTGGCCGCGGGCCATGAGCTGCCCGGCGAGGCGGGCGCCCGGGCCGCCGTTGATGCCGGCGCCGACCACCACGCAGCAGGCCTCGACGTCCTTGGGCACCTGTTCGGGGTCGGTGAACAGGGGGACGCCGTAGTGCCGGGCGATGCGCGCGGAGCGCTCGCTGCCCCGGGCGAGCACGCCGGCGAGTTCGTACGGGGAGTCGGGGCGGGCGGTCCCCGCGAGGTAGACCCTGCCGAACTTGGTGCCGGCCACCACGACCCGGGGCCGCCGGCCGCTCACAGTTCGCCCTCCTCCGGGGCCGCGACCTCGTCCAGCGGGCGGTCGAAGAGGTCCAGCGAGGTCACGGCCGGCAGGGTCCGCAGCCGGTCGACGACGGGGCCGGGGTCGAGCACCTCGGCGGCGTAGTGGACGCCGGCGGGCACCTGTCCGGCGAGCAGCGCGCTGGTGGCGAGGGCGGCGACGGCACCGGTCAGCTCGTAGGTGTCGGTGCCGCGCAGCACCAGGGCGCGCACGGTCTCGCGGCCCGCGCTGCGGCCGGTCAGCTCCAGCGCGAACAGCTGGTAGGGGTCCCGGCCGAACAGGTCGAGCGCGGCCGCCTCGATGAGTTCGCGGGCGGCGGGCTCCAGGGCGCTCTGCCCGGTCATGGCGCCCTGGAGGCGGCCGAGCGTCTTGAGCATCCGGGAGCCGCCGTCGAAGACGTTGTACCAGTCGACGGTGGCGAGGCCGAGGTCGCGGGCGAGCCGTTCGACCTCGTAGCTGAGGTAGGGGTAGGCGCTGACGGTGCCCGGGAAGAAGGGCAGTTCGGTGTCGTTGAGCGGTTGCAGGACGCGCAGCACGCGGGCGCCGCCGCGCCACGCGGACTGGGCCTCGCCGTAGGCGCCGCCGAGGCTGAGCAGGTAGTCGCCGGCGCCGGCCGGGGTGAGCCGGTCCATGGTGCCGACGTAGCCGACCAGCCGCTCGGGGGTGTCGATGCCCTGGGCGGCGAGCCAGCGCGGCAGCAGCCCGGTGAGGCCGGGCATCATGCCGGCGGTGAGGACGGCGGCGCGGCCGTGCGCGGCCGGGTCGCGGTCGGTCAGGGCGCGGTGCACGGGTTCGTCGCCGCCCGCGTCCACGTAGTCGGCGCCGGCGGCCAGCGCGGCCTCGGCGACCGTGTCCAGGACGCGGTAGGAGGGGCCCGCGCAGTTGACGACGACGGTGCTGCCGGCGCAGAACGCGGCGAGTGAGGCGGGGTCGGTCAGGTCCACGGCGCGGGGCTCGGCCCGGTCGCCGAGCCGGGCGGCGAAGGCGGCCGCCTCGTCGGCGCGGCGGCCGCCGACGCGTACGCGTGCCTCGGGGTGGGCGGCGGCCAGTTCGCGGGCGGCGACCGCGCCGACGGCGCCGTAGCCGCCGAGGACGGCGAGGGTGGGGGTCACCGGGTGCCCTCCTGTCGGGTGGCGGGAGCGGTCAGGGCGGCGGCCAGTTCGGCCGTGTGCCGGGCGGACAGGCAGCTGAAGTGGTCGCCCGGGACGGGCCGGGTCCGCAACCGTCCGAGGCACAGCTCGTCCCAGTAGCGGGTGGCGTCGGCGGCCAGGGACGGCCACAGGGGGGTGTCGTCGCGGTGCAGGAGCAGGGTGATGTCCCCGGTGTACGGGTCGGGGCGGTGGCCGGCCGCCGCGCGGGCGAGCAGGCGGTGGGCGGCGTACCGGTCGCGGACCGCCTCCGTGCTGCTGCCCAGGGCTTCGGCGAGACGCGCCCAGCGTTCCTCGGCGGGGACGGCCGCCAGCCGGGCGAACGCGGTGGCGGTGGCGGCGAGGTCGCCGTTCAGTGCGGCGAGCGCGCCGGCGGGCACCCTGCCGGGGGTCTCGGCCAGTACGGCGGCCAGGGCGGCGCCGGTGGCCCGCTCGTCGGGCCAGCCCAGGGCGCCGGGGTCCGCTCCGCTGCCGAGGGCGAAGAGCCAGGCGGCGAGGACGGGGTCCTCGACGGTGGCGGGCAGCGGGTAGCTGCTGATGACGGTCAGCTCGACGTCGGCGCCGCCCTCGGTGAGCTGCCGGGCGGTCTCGGCCGCGAGCAGGGCTCCGCTGTGGGCGCCGACCAGGCGGAACCGGGTGTGTCCGGTGGCGCGCAGCAGCCGGGCCCGTTCGTGGGCGACGCGTTCGATGACGGTGTCGGGGGCGGCGTCGAGGTGGGCGCCCAGGGGGTGTGCGGCGGAGGCGTCGAGCAGGGGTCCGGTCTCCTCCAGCAGGTCGCACAGGTCCTGGTGGACGGGCCCGGCGGGGAAGCCCTCGCGGAACACCGCCCACAGCCGGTCGCCGGAGTCGCCGGCGGCGGGGACGGCCGCGGGCGCGGCGGGTGCGGCGGCCTGGGGCGTGGCGGCGGGCTCCGGATCGGTGGTGGTGGTGGTGAGGGTCTGGGCGAGGCGGTGGACGCTCGCGCCGTCGAGGAGTTCGCGCAGCAGCTCGTCGAAGAGGGCGTGTTCGGCCTCGGGGATCTCCTCGCGGAGCGCCCCGACGAGCTGGGCGGCGAGCAGGGAGTCGCCGCCCGCCTCGTAGAACGTGTCGTCGCGGCCCACGGCGGGGGTGTCCAGGACACGGCACCACAGTGCGGTGACGCGCTGCTCCAGGTCGGTCATCGGCTGCGGGTCCGCGCTGCGGGCCTGCTCGGCGGTGCGGCGCGGGGTGAGCCAGGTGCGCAGGGTGCGCCGGTCCACCTTGCCGTTGTCGGTGAGCGGGAGTTCGTCGACGATCTGGATCTGGGCGGGGACCATCTCCTCGGGCAGCCGTTCGGCGAGGTGCGCGGAGAGCTGCGCGGGGGTGGTCCGGGCCCGGTCGGCCTTGAAGCGGACGGCGAAGACGTGCATGCCGATGGCCGCGAGCGGGTCGTCCGTGCCGGGCAGGCAGAGCACGGTCTCGCCGCCGGCCCCGGCGATCAGGTCGAGCCACTGGTCCCGGGTCACGAAGGTCTGGTCCTTGCCGTGGCGTACGTCCTCGAAGTCGCCGGCGGTGGCGTCGAAGAGGAACTCCATGGAGGTGAGGATCTGGTAGTTGTCGCGGGTGGTCTCGATGAACACGAGCCAGCCGTCGGGGGCCAGCATCTGCCGCATGCGGTCCAGGACCGTGGTGGCGTTGCGGGAGTAGTGCATGACGTTGCCGCACAGGATGAGGTCGAGCGAGTTGGGTTCGACGCCCTGGGGCCGGAAGTCCTCGTTCATGTCGAACAGGGCGTAGCGCACCCAGGGGAAGTCGGTGAACCGTTCGGCGGCCTTGTTGAGGAAGAACTGCGAGACGTCGGTGAAGAGGTAGGAGCAGTCGGTGCCGGCCAGCCGGGGCACCGCCTCGACGCTGACGCCGCCCACTCCGGCGCCGACCTCCAGCACGCGGACCGTGCCGTGCCGGGCGTGGTCGTCGGCGATGCGGCGCACCACCGAGGTGGCGATGCGGTTGAGGTAGGAGTTGAGGAAGCCCTGGGTGTAGGCGGCTTCCTGGATGTCGATGCTGCCTTCGGGGAACAGCAGCTGCACGGGGTCCTGTTCGTCGCGCAGCAGTTGCGGCAGGTGGGCGGTGGCGGTGCGGAAGTAGTGCAGGAGCTGGGAGCCGTCCTGGGCGGAGGGCAGCGCGGCGTCCACCCGCCGCCACGCCTCGGCGACGGCGCCGGGTGCGGCGCGGCGCAGGGCCCGGTAGCCGTCCTGCGGCCGGTGCTCCAGGTGTCCTTCGCGGACCAGGGCGGCGAGCCAGCGGCGTACCAGGCGGTGGTGCTTGGGGGCGACCTTGGCGGCGGCGAGGATCTCGGGCAGCGGGTGGCGGGTGTGTTCGTCGGGGAAGAGGCCGCTGTTCTGCAGGACGTCCATCATGGCGAGCAGGGCGGCCTCGTCCAGGTGCCGGGCGAAGAGGACGACACCCTCGGCGTCCACGCCGGAGCGGATCTCCTCGCCCTCCTCGGCGACGGCCGCGACCAGCGCGCCGTCGGCCGGTCCGGCCGGTCCCGGCCCGGTGCGGGCGGTCTGGGCGAAGCCCACGAGGCGGCGTTCCAGGGGCGGTTCGCCGTCGACGATCACCGCGCCCGCGGCCACCGCCGGGTGGGTCTGGAGGGCGGCCTCGACCTCGGCGGCCTCGATGCGGTGGCCGCGGATCTTGACCTGCCGGTCGTTGCGGCCCAGGAACTCGATCTCGCCGGAGGGCAGCCAGCGGCCGAGGTCGCCGGTCCGGTACAGGCGTTCGCCGGTGCGCGGGTGCCGTACGAAGCGGTCGGCGGTCTTCTCCTCGTCGTGCAGGTAGCCGGCGGCGAGTCCGGCACCGGCGATGTAGAGGTCGCCGGCGACCAGATCGGGGCAGGGCTCGAAGCCGGCGTCCAGGACGTGGAAGCGCTGGTTGGCCAGCGGGCGGCCGTAGGGAACGGACGGCTGGTCCTCGGGGACCGGGCCGTCGACGGGATGGTGGATGGACCAGATGGACGCCTCGGTCGCGCCGCCGAGGGAGATCACGCGCAGCCCGGGCACCTTGGCGCGGATGCTGTCGGGCAGCCGTACCGGGATCCAGTCGCCGGACAGCAGCGCCAGGCGCAGGCGGGGCAGCGGGACGGGGCTGGTGGCGAGGTACTCGTTGACCATGTGGAGCTGGGCGGGCACCGAGTTCCACAGGGTGACGTCGTGCTCGGCCAGGAGCGCCGTCCAGTGCGAGGGGTCCGCACGGCGGCCGGGGTCGGGCAGGACGAGGCAGCCGCCGGCCGCGAGGACGCCGAAGACGTCGTAGACGGACAGGTCGAAGCCCAGGTTGGCGAGGGCCAGGACGCGGTCCTCGGGGCCCACGGCGAAGCGGTGGTTGATGTCCTCGATGGTGTTGACCGCGCCCCGGTGGGTGATCATCACGCCCTTGGGGCTGCCGGTGGAGCCGGAGGTGTAGATGACGTAGGCGAGGTCGTCGGGGGTGCGCAGCCGTGCGGGCAGCCGGGTGGGGGCGGGCTCGGCCGGGAGCGTGTCCACGGCGATCGCGGTGATCCCCTCGGGCAGCGGCTCGGTGCCGGAGCGGACCAGGGCGTGGCGGACCTGTGCGTCGCGCAGCATGCTCGCCCGGCGCGCGGCCGGCTGGTGGGTGTCGACGGGGACGTAGACCGCGCCCGCGGCCAGGGCGCCGAGGACGGCCGCCGCCTGTTCCCAGCCCTTGTCGGCGACGACGGCGACCGGGTCGCCGGGCGCGCAGCCGGCCTCGGTGAGGGCGCGGGTGACGGCGGCGGCGCGGGCGGCGAGTTCGCCGTGGGTCAGCCGGTGGGACCCGCTGATGACGGCGGGCGCGTCGGGGGTGCGCAGCGCGGCGGCGAGCGGGCCCTCGTGCAGCAGCGCCTCGGGCAGCGGCGCGTCGGTGGCGTTGGCCTTCTCCCGGCGTTCCTGCTGGGCGGCGGGCAGCCGCAGCGGCGCGGGCGAGGTCCAGGTCTCCTCGTCGGCGGCGAGGCGGTCGAGCAGGTCCTGGAAGGCGGCGAACATGTCGGCCACGACCGTCTCGTCCAGGACGCCCTCGCGGACGTCCCAGTTGATGTCGAGGGCCCCGCCGCGTTCCATGGCCTGGCAGTCGATCCACACCTGCGGGGTCTGGCTGATGCCGTGCACGAGTTCGCCGTCGGGCACCGCGCCGCCGGTGCCGGCGGTGCGCGACGGGCCGCCCGGTGCCTTCTGGTCGCGCGGTGCCTCCTGGTCGCGCAGGCCGATGGCGCTGGTGAAGACGACCGGCATCAGGGCGGCCTCCTGGCCGCGGCGGCGGGCGAGTTCGCGCAGCACCTCGACGCCGGTGAACAGCCGGTGGTCCAGGTCCTCGAAGAGCTGCTCCAGCACGGCGGTGGCGCGCTCGGTGAACGTCGTACCCCGGCGGCGGTCGACGGCGAGCAGTTCCACCGAGGTGAAGTCGCCGACGAGGGAGCCGACCTGGGGGTGCAGGGGCAGCCGGTTGAGCAGGGTGAGGTCGAGGGTGAAGCGGTCGCGTCCGCTCCAGCGGCCCATCACCTCGGCGTAGGCGGCCAGGACGGCGCCCGAGGGGGTCAGGCCGCGGGACACGGCCCGGCGGCGCAGTTCCTGCCAGCGCTCGGGCTCCAGGGTGAGCCGGTGGCGGGCGAACCGGGCCGGGCCGCCCCGCTTGCGTCCCTCGCGCAGCGGCAGCGCCGGGGCCGGGGGCAGGTCATCGACGCGGTCCAGCCAGTAGGCGCGGTCGCGTTCGCGGCGCGGGCCCTGGCGCAGCCGGCGTTCGGCGAGCAGGTAGTCGCGGAAGGTGATGGGCAGTTCGGGCAGGACCGCGTCCGGGTCGGTGTACAGGGTGCGCAGTTCGTCGAGGAGGAGGTGCAGGGAGATGTAGTCGGCGATGAGGAAGTCGATCGACAGGTGCAGCAGGGCGTGGTCGGGCAGCAGGCTGATCCGCAGGTCGAACAGCGGCCAGGTGCCGGCGGGCAGCACCTGGTGCTCCATCTCCTCGCGCACCTCGGCCAGTGCCGTCCGGGTCCCGGTCTCGTCCGCCGTGCGCAGGTCGGTGACCGCGATGCGGTAGGGCGGGGTGGAGTCGAGGACGCGCTGGGCGCCCTCGTCCTCGACGATCGCGCGGAGCATGTCGTGCCGGTCGATCAGCGCCTGCCAGGCGGCTTGCAGCCGGTCCGGGTCGAGGGCGGCGAACCGCAGTTCGCCGTAGGCGTGGCAGGCGACCGAGCCGTAGTCGAAGACGTCGCGGCGGCCCAGGAGGTAGGCGGTCTGGACGTCGGTGAGCGGGAAGGGCGTGTGCCGTTCGGCGGGGCGGGCGGTCACGGTGACGCGTTCGTCGCCGGCCCTCAGCAGGTCGAGCACCTCGTCCTTGTGGTCCTTCAGGAGGGCGCGGCGCTGCGCGGTGAGGGCGCCGCGGGGGGCGCGGAAGCGCAGGGTGCCCGCTTCCTCCCACAACTCGATCCCGCTGGCCTCCAGTTCGGCCAGGAGCCCGGCCAGGTTCATAGCACTCCTTCTTCCATGGGGATCAGGGCGCTCTCGGCGCGCCGGTGCTCGATGAGACGGGCGAGGGCCTCGACGGTGGGCGCCGAGAAGAACTCGCGCAGGGTGAGGCGGACGCCGGTGGTGTGCCACAGCCGTTCGGTGGCCCGGGTGGCGGTGAGGCTGTCGCCGCCGAGGGCGAAGAAGCTCTCGGTGCGGCCGACGCGGTCGGTGCCCAGCAGTTCGGCGAAGAGCGCGGCGAGGGCGCTCTCCTGCTCTCCCTGGGGTGCTTCGTCGGCCGGGGCGGGTTCCTCGTCGAGGAGGGCGGCGAGGGCGCCGCGGTCCACCTTGCCGTTGGCGGTCAGTGGCATGCGCTCCAGCAGCCGGACCCGTTCGGGGATCATGTAGCCGGGCAGTCGTTCGGTGAGGGCGGCGCGCAGGGCCACGGCCTGCGGTGGTTCGCCGTCCGGTACGGCGAAGGCCACGATCCGGTGCCTGGGCCGCTCCCCCACCACGCAGGCGACGGCGCGGGCGATGCCGGGCAGTTCGTGCAGGGCGGCCTCGATCTCGCCGAGTTCGATGCGGTGTCCGCGGATCTTGACCTGCTGGTCGGCGCGGCCGAGGAACTCCAGGATGCCGCCGGGCCGGTACCGGCCGAGGTCGCCGGTGCGGTACCAGCGCAGCCCGTCGTGGGTGACGAACTGCCGGGCCGTGCGGTCGGGGTCGCCGCGGTAGCCGCGGGCCACGCCCTCGCCGCCGATCCACAGCTCGCCCGGCACCCAGTCGGGGCGGTCGCGGCCCGCCGGGTCGGCGACGCGGAAGCACTGGTTGCGCAGGGGGTGGCCGTACGGGATGGACGGCCAGTCGGGCAGCGGCCCGGTCACGGGGTGGGCGTTGGACCAGATGGCGGCCTCGGTCGCGCCGCCGAGCGCCACCAGCCGGCAGTCCGGGGCGCGGGCGGCCAGCCGGCCCGGCAGGTCCAGGCCGACCCAGTCGCCGGAGACCAGCGCCAGGCGCAGCGGCTGAAGCGGGTTCCCGCCCGCTCCCCCGGCGCCCTCCCCTCCCTCCGCTCCCCCTGCGCCCCCTGCTCCCTCCGCTCCGGCGGCGCCCTCGGCGGCCGTCAGCAGCATGTCGAGCAGGGCCGGGACCGTGTTCCACACGGTGACGCGGTGGGTGTGCACCAGATCGAGCCAGCGGTGCGGTTCGCGGCGGTCGCGCTCCTCCACCAGGACGAGGGCGCCGCCGGCCGCGAGCGGGCCGAAGATGTCGTAGACGGAGAGGTCGAAGTCGAGGGCGGACAGGGCCAGCACGCGGTCGTCGGGCCCGACGCGGAAGCGGTCGTCGATGTCCTCGACGGTGTTGAGGGCGGCGCGGTGGGTGGTCTCCACGCCCTTGGGCTCGCCGGTGGAGCCGGAGGTGAAGATGGTGTAGGCGAGCGCGGTGTCGGGCACGGCGACCGGCGCGGCCAGGGCGGTGGCGTGCGTACGGGCTTGCCGTACGTCCAGCACGGCGATGCCGTCCGGCCAGTCGGCGCCGGCGGCCAGGTCCGCGTCGGTGAGGACGGCCGCGGCACCGGAGCGGCGCAGGATGCGGGTGCGGCGGACGGGCGGCTGGTCGACGCCGACCGGCACGTAGCAGGCGCCGGCGGCGAGGGCGCCGAGCACGGCGGTGATCTGCTCGGGTCCCTTGGGCAGCACGATCGCGACACTGTCGCCGGGCCGTACGCCCGCCGCCGTGAGCGCGCCGGCCACCCGCAGGGCGCGGCCGGCGAGTTCGCCGTGGTCCAGGCGGCCGTCGCGCCACAGCAGCGCGGGCCGGCCGGGTGCGTCGGCGGCCTGTGCGAAGAAGGGCTCGTGCAGCAGCCGTCCGCTGAGCGGGGCGCCGGTGGCGTTCACCTCGGCGCGGACGCGGGCCTGGTCCGCGGGGAGCGCCACGGGGACGGGCCGCCGCCAGTCGGTCCCGGCCAGCGCGGTCAGGTGCCGCTGGTAGGCGCCGAGCATGGTGTCCAGGAGCCCGGCGGGGAACAGTTCCTCGACGGCGTCCCAGTTGACCGCGATCCCGCCGTCGCGCTCCACGACCTGGCAGTCCAGCCACACCTGGGGGGTCTGGGAGAGGCCGTACACCTGCTCCCCGAAGGGCATGGTCAGGTCGGCGAGCCGGTCGGAGACGCCCAGGGTGCTGGTGAAGACGACCGGCATGGCCGCCTCGGCGGTGCCGGTGCGGCGGGCCAGTTCGCGCAGCACCCACAGCGCGGAGACCGAGCTGTGCTGGAGTCCTTCCCAGATCTGCTGCTGGAAGCGGCGGGCCGCGTCCGCCCAGCCGTCGCCGTCCTCGGGCCGGTGGCCCACCAGCAGCAGGGAGGTGAAGTCACCGACGATGTTGTTGATGTCGGGGTGCACCTCGCGCCGGTCGAACAGGGTCAGGTTCACGGTGACGTCGGGCTGGGCGCTCCAGGCGGACAGCACGTCGGCGAAGGCGGCGGCCAGCACCGCCGACGGGGTCAGGCCGCAGCCCCGGGCGGTGCCGGTCAGCGCCTGCCAGAGATCCGGCGGCAGGAAGAACTCGCGCCGGGTGAAGCGGGGCGGGCCGGCCTGTTCGGGGGCGACGGCCAGCGGCAGCGCCGGGGCGGGCGGCAGTTCGGGCAGCCGCCCGGTCCAGTACGCCCGGTCGGCGGCGACCTCCTCGGGGTCGGGGGACGCCTGCAGGATGTAGTCCCGGAAGGAGACGTCCAGCGAGGGCAGTGCGCGGGCGGGGTCCTCGTACAGCCGGGACAGCTCCCAGAAGATGGTCATGATGCTCAGCGCGTCCAGGACGATGTAGTCGAAGCCGAACGCGATCCGGGTGCGGTCGCCGTCGTAGCGGGTGGCGGCGATGTGGAACAGCGGCCACCGCGTCACGTCGAACACCCGGTGGTCCAGGGCGGCCCGCTGGATGCGCAGCGCCTCCGCGGCGTGGCCGGGCGGCGCGGCGGTGACGTCGAAGGCGAAGGCCGGGACCTGTTCGAGGATGCGCTGGTTGCCGTCCTCGTCGAAGACCGCGCGCATCATCTCGTGCCGCTCGACGAGCCGGTTCCAGGCGTCCTCCAGCCGTTTGAGGTCCACGTCCCGGCCGTCGAACTCCCAGTACCAGTACGATCCGACGCCGCCGAGCGTGAAGTCCGTGCCGCGTCCGAGCCAGTAGGCGCGCTGGATGTCGGTGGCGGGGAACGGCTCGTGGCGGGCGGCGGGGTCGGGGGTGACCGGGGGCAGGCTGGTGGGGCGGCCCAGGTGCAGGCCGGCCGCGAAGTCGCGCAGCATCGGCGCGGTGAACAGCCGCCCGAGGTCGGCGCCGTGCAGTCCGGCCGCGCGCAGCCGGGTCAGCAGGCGGGTGGCGAGCAGGCTGTCACCGCCCAGGGCGAAGAAGCCGTCGTCGCGTCCGACGCCCCGCACGCCGAGCAGTTCGCCCCAGAGTTCGGCCACCTGGCTCTCGACGACGCCGCGCGGCGGCTCGTGTGCGGCGGTGGCGCGCTCGTCGCGGGCGAGCAGGTCGCGCAGGGCGCCGCGGTCGACCTTGCCGTTGATGTTGAGCGGCAGCGCGTCCAGGACGGTGATCACGTCCGGGACCATGGCGGGCGGCAGCCGGTCGGCCAGGTGGTCGCGCAGCAGGCCGGGCGTCGCACCGGACTCCCCGGTGCCGTCCGGCGCGGGCTCCCGTGCGACGACGGCGGCGGCCAGCCGGGTGGCGGGCTCCCCCACGCCGACGACGGCGGCGGCGCTCACCGCCGGGTGGTCCCGCAGCGCGGTCTCGATCTCGCCGGGCTCGATCCGGTGGCCGCGCACCTTGAGCTGGAAGTCGGCGCGCCCCAGGAACTCCAGGGTGCCGTCGGGGAGATAGCGGGCCAGGTCGCCGGTGCGGTACCAGCGCAGCCCGTCGTACTCCACGAACCGGTCGGCGGTGCGTTCCGGGTCGCCCCGGTAGCCGCGGGCCACCGACGCGCCGCCGATCCACAGTTCGCCGGGCACCTGGTCGGGGCAGTCCCGGCCGCGTGGATCGACGACCCGGCAGCGCTGGCCGGGCAGCGGGACGCCGTAGGGGACGCATGCCCAGTGCGCGGGGGCCCGGGTGACCTCCTGCACGGTGGAGTGGATGGCCGTCTCGGTGGTGCCGCCCAGGCCCGCGAAGCGCACCGAGGGGAAGATCCCGCGGGCGCGTGCCGCCAGGTCGGGGGCGACCCGGTCGCCGCCGAGCAGCGCGACGCGGACCCCGGCGGTGGCGCCGGCGCCCTCGGCCGCCTCCAGCAGCATCTCCAGCAGGGTGGGGACGCAGTTGACGACGGTCACGTCCAGGCCCCGGACCAGATCGAGCCAGGCCCGCGCGTCGCGCCGTTCCTCCTGGCGTACGCAGACCACCGCGCCGCCCGCGCACAGCGGGCCGAAGATGTCGTACACCGACAGGTCGAAGTCGAGTGCCGACACGGCCAGGGTGCGGTCGTCCGGTCCGAGGCCGAACCGTTCGTCGAGCGCGGTCACGGTGTTCACGGCGCTGCGGTGCGGCACCTCGACGCCCTTGGGTTCGCCGGTGGACCCCGAGGTGTAGAGCACGTACGCGATCTGCTCGGGCGGTACGGGGACGGGCCCGGGCAGCGGTGTCGCCGTGCGGGCCTCCTCCAGGATGTCCTCGGTGACCGTCAGGCGGGCGCCGCAGGACTCCGTGATGCGCCGCCTGCGCGGTGCGGGCTGGTCGATGCCGGCGGGGACGTAGGTGCCGCCGGCGGCGAGGACGCCGAGGACGGCGACGATCTGCCGCGGGCCCTTGGGCAGGGTGATCATCACCGGGTCGCCCGGGGCCACCCCGCGGTCGCGCAGCAGCCCGGCGAGTCGGAGGGCCCGGCCGGCGAGTTCCGCGCGGGTCAGGGAGCCGTCCGCCCACAGCAGCGCGGGCCGGTCCGGTTCCTGCCGGGCGAGGGCGAAGAACGGTTCGTGCAGGGTGTGCGCGGGCACCGGCCGGTCGGTGGCGTTGACGGCGGCCCGGACCGTCCGCTGGGCCGGGGGCAGCAGGTCGGGCAGGGGCGCGGTCCAGTCGGCGTCCGGTGCGGTCAGGTGGTCGAGCAGCCGGCTCAGCGCGCCGGCCATGTCGTCCAGCAGTCCGGCGGGGAACAGGTCCTCGACGGCCTCCCAGATGATCCTGATGCCGCCGTCCTCCTCGACGACCTGGAGGTCCATCCAGACCTGCGGTGTCTGGGAGCTGAGCCACACCGGCTCCCCCAGCGCCCGCCGCGTCCGCGGCCCGAACAACTCGCCCATGCTCAGCGCCGAGGTGAAGACCACCGGCGCGACCGCGGCGCCGGGGCGGGTGCGGGCCAGGTCGCGCAGGACGTCGGTGCCGGGGCAGGTGCTGTGCGCGGCGGCCTCGCGGAACTCGGCGTTCAGCCGGCGGGCCCGGTCGGCGAAGGACTCCTCGCGGGTGGCGTCCACGGTGAGCAGCAGCAGGTTGGTGAAGTCGCCGACGAGCGCGGGGACGTCCGGGTGGACCGGTTCGCGGTCGAACAGCGGCAGGTTGAGCAGGAAGCGTTTCTCCGCGCTCCAGGTGGCCAGCACCTCGGCGTAGCAGCCGGCCAGCGCCATCGCCGGGCTCAGGCCGTGCTTGCGGGCGCGGTCGGTGAGCCGTGCGCGCTGCTCGGGTGCCAGCCACAGGGTGCGGCGGCCGGTGCGGGGCCGGCGCAGCCGCTCGGGTGGCCCGGCCAGCGGGAGGTGGGGCCCGGAGGGCAGCGTGGGCAGCCGGCCGGCCCAGTAGGCGCGGTCCCGTTCGAGGTGGGCGGGCGGCCGGGCGGTGCGGTCCGCCAGGTAGCGCGGATAGCTGTAGCCGAGCGGTCCGGGCTGCCAGGCGGGGTCCGCGTAGTGCCGGGCGAGGTCGGCGAGCGCGATGCGGAAGCTCATCGCGTCGCACACCAGCATGTCGACGTCCAGGTGCAGCCGGCTCGTGCCGTCCGGCAGCAGGGTCAGGCGTACGTCGAGCAGGGGGCCGGCGGCGGCGTCCAGGCGCTGGTGGGACAGGGCGGCGCGCAGCCGGTCCAGTTCGGCGGCGGCGCGCCCGGCGTCCTCGGCGCGCAGGTCGTGCACGCCGGTCAGGCCGGTGGGCGCCTCGGTGATGCGCTGGGTGCCGTCGGGCAGGAAGCGGGCGCGGAACATGGCGTGCCGCGAGGTGAGGGCGCGCACCGCCGTGTCCAGCCGGTCGGGGTCCAGGGCGGGTCCGTCGAACTCGAAGTAGAAGTGGCCGCCGACCCCGCCAAGGACCTGGCCGTCGGCCCGGCCCACCCAGTAGGCGTGCTGCATGGGGGCGAGCGGGAACGCGGCGGACTCGTCGGCGGGGGCGGTGAGCGGGCCGCCGGCGGGGGGTTCGGCCGCATCGGCGGCCGGGCCGGGGCTCCGTGCCACCAGCGCCCACCACTGCGCGAGCCGGGGGTGCTCCACCAGATCGCCGAAGCGGATGTCGGCGCCCTCGCGGCGCCATTGCGCCGCGAGCGTCATGATGGCCATCGAGTCGAGTCCCAGGGCGGTCAGGTCGTCCTGGTCGCCGATGGCGCCGGGCGGTTCGTCGAGGAGGTCGGCGACGGCCGCGCGCATCGTGTCGAGCGTTATACGCATGAAGTTCCCCTGGTTTCCCGCGGTGCTCAGCAGACCCGGACGAAGGACAGTCCGGTGTTCCGGGAGACACGTTCGGCGGCCGTGACATATCGCTCGGCCAATTCCGTGGCGAATTTCTCGTCGAGCCGTCCCCCGTTGTAGAAGAGCAGGACGTGCAATCCCTCGTCGTGCGGTACGAGAACCAATTCCAGCTCGAATCGGCTGCCCACTCCGTCGGGTACCAGGACTTCCAGGGCGAGGCCGCCCGCGGTGGTGCTGTAGACGGGTTCGGCGAGCATCTGGAAGACGATGTCGTCGGCTCTCGCCCCTTGGCTCTGGGCCTCGCGCAGCGGCAGCAGCTGGTAGGGGACGCCCTGGTTGAGGAAGGCGCCGGTGACGGTGGCGTGGGTGGCGCGCAGGGCGTCCAGGACGCCTGCCTCGGCATCGAACCGGGTGCGCAGGACGACCATGTTGGCCAGGAACCCGACGGTTCTGCGCAGTTCGGGCCGGGTCCGGTTGGCGTACAGGGAGGCGACGGCCAGGTCGGCGCGGCCGGTGGCGTGGTGCAGGACGGCGTAGTAGAGGGTCAGCAGCAGCGAGAAGAGGGTGCTGCCGCCGGCGCGGGCGCCCTCGCGCAGGCCGGCCACCGCGGCCCGGTCCAGTTCCCTTCGGACCAGCGCGGTGCCGCGGGGCCCCGGTGTGTCGCGGACGGGCAGCGGCGACAGGGTGAGCCCGGCCAGGCGCTCCTGCCAGTACCGCTGCTGGCCGCGGAGTTCGCCGCCGTCCAGGGCGGCCCGCTGCCAGGCGGCGAAGTCACTGAACGGCATGCCCGCCGGGGGCGGTCCGGCGCCCTCGCCGCGGGCCTGGCCGAGCAGCGCGCACAGGTCCTGGAAGACGACGCCGCACGACCAGGAGTCGGTGACGAGGTGGTGCATGTTCAGGCACAGCACGTGGTCGTCGGCGGCGAGCTGCCACAGGGTGACGCGGACGGCGGAGCCGGCCGGGTCGATACGGGTGGCCAGCTCCTCGCCGATCGCCGCGCGCAGCGCCCCCTCGGGGTCGCTTTCGCCGTCCAGCCGCCGCAGGCGCAGGTCGACGGGCGCGGGTGCCCGTACGAGCCCGCGCAGTTCGCGTCCGCCGCCGCGGAACACCGTGCGCAGGGATTCGTGCCGGGACATCACCGTCTCCAGGCATTGCCGGAGCACCCGTATGTCCAGCGGGCCGCGAATGCGGCACATCATGGGGCAGTTCAGTGCGCCGTCATGCCCTCGATAACGGTCCAGGAACCACAGCAGCCGCTGTCCCGCGGAAGGCTCGATCTCGCGTTCTTCCGGTATTCGTTCATCCGGCTTTAGCTCATCTGGGCTGGCCACCCGGTCAAGCTACCGGCGGCCGGAAGGGGCCCGGGCCCGCGCTGAAAGATGTTTGGCGGCATTGAAAGATTTCCCCCGCCGGCCGGTGCGCGCGGTTAGCCTCGCCCGCATGCAGGACCTGGACGTCCAGGCCCGGGTGCACACCCGGCTCTCCTGGGACTACTCGACGAGCACGGGCAGGCTGCGCACCCTCACCCGCCGCGCGCACGCCGGCCAGTGGGACGCGGAGCACGACATCGACTGGTCGGCGCCGGTGCCCTTCGGGGCTCCCCTGCCGGACGGCTCCGACCTGGCCCGGGCGTCCTTCGAGGCGTCGCCGATGGCCGGGCGGGGACGCCCGCTGTGGGACGCCTTCCGCTGGGAGCTGCAGGCATGGCTGGTGAGCCAGTTCCTGCACGGGGAGCAGGCCGCGCTCACGGTGGCGGCCCGCCTGGTGGAGTCCCTGCCCACGGTCGAGGCCAAGCTGTGCGCCGCGACGCAGGTGACCGACGAGGCCCGGCACGTCGAGGTGTTCGCCCGCTATCTGCGCGAACACGTGCCCGAGCCGTATCCGGTCAACGCGGATCTGCGGGCCCTGCTGGAGGACGTGCTGCGCGACTCCCGGTGGGACGTGACGGCGCTCGGCATGCAGATCATGGTGGAGGCGCTGGCGATGGCCGCGTTCCGGCTGGCCGGCGCCACGTTCCACGACCCGCTGATCCGGCACATCACCACGCTGGTCGCGCGCGACGAGGCCCGGCACGTGTCGCTGGGCGTGATGTCGCTGGAGGAGGCGTACCGGGAACTGTCCCGGCGGGAACTGGCCGAGCGGGAGGAACTGGTGCTGGAGGCGGCCGCGCTGATGCGGCGGCGGTTCCTGCTCGGCGACCTGTGGGAGCGCCTGGACGTGGACCGGCCGGCGGGGCTCGCCTACGCCGCCACGGACCCGGCGATGGTGATGTACCGGCAGACGGTGTTCGCCCGGGTGGTGTCCTCGCTGGTGCACATCGGGCTCATGTCCGAGCGGGTGCGCCAGGGGCTCGCGGACCTGGATCTGCTCAGCTACGGGACGGTGCCCCGCCGGCTGTCCCGCCGGCCGTCCGGCCGGTCCGCGTGAGCGGTTTTCCCGGCGGTCGACCGGAGGGAGACGGGGATGGCCATGGACGGGCGGGACGCGGAGGGTGAGGCCCGGGCGCTGTCGGTACGGCTGTTCATGGCCGGGCTGGGGGCGGCGGAGCTGATGACCGCGTATCTGGGCCTGCGGCTCGGGCTGTACGAGGAGCTGGGCAAGGGACCGGCCACGTCCGGCGAACTGGCGCGGCGCGCCGGTGTCGACGAGCGCTACGCGCGCGAGTGGCTGGAGCAGCAGGCCGCGGCCGGCATCCTGACCACCGACGAGAGCGAACCGGACGCCGGGCGGCGGGTGTTCACGCTGCCCGCCGGGCACGCGGAGGCGCTCACCGACCCGGACAGCCCGCACTGCATCGCCCCGCTGGTGGTGCTGCCCATCGGCGGGCTGTCGGCGGTGCTGCCGCGGCTGGCCGACGCCTTCCGCACCGGGGAGGGCGTCGCGTACGCCGCCTACGGCGCTCAACTGCGCGGCGGTCAGGAGGGTTTGAACAAGTCGGTGTTCCGGCACCAGCTCGCCGGGTGGATCGCGGCGACGCTGCCGGAGGTGCACGCCTCGCTGTCCGGCGACGGCGGTCGTATCGCCGATGTCGCCTGCGGCACCGGCTGGTCGTCGATCGCCCTGGCGCAGGCGTATCCGCGCGCCCGGGTGCACGGACTGGACCTCGACGAGGCGTCGGTGGCGGACGCCCGGCGCAACGCCCGGGAGGCCGGGCTCGACGGGCGGGTCGGCTTCGAGGTCCGGGACGCGGCCGACCCCGCGCTGGCCGGGCGGTTCGACCTGGTGTGCGTGTTCGACGCGCTGCACGACATGGCCCGCCCGGTGGAGGTGCTGGGCGCGTGCCGGGCGCTGCTCGCGGACGGTGGCAGCGTGCTGCTGATGGAGCCCAACGTGGGTGAGCGCTTCCGGGCACCGGCACCGGAGACCGAGCGGTACCAGTACGCGGTCAGCGTGCTGCACTGCCTGCCAGTGGGCAGGACGGAGGCGGACTCGGCCGCCACCGGTACGGTGATGCGGCCCGGCACGGTCCGGGCGTACGCGCGCGCCGCGGGTTTCCGGAAGGTGCGCGTGCTGCCGGTGCGGCACACCTTCCACCGGCTGTACCACCTGAGCTGAACCCGCGTGGCCCACCCGTCGGCCGGACCGCGCCGTGCGGCAGGCGCGGTCCGGCCGGCGGCGTTCAGCCCTCCGGGGTGGCGGAGCCGCCCGCGCCCAGGTACTCGTCGAGGAGCCGGTTCACCTCGGTCGGCTTCTCCAGCAGGGCGGCGTGTCCGCTGTTCTTGATCTCCCGGTACTCGGAGCCGGGGATGAGCCGGGCCAGCTCGCGGGCCATCGGGTAGGGGGACATGATGTCGTGCTCCATGCCGACGATCAGGCAGGGCACGGTGATGGAGGCGATCCGCCGCGGGTCGGGGTCGTACGCCGCCGACGCCTCCGCGTGTCCGAGGGCGCCGTGCCCGCCGGACGCGGCCAGGCCCCGCAGCCCCTCCAGGTACGGCCCGATGAAGGCGTCCCGGTTCAGGGCGCGCGGCCCGAACAGGTACATCGCCCGGTAGATGCCCTCGGTCACCGGCGGCATCACCGCGCCCGACCGCAGGCGTTCCAGCGCGTCCTCGCGGATCGCCCGGTGCAGCGCGCTCGGCTTCCAGGGGACGCCCACCAGGGCGGCCCGGGTCAGCAGTTCGGGCCGTGCCGCGGCGAGTTCCAGGATGATGGTGGCGCCCAGGGAGTAGCCCACGATCGCGCACGGCCCGATGCCGAGCTGCTCGATGAGGGCGGCGGTGTCCTCGGCCAGGCCCTCCATGGTGTAGGGCGGCGGGGTCTCCTCGGACGGCGGCACCCCCCGGTGGTCGAAGGTGATGACGCGGTGTCCGCGCTTGGTCAGGAAGGGCACCTGGGTCTGGTGGAACAGGTTGGCCTGGTGCTGTCCGGCGACCAGGAGGACCGGGGGGTCCTCGGGGTTGCCGAAGATGTCGTAGTCGAGGGTCACGCCCGTCTTCAGTGTGATGTCCACGCTGTCGTCCTTCGTCAGGTGCGGGCCCGGTGGCCGGGCCCGTCGGCCGGGGTGCCGGCACAGGGGAGAACCGAGGGGGTGGCGGCGCCCGTGACCAGGGCCTCGAAGGCGGCCCGGTCCGGGCCCTCGGCGGGGGTCTCGGGCAGGGGGTGCTCGCGCAGGAAGGCGAGGATGCGCCGGGAGCCGGCCCGGTCGCCCATCAGGTCCTGCGGGGTCATGAGCATGTGGTACATCCGCAGCGAGGCGCTGCGGATGTGCTCGTCGTCGTCGCGGAGCACGGCCATCGCCCGCACGAACCGGTTGGGCAGGTCGTCGGGGGGCGGCGCGTGCTCGCCGCGCAGCCCGGCCCGCAGCTGCGCGAGCCGGGCCTGGTCGGTGGCCCGCTGGATCTCGAACCACACGCCGAGGGTGTCGTCCGTCCACCGCTCGAACCGCTCGGTGTACGCCGCCGGCCCGGCCGCCGCCTGTTCGGCGGTCTGCGCGAGCCGGCGGGCGTGGGCGAAGGCCAGGGACACCCCGCGGCCGAAGGTGGGGTTGGTCTGGAGCGCGGCGTCACCGACCATGACCAGTCCGGCGGCCACCGGGGTGCCGTCCGCGCCGAGCAGGGTGCGGCGGCGGTTCTCCAGCCGGCCCATGGGCGCGGGTTCGTCCAGCGGCACCCCGCGCTCGCACCACCGGGCGGTGCTCGGCACGGCCTGGAGGAAGCGGGTGAAGACCTCCGGTTCGCGCAGGCGGTGCTTGTGCGGGTCGTCGACCGCCACCGTGGTGGAGAGCTGGAAGGTGCCGTTGTCGCCGGGGAAGACCAGGGTGGTGGCGTAGTCGAGTTCGGTGACGATGGGCACGGTGGTGGACGGGAAGGCGTGGCCCGGACGCAGCCGGTAGTGCCGGGTGAGGTAGAAGAAACCGCACGGCTGCGCCGTCTCGCGGGGCGTGCCGAGGCCCGCTTCGGCCAGCCACCGGGCGAGCGGGGTACGGCGGCCGGAGGCGTCCACCACGAGGTCGCCGGTGTGCTCGGTGCCGTCCTGGGTGCGGACGCCCGTCACGCGGGTGATCCCCGCGTCCTCGGCGCCGGTCAGCAGTGCGGTCACCCGTGCTCCGGTGACCAGGGTGATCCCCGGTTCGGCCGCCGCGGCGCGCCGGATCACCCCTTCGTAGACGAGCCGCCGGCTCAGCACGGTGGCGTCCTCGGAGCCGGGTTCCAGCGGGGTGACGCGGGCTCCCCGGGCGGCGAGGGCGGCGGGCAGTTCGGGCAGTTCCTCGCGCAGGACGCGGGTGGACAGGCCGAGGAAGGCGTGGCCCTGGCGGGCGTGCGGCACCTCCCGGCGTTCCCAGTCGTGCCAGTCGTCGTCGGCGGCGGCCCCGGCCGGGGGCGGGTCACCGCCCTCCAGGACGGTGACCCGGTGGCCGCGCCGGGCGCAGAACAGCGCGGTGGCCGATCCGGCCAGTCCGCCGCCGATCACCAGGATGTGGGCCACCGCCGGTCACCGGCCCGCCGTGCCGACCGGCGCGGACCAGTCGACGCGGTGGCCGTAGACGGTCTCGGCGTTCTTCAGGCCCAGCCGGAGGAAGAGCGGCAGCATCAGGTCGCGCAGGGCGCGGCCCACCGGCCCGGCCGGGGTCATCTGGCCGCCGGTGCGGCGGGCCTGCCGGATCAGGCCCTCCACCCGCGGGCGGCGCAGCGACTCGTACACGGCGAAGGCGGTACGGGCGTCGGGCAGGTCGCGCAGGCACTTGGCGAGGACGACGGCGTCCTCCATACCGAGGGCCGCGCCCTGTCCCAGGTGCGGTGAGATGGCGTGCGCGGCGTCACCGATGAGCGCCACGTCGCCCCGGTGCCAGGCGGGCACGGACGGCAGGTCGTACAGCGGCCACCGGCCGATGGGGCCCTCGGTGGCGCGCAGGATCCCGGCGACCACCCGGTGGTCGCCGGCGTGGCGGCTCACCAGCTGGTCGCGCCACTGGTCGTCGGTGAGGGTGGCGGCCCAGCCGCGGGCGGGTTCCCGGGTCTCGGTGTGGTTCTCGAACCAGTACACCTCGCCGTCCGGCAGCACCTGGTAGCCGAAGAAGCCGCGCAGGCCGAACATCATGCGGAAGGTGCCGTCGGGCTCGCCGACCGCGCGGGTGCGGGCGAAGCCGCCGGACCCGATGCCCTGGGTGAAGCTCGGCGCGGGGGCCTCGGGGAACACGGCTGAGCGGGTGGCGGAGTTGATGCCGTCGGCGCCGACGAGGAGGTCTCCCTCGGCGGTGCTGCCGTCGCTGAAGACGGCCGTGACCTCGCCCGGCCGCCCGGTCTTCACATCGGCCAGCCGCTTGCCGAACTCGACGCGCACCCCGGCCTGTTCGGCGCACTCGCGCAGCGCCCTGTTCAGCAGGCCGCGCTTGACGCAGGTGGTGTGCTCGGGGTTGCTGCCGATGGTGCGGCCCTTGTGGTTGGTGAAGACCAGCCGGGTGGTCGCTGCGCCGTGGGCGAGCACCGTGTCGGCGATGCCGAGGGTCTCCAGGACGCTGCGCCCGTTGGGCCCGAGGTTGAGGAAGGAGCCGGCGTGGTCGTCCGGTTCGGGGCGGGCCTCGTACAGCACCGGTGTGTAGCCGCAGCGGATCAGGAACAGGGCGAGCACCGGTCCGGTGATGCCGCAGCCGGCGATGAGGGCGCGCCGCTCCCGGGGCGCGGCGGGCACGGGTTCTTCTTCGGGCATGACCAACTCCTCGTTCTCCGTGGACCACGCCACGGGGGGCGTCGGAACTCCTCGGCCTGGGCGGGGGCCTCAGCCGGCGACGAAACCGCGGAACTTGCGCGCCGTCACGTACGCGCACAGCACGCTCACCCCCGCCGTCCAGGCGACGGTGGCGAGCACGGGCCACAGCAGGGGCCCGCCGTGGGACAGCCCGACCAGTGCCTCGACGGCGGTCGAGACCGGGTTGGCCGCGACCACCGGCCGGATCGCGGACGGGAAGGCGTCGTACGGCATGTAGCCGGTCGAGAGCATCGTCAGGGCGAGGGTGGGCATCTGCACCCAGCGCATGATGACCGGCGGATAGGGCGCGGACAGCGCCGCGACCACCGCGAGGGAGGTGCACATCAGCCCGAACAGGGCGACGAGCAGGAAGAAGCCGACCGCGCAGGCCACGCCCTGGCGGAAGCGGAACCCCGGCAGCTGTGCGATCAGCGCGACCAGCACCGCGATGCCGAGGATGCGTACCAGATCGCCGAGCATCCGGCCGAGCAGCATCGACATGGCGTTGACCGGCATGGCGCGCAGCCGGTTGAAGACGCCGCTGCGGATGTCCACCCAGAAGGCGATGGCGCTGGAGCCGATCGCGGAGAAGGCGGTGATGAGGATGACCAGCGGGGCGAGGCGGACGACGTAGCTCTGGCCCAGGGTGTCGTGCACCAGGATCTTGAACGTGGCGAGCAGCATGAACAGTTGCAGCAGCGGGAAACCGAAGGTGGACAGCAGCATCATGGGGCTGCGCACGAAGTGCTTGAGCGTCCGGCCGCCGATGAGCGTCGACTGGGCCCACAGTCCGGGCACCGGGCTCTGCGCGGGGGCCGGGCTGGTCGCGGTCACTGGGTCACCTTCCGGAACGCGCGTGCGGTGGTCCATCCGAAGAACAGGGCGAGTCCCGCGCACCAGAACACGGCCGGCAGGACACGTCCGGCGGTGGGCTCGCCGCCGGACAGCGCGCGCAGCGCGTCGATCACCGCCGACACCGGCGAGTTGCGCACCACGGGCTGGAGCCAGTCGGGGAAGAGCGTGGCGGGCACGAAGCCGGTGGAGACCACCAGCAGGGGCAGGTAGGGCAGGTAGAGCGCGGCGGCCAGCGCCTCCTGGTTGCGCAGGCCCAGCCCGAGGGTGGCGGTGACGGCGGCCAGCGCGACCGTGAAGGCGACGGCGACCAGCAGGAAGCCGATCGCGGCGACAGGCCCCGCGTGGAACCGGAATCCGGCCAGGTGCGCGACGAGAGTGACCACCACGGTGGAGGTCAGCGCCTCGGCGGCCACGACCAGCAGCCGGGCGGTGCCCAGGGCGGACGCGGCGATGGGCATGGTGCGCAGCCGGTTGAACAGGCCGCTGCCGCGGTCGGTCGCCAGGGACATGGCGGAGGCGATGGCGACGAACATCAGGGCCTGCACGACGAGGGTCGGGGTGACGAAGCGGCCGTAGTCGATGCCCTTGGCGTGCAGCATGCGGCTGAAGGTGGCGTAGAAGATGCCGAAGAACAGCAGGGGCTGCACGACGGTGCCGATGAGCGCGCCCTTGCTGAAGGAGCGCCGCAGGTCCCGCTCGGCCAGCACCCGGACGTCGTGCGCGAGTCCGGGCGGGGCGGCGGGGGCGGTGGCGAGGGCGGTCATCCGCGGGCCTCCGGGACCGGGCGGCCGGCGGTCGAGCCGGTGGTGTCCGCGCTGCCGGCGGCCGGCCCTGCCGGGTCCGGGCGGTCGGCGGTGAGAGCGAAGAAGACGTCGTTGAGGGTGGGCGGGTGCACGGCGACGTCGTCGGCGCGGATCCCGCCGGCCTTGAGTACGTCGATGATCCGGCCGAGGTCGTCCGTGCCGCGCACGGGCACGACGAGGCTGTCCTCGCGGACGCCCACCGTCATGGAGGCGGTGAGGAGTTCGGCGGCGCGGGCGCGGACGGTGCCGTCGGCCACGACCACCTCGCAGACCGAGCCGCCGGTCTGCTGCTTCAGCTCGCGCGGGGTGCCCTGGGCGACGACCCGGCCGTGGTCGATGACCACGATCCGGTCGGCGAGGGCGTCGGCCTCGTCCAGGTACTGGGTGGTGAGCAGGATCGCCATGCCGTCGGCGGCGAGTGCGCGGACGGCCTCCCACAGGGTCTCGCGGCTGCGCGGGTCGAGGCCCGTGGTGGGTTCGTCCAGGATCAGCACGGGCCGTGGCACGGCCAGCCCTACGGCCAGGTCGAGTTTGCGCCGCATGCCGCCCGAGTACTGCCCGACCGGCCGGTCGGCGCTGTCCGTGAGCCCGAACCGGTCCAGCAGCTCCTGCGCGCGGGCGGCGGCGCCGGGCTTGGACAGGCCGAGCAGCCGGGCGAAGAAGACGAGGTTCTCGCGGCCGGTGAGGGTCTCGTCGACGGCCGCGAACTGCCCGGTGACGGCGAGTGAGGCGCGGACGCCGTGCGGGTCGGCGCGCAGGTCGCGGCCGGCCACGGTGGCGGTGCCGCCGTCGGGGGTGAGCAGGGTGGTCAGGCAGTTGATGAGCGTGGTCTTGCCGGCTCCGTTGGGACCCAGCAGCCCGACGACGGAACCGGCCGGGACGTGGAAGGACACGTCGTCGACGGCTGTCGTCGGTCCGAAGCGTTTACACAGCCGTTCGACGGAGATCACGGCGTCGGACACGGGAAAGCCCCTCTCTTCACGCCGGAGGTGCGCAGGTCTCGCGCGTGCGCACGGAGCACCTCGAACGTAGCGATCCGGGCACGTCCACTCCGGTCTCCTTTCAGGTCTCTTTCGACGGGCGGCGGCCCGTGGTTCAGCCCGCCACCAGCTCGTTCTGCTCGCGCAACTGCCCCACCACGTACGCGATCACGTCGTCCGAGGTGGCGATCCCGCGGCCCGCCTCCTCGTCGATGGGCGGCAGGTCGAAGTCGTCCTCGACGGCGAAGGCCAGCTCCAGCAGGGCCAGGGAGTGGTACCCCAGGTCGTTGACCAGATGGGCGGGCCCCTCGTCGGGGAACCCCTCGGCGTCCGGGGCCAGTTGGCGGATGATGCTCAGGATGGTCGCGCGGACGGCGCTCTCGGTGTGGGCCATGTCTCTCCTAGGGCTGTGGGTGGTCTGCCGCGTGCTCCACGAGGCTGTGCCAGATCACGCGGCGCCTCGGCTTGCCGCTGGGGGTCCGGGCGAGCGTGCCGCGCCCGACCCTGAGCACGAGGGCGTCGGCGCCGGGGACCGCTCGGCGCAGCAGCCGGCGTACGGCGTCGTCGGCGGACGCGCCCGGGGGGCTGCCGCCGTCCCCGGGGGTCCGGCCGGTGAGGCCGGTGCCGTGCTCGGCGGTCCGGCCGGCGGCGATGGCACCGCCTCCGGTGATCCTGCCGGTGACGGTGGTGTCGTCCTCGGCGGTCCTGCCGGTGACGATGGTGTCATCCTCGGTGATCCGGCCGGCGGCGATAGCACCGCCCCCGGTGATCCTGCCGGTGACGGTGGTGTCGTCCTCGGCCGTCCCGCCGGTGACGGTGGTGTCATCCTCGGCCGTCCGGCCGGTGGCGACGGCACCGCCCCCGGTGGCCCCGCCGGTGACGGTGGCCGCGCCCCCGATGGCCCCGCCAGTGGCGATGGCGCCGCCCCCGGTGGCCCCGCCCCCGGCCGTGGTGTCGTCCTCGGTGACCAGGGCGGCGACCGGTCCGGTGGCGTCCTCGCCGAGCACCACGGCGGAGCGCGGCGGCAGCAGTCCGGCGCGGCGGAGCGTCTGTTCCACGTCCTCCGCGAACACCCACTGGCCGCGCAGCTTCAGACCGTCCCCGATCCGGCCGTGCACGAAGAGCTGTCCGTCGGCGAGGAACCCGGCGTCGCCGGTGCGCAGTTCGCCGTCGCCGATCCGGGTGTCCCGCAGGTCGTCACCGAGATGGCCGAGGGCGATCTGCGGTCCGCGTACGGCGATCTCCCCGACCGTGCGGTCCGGCAGGTCCCGGCCGTCGTCGCCGACGATCCGCACGGTGGTGCCGGGCAGCGGGCTGCCGCAGCCGACGACCGACTTCTCCTCCGTCCACTGCTGCCCGTGCCGCACTCCGGTGACCGCGAGCGACGCCTCGGCCAGGCCGTAGGCGGGCAGCAGGGTCGCGCGGCGCAGGCCGTGCAGGCCGAGCAGCGCGTGGAAGCCGCGCAGCGTGCCGGGCGGGATGCGCTCGGCGCCGACCACCAGGGAGTGCCAGCCGGAGAAGTCCAGGCCGGTCAGGTCCTCCGGCCGGACCTTGCGCAGGATGTGGTCGAGGCCGAAGGCGGGGGTGGCGCTGACCGAGGCGCCGCGCAGCCCGAAGCAGCGCAGGTACTCCAGCGGCCGGCGCACGAAGGTCTCGGGCCGCATCAGCCACAGCTCGTCCTGGGCGAGTACGGGCCCGAGCAGGCAGCCGACCAGGCCCATGTCGTGGTGGACCGGCAGCCAGCTGGCCCAGACGGTGCCCGGGCCGGCCTCCAGCCAGTCCCGGATGGCGGCCACATGGCCGGCCAGGGCGGCGGCGCCGAGGGCGACACCGCGGGCGCGCCCGCCGGAACCGGAGGTGAACTGCACCAGTCCCCGTGCGGCCGGTGTCCGGCCGGGGCCGGTCTCCTCCGGGTGGCCGAGCAGGGCGGCGCTGTGCAGCAGGGGTATGCCGGGCGGCAGCGGACGCGCGGGCGTGCGGTCGGCGATCACGGCACGCGGCCGGGCGGCCGCCAGCAGGGCGGACATCCGGTCGTCGTAGCCCGCCGCCGAGGGCGCGCCGGCCAGCGGCGGGGCCAGCGGTGCCGGGGTGGCCCCGGCCAGCAGGGTCCCGAAGAACGCGGCGACGAAGGCGGGCGAGGAGGGCAGCACCAGGGCGACGACGTCGTCGGTGCCCACTCCCGCCCGGACGAGGGCGTGGGCCGCCCGGCGGCTGAGCCGGGCCAGCTCGGCGTAGGACTGGCGGTGCCAGCCCCCTTCGCGGGTACCGAAGTTCACGCCGGTCCGGGTGCTGGGTGACTCCAGCCAGCTGAGCAACGTGGCAGCGGACACGGCCGGTTCACCTCCGATGCGCCGTGGACATCGGCGAGCGTAGGGGCGGCCCGCGGCGGGCCGGACGATGCTGTTGGGTGTCTTTCATGCCGTCCGCGCGGGGCGCGCGCCCCGGGTGATGCTGGTCTCCCCGCCGCGCGGGCTCCCGTGCCGCGCGCCCGACCGGGCGCCGCGGCCTGCCCGTGTCCGGCGTCCGCCCGCGGCCCGGCCCGTGCCGGGCGCCGGCGACCACCGGTCCGGGGGCAGCCCCGGCGCCGAGCAGCGTGTCCCAGACGGAGGTGTTCCATGCTGGAGGGCTTTGTACCGTGGCCCGCCGAGTTCGCCGAGCGCTACCGCGAGGAGGGTTACTGGCAGGGCCGGACCCTGTACGACCTGCTGCGGTCCGCGGCGCACGAGCACCGGGAACGCACCGCGGTGGTCTCGGGCGGGCTGCGGCTGACGTTCGGCGGGCTCCTCGCGCAGGCGGACGAGACGGCCGCCGGACTGTACGGGATCGGGGTGCGCGCCGGGGACCGGGTGATCGTCCAACTGCCCAACCAGGCGTCCTTCGTGGTGCTGAGCTTCGCGCTGTTCCGGCTGGGCGCCGTGCCGGTGATGGCGCTGCCCGGCCACCGCCGCAACGAGATCGTCCATCTGTGCCGGTCCTCGGACGCCGTCGCCTATGTGGTGCCCGACCGTTTCCAGGGCTTCGACTACCGTGCCCTGGCCCGTGAGGTGCTGGCCGAGGCGCCCGGGCTGCGCCATGTGCTGGTGGCGGGCGAGGCGGACGGGTTCACCCCCCTCGACGAGGTGCGCGCGGCCCCGCTGGATCTGCCGCCGGTGGACGCGTCGGAGGTGGCGCTGCTCCTGCTGTCCGGCGGCACCACCGGGCTGCCCAAGCTGATCCCGCGTACCCATGACGACTACGCCTACAACGCGCTGGCCTGCGCCGAGGCCCTCGGTATGGACCGGAACGGGGCCTATCTGGCGGCCACTCCGGTGGCCCACAACGCCGCGCTGGGCTGTCCCGGGGTGCTGGGCACGCTCTTCGTCGGCGGCAAGGCCGTGCTCGCCGCCAATCCGAGCCCGGAGGAGGCCCTGCCGCTGGTGCTGGGCGAGGGGGTCACCCTGACCACCCTGGTCCCCCCGCTGGTGATGATGTGGCTGGCCGACCCGGAGGTGGCCAAGGCGGATCTGTCCGGGCTGCTGCTGCAGGTCGGCAGCTCCAAGTTCCAGCCGGAGGTGGCCCGCCGGGTCACGGCGACGCTGGGGTGCCGGCTCACCCAGTGGTACGGCATCGGGGAGGGGCTGCTCACCCACACCCGGCTGGACGACTCCGAGGAGGTGGTCCTCACCACGGAGGGGCGTCCGCTGTGCCCGGCGGACGAGATCAGGGTGGTGGACGACGCGGGGCGCGAGGTCGCGCCGGGTGAGGTGGGCGAGTTGCTGACCCGCGGCCCGTACACGATCCGCGGGTACTACCGGGCCGCCGAGCACAACGCCCGCGCCTTCACCCGGGACGGGTTCTTCCGCACCGGCGATCTGGTCCGGCTGACCGCCGAGGGGAACGTGGTGGTGTCCGGGCGGGTGAAGGACATCATCCACCGGGGTGGCGACAAGGTGTCCGCGGAGGAGGTGGAGAGCCATCTGCTGACCCATCCGGCCGTGCGGGACGTGGCGGTGGTGGGGCTGCCGGACGAGCGGCTCGGCGAGCGGGTGTGCGCGTTCGTGGTGCCGTCCTCGCCGGACGGGCAGCCGCCGCGCCTCGGCCGGCTGAAGGCGTACCTCACCGAACGCGGGCTCGCCCCCTACAAGCTCCCGGACCGGCTGGAACTGGTGGACGACTTCCCGAAGACGCCCGTGGGCAAGGTCGACAAGAAGGCGCTGCGGGCCCGTGCCGGGGACTGAGGACGCGCTCCTGCGGGCCGTGCTGCCGCCCTGGGCGTACGGCGCGGCCCGCACCGGCGACGTGCCGGCGTACGCCTTGGCCGCGGCGGAGTCCCCGGGCCGGGACGTGGGAGAGCGGCGGCGCGCCGAGTTCACGGCCGGCCGCTGGTGCGCGCACCGGGCGCTGGCCGCGCTCGGCACGCCGTTCTCGCCGGTGCCCCGCGGACCGCGCGGCGCACCGGTGTGGCCCGTGGGGGTGGTGGGCAGCATCACGCACTGCGCCGGCTTCCGGGCGGCCGCCGTGTGCCGGGCCCGCGACGCGTGGGGGCTCGGGCTGGACGCCGAGCCGGCCGAGCCGCTGCCCGGCCGCGTGCGGGCCCGGCTGCTGACGGCCCGCGAAGCCGACCTGGCCGGCCGGCTGCGCGTCCGGCTCCCCCGGCTGCCGGTGGACCGGCTGCTGTTCAGCGCCCGGGAAGCCGCCTACAAGGCCTGGCCCTCCCACCGGGGAGCACCACCGCCGCTGCGCGGCCTGAGCGTCGAGGAGTTCACCGCACACAAGGCCGACCCGGGCTCGGGCTGCTCGGCCTCGGGCGACTCGGCCTCGGGTGACTCGGCCTCGGGTCATTTCACGGTCCGGCTGCCGGCCGGTCACCCGCTGCCGGACGGGTACGCGTCGCCGGATGGCCGGTGTCTGCACGGCAGGTGGCACGCGGCAGCTGGGCTGCTCGTCACCTGCGTGGTGATCGCCGTGGTCCGTCCGGCCGACGGGGTGCCGCCCGGGCCGGACCGCGGCGGGTCCCGGTCAGGACAGATCCGGCTGGGCCTCCAGTACGTAACCGCGTCCCCACACGGTCCGGATGGAGAGTCCGAGCGGCTGGATCCGGTCGCGGATCCGCATCATGTGCAGATCCAGCGCGTTACGGGTGCGTGAGCCGCTGACCTGCCCGAGCCGGAAACGGAGGGCCTCACGTGGCACCACCTCGCGGTAACGCGCCACGAGCAGTTCCAGGAGTTCCGCCTGAGTGGGCGAGACGGTCACGAAGCGGGAACAGAAATGCAGGACGCCGCTCTCGTCCAGGCACGGTAATCGATTCATCCGGTAACGTCGGCTCAGAGCGTCCACCCTGGCCTGCAGATCATGTGCGGGAATCGGCGCCCGCACCCAGTCCTCGCACACGTCCTCGCATATGGGGGCCGCCGCGCCCGCCTCGACGACCAGTATCCGGGGGAGGCCCTCGGACCTACATCGGTCACGCAATTCCCGCTGTGCCGGCCATCTCAGGAGCCGGACTTCTTCACGTGCCAACTACGCGCTCCCTCCACGCGCTTGCTGCCGCTCCGGACACGGGCCCCGTATGTGTCCATTGCCGCCCTGAAGACAAGCGAAGCCAACAGGCATCCGTCGTATGCCCGTTGGACGTGCCCAACCGTACTGCCGTTACCGGCGGACGAAACGATTCCGCCATACTTCACCCTTGCCCCGAGAAGCAAACCTCGGACCGGCGGCGATTATGCGCCACCCCGGGCATGGTTTAATTTCGAATGAAGTTTCCCGCTTCCCGCGCCGCCCCGGGCCCGGACGGCGACTGACCGGCCAGGACTCGGCCGCACCGTCGTGCGACCGCTCGCGTACGGCCCTCACTCCCCCAAGGAGGACCGGTCGGCGAGCAAGCCCTGCCGAGGACTCCGGACGAGACGCACAACGGCTGGTCAGGTCATCCGTCCGCCGGAGATTCCCAGGGCCAATCTACGGTCCTGGACCATTGCTGATGCCTAAATCTGTCAGTTGTGTTTCGGTCACGATCACTTCAGCGCGACGGGCACACTGCGGTACGACCGGAAGGTGACGCTCGGCCTGCGGACGACCTCCCCCGCCGCCTTGAGCGCCGGGGCGTGCCGCAGCAGCCAGCCGATCGCCGCCCGCCCCTCGATCCTGGCCAGATGGGCACCGAGGCAGTGGTGCGCGCCGCCGCCGAAGCTGAGGTGGGGATTGGGCGCACGGCCGATGTCGAGCCGTTCGGGGTCGGGGAACCGGCGCTCGTCGTGGTTGGCCGAACCCAGCAGGAGCACCAGCACCCGGCCGGCCCGCACGGTCCGCCCGGCCACCTCCACCGGCTCGCGCACGAGCCGGGCGGTGGCCTGGATCGGCGCGTCGAACCGGAGGAACTCCTCCACCGCGCTCTGCATCAGCTCCGGGTCGCGGCGCAGCCGGGCGGCCTCGCCGGGATGGTCGAGCAGCGCCGCGACACTGGTGGCGATGAGGTTGGTGGTGGTCTCGAACCCGGCGAAGAACAGGAACACCGTGTTGTCGACGATCTCCTCGGCGGTCAGCCGGCTGCCCGGCTGCTCGGCGTCCTCGGCCTCGATCATCCGGGAGAGCAGGTCCTCGCCGAGCGCGGCACGCCGCTCGCGCAGCAGGTCCCCGATGTACTCGCGCAGCCAGGACACCGCCCCGTGGGCCGCCGCCCGGTCCTCGTCGGGGACGTACAGGGCGAACGCCTTGGCGAGGTCGAGGGCGTACGGCCGCACCAGGTCCCGGTCGACGGGCGGGATGCCGACCAGTTCGCACACCACCGAGACCGGCAGCGGGAAGGCGAGTTCGGTGACCGCGTCGAAGGTGCCCCGCTCCAGGGCGGGCGCGAGCAGCTCGTCGACCTGCTGCTCGACGTAGGCGTGCATCCGCTGGAGCAGGCGCGGGCTGAACGCCTGCGCCATCAGCTTGCGCAGCCGGGTGTGGTCCGGCGCGTCACGGTCCAGGAGGATCCGCTGGAAGAAACTCTGGGCGGGTCCTTCTCCGGTACTGAATTCGTGGTACTCGGGGGGATATTCGTGACTGAGCCGGCGGTCGCGCAGCAACGGCGCGACATCGTCGTACCGGCTCACCACCCACTGGCCGGGTCCGCCTCTGCTCAATCCACCGGAGGCGCGCAGCCCGCGGTAGATCGGATAGGGGTCCGACAGTACCGCTGGGTCCCTGGAATCGAATTTCAAGGGCAGATCGAAAGACATTCCACTCCCCCAGTCCGAGAAATCTCACCAGCTCGCGCACCTTACCATCGAAAGGGAACGGGCAAGGGGCCGGGAAGTAAATTCCCGCAGGTAGTGGAATTCTCTGTCCGATCCCTTTCAGAATCTCTCGGTAATACGGGGGGAACGGGCATCCTCTGCCCTGTGACCGAGGCGATGGACACACGACTCCCCAGGTTCGTCCTGGACGATCCCGAGTTCCTGCGCGATCCGTACCCGGTCTACCGGGAACTGCGTGCCCGAGGGCCGCTGTGCCGGGGCGGGCCCGCCCAGTGGGTCGTGACCCGCCACGAGGAGGTCTCGGCTCTGCTGCGGGACCGGCGGCTCGGGCGGGAGTTCCCCGAGGAGTTCCAGAACCTCTCGGTGGGCCCGGGACCCGCGGTGGACTTCCTGCGCCGCATCGTCATCGACCGGGACCCGGAGGAGCACACCCGGCTGCGCCGGCTGCTGACCCGCGCGCTGAACCCCCCGATGGTGCGCTCCCTCGCGGAGCCCATCGCGGCCATGACCGACGACCTGCTGGAACGGGCCGTGACGGACGGGACCTTCGACGCGGTCCGGGATCTGGCCCAGCCGCTGCCCGTCCTGGTGATGAGCACCCTGCTCGGCATCCCCGCGGAGGACCGCGCGGCCGTCATGGAGCGCTCGATCGACGTCTCCAAGGCGTTCGCCGTGTTCATCCCGGAGGCCGAACGGGCCGCCGCGCACGCCGCGGTCGTCTGGCTGCGCGACTACTTCCGCGGGCTGCTGCGCCGGCGCCGGGCCGCCCCGGTCGACGACCTGCTCACCGCCATCGCGGCGGCACACGAGGGCGACTGGCGGCTCACCGAGGAGGAGGCCGTCGACAACGCGCTGTTCCTCTACTACGCGGGCTTCGAGACGACGACCAACCTGATCGCGACCGGCTGCGCGGCGCTGGCCCGCCACCCGGGCGAGCAGGCCCGGCTGCGGGCCGACCGCTCGCTGCTGCCGACCGCGCTGGAGGAGTTCCTGCGCTGGGACGCGCCGATCCACACCACCACCCGGCTCACCCTGGAGCCGGTCGAGGTGGGCGGGCGCACACTGCGCCGGGGCCGGGTCGTGGTGCTGCTGCTGGCGTCGGCCAACTACGACGAGCGGCGGTTCACCGACCCGGGCCGGCTGGACGTCGGCCGGCACCCCAATCCGCACCTCAGCTTCGGCGGCGGCGTCCACCACTGCCTGGGCGCCATGCTGGCCCGGGTGGAGGGCACCGCGGTCTTCGGGCGCCTGCTCGACCGGTTCGCCGACCTCCAGCCCGCCGGGCAGGAGGACTGGCAGCCGAGCGGCGGCGGTTTCCGTTTCCCCTACTGCGCCTACCGCAGCATCCCGTTGCGGGTCGGCTGAGCCCCCGGCCGGGCCCGGTGCGGCCCGGCCCGGCGCCGATGGCGGCCGGCCAGGCCCCGCCTCGTCCCCACCGGAACGACGTCGTGGCACCGACGTCACGCAGCGGCCGGTGGTCCCGCTGGCTGCGGGTCCACCGGCCGCTCTCTCTTCGCGTGCCGTGCGTGTCAGTCGGCCGGAAGGATGTTGTGGTTCACCCGGAACACGTTCTCCGGGTCGTAGGCCGCCTTGAGGGTGCGCAGGCGCGGATAGTTCACCCCGTAGGCGTCGGCCACCCGCTGCGGGCCGTCGTCGCCGAGGTGGTTCACGTACACCCCGCCTGTCGTGTAGGGCAGGACGCGTTCGTACACGTCCTGTGTCCACTCGATGTTCTGCTGGTCCTCGCTCTCGTCCTCCCATTGGCTGAGCACGCTGACGAGATATCCCTCGCGGTGCGGGAACGCCGTGGTCTCCGGCGGCAGTTGCGCCATCACGCCGCCCATCAGGCCGCCGCCGACCAGGGACAGCGGCGAGGGGTTGGTGGCGTAGCCGTCGCCGAGGATCTCCACGGCCTCGGGGTGCAGTTCGGCCATGTGGAAGGAGCGCGCGTACAGGCGGCGGCCCGCCACCGTGTTGTCGTCCAGCATCCGCTGCACGGCGAGGTACGGCATCCGGCCGACATGGTTGAGCAGCGGCTTCTGGCCGAGACCGGCCAGCGGTGCCACCGCCTCCTCGGCTCCGGCCGAGGTGTCGGCGTGGACGTAGCCGAGACCGACGGCCGGTTCACCGTCCACGGTGAGGAAGGCGAACGAGGTGGTCAGCGCGTCCGGCGCGCTCTCGTTGAACTCCCCCAGCCGGCGGGCCACGGCACCGGTCTCGGCGACCGGGAAGGCCAGCAGCCCGGCCAGGCAGTCGCCCTGCGGGTGGAGCTTGTACTCGAAGGCGGTGGCCACGCCGAAGTTGCCGCCGCCGCCGCGGATCGCCCAGAACAGGTCGGCGTCGTCCTCGGGGCTGGCCCGGCGCACCTCGCCGCTGGCGAGCACGATGTCGGCGGACAGCAGGTTGTCCACCAGCAGCCCCCGGTAGCGGCCCAGCCAGCCGAGCCCGCCGCCCAGGGTCATGCCGCCGATGCCGATGTACGACTCCTGCGAGCCGGTCACCGCGAGTCCGAAGTGCATCGTCTCGGCGTCGAACTCACCCTGCACCAGGCCGGGCTGGGCCTGCACGGTACGCCGCTCGGGGTCGACCCTGATGCCCTTGAGCGCGGAGGTGTCGATGACGAGGCCGCCCTCGCAGCTGCCGGTGCCGGCGAAGCAGTGGCCGCCGCCGGTGACCGCGAGCAGGATGTCGTGCTCCTTGGCGAACCGCACGGCGGTGATCACGTCGGCGGCGCCCTGGACCCGCACGATCGCGCCCGGGCGTCGTTCGAAGTAGGCGTTCCAGATGGCCTTGGCGGCCGGGTATTCCTGGTCCTCCTCGGTGATGACGGGGCCGCGCAGCCGTTCGCGCAGCTCGGTGACGGCGCTCTCCGGCACACTTGCGCCCTGGGACGTGGTCAACCGCATCGAGTCTCCCGCACGGGTGGGGTTTCCTGGCCTTGGCCGGGCCATTCAATTCCCCCGCGCGGTGTTTCGGCCGCGAAGGGACAGACCCCGGAAAGATCCGCGCCGGGCCGCTCGGTCTGCCCGCGGTCCGCCGCCGCAGCGGCTAGGCTGGCCCGGTCCAGCCGCGTCCGACCCGACCACCGGAGCCGCGAGATGCATGTCCGCCGTGTCGTTCCCAACATCCAGTCGCAGTCGTTCGACAAGAGCGCGCAGTTCTACGGCGTCCTGGGCTTCGAGGAAGTCATGAACCACGGCTGGATCATGACCCTGGCGTCCGCCGAGAACCCCGCCGTCCAGGTCAGTGTGATGACCGAGGACCAGACGGCACCGGTCATCCCGGACATGAGCATCGAGGTCGAGGACGTGGACGCCGTGTACGAGGCCATGCGGGAACGCGGCGCGGAGATCGTCCATCCGCTGGTCGACGAGGAGTGGGGCGTGCGCCGCTTCTTCGTCCGCGACCCCGACGGCCGCGTGGTCAACGTCCTCAGCCACAGCTGAGGACGGGACCGGGGCGTACGGGTCTCTCCGATCCCCTCCGGTCCTCTTCGCTCCCGCCGTGCACTGCCCGGCTCACCGGTGCAGATGTGCCAAGGCCCCTTCCGCCACGGGGTAGGGGCGTTCCTCCGGCAGGAGCCGGTGGGCGGCCTCCAGGTCGCCGTCCCTCACGTGGGCGTGCACCGCGTGGGCGAGCGGCGTGACGTCGGTGATGGACACCGTCCACTGGTCGGCGTAGCGCCGTGCCGCCTCGCCGGCGAGGCCGAGTTGGAGCGACCGATGGGCCAGCGGCCGCAGCAGCAGATCCCGTTCGGGGTCCCACTGCACACGGGCCGGGGCCCGCTTCAGCTGCCGTTTCCAGGTGCCGGGGTCGGTGTGCAGCCCCTGCTCGTAGTGCGACAGGCAGGCGTGCTCAAGGGCCCACTCGAAGCCCTCGCGGGAGATCTCGACGGCGAGGACGGTCTCCTGCCCCTCCTTGGTGCCCCATCCGCAGCGGTACATCATCCACAGGAACGACGGCTTGATCCAGGTCATCCGGTCCCGCTTCCAGGCAGCCGGGAACCGGCCCTTCCTGGCCGCCGGCAGGCCGATCCCCGGGGTGTAGGCCTGGTAGACGGTGATCGTGGACTCGGTGTGGACGGCTCGGATCCGGTATCTGGGTTCTTGCACGGCAACCAGGATGGACACCCCGTTCCGCGCACGCCACCGAATTTGCCCGCGCCCCGGCCGGTCACACCGGTCACCCCCGTCCGGCTGTTACAAGGCAGGGACAATCCGCCGATGAACGCCTCCCCGCTCTGTGTCGTCATCCCTAGTGAACACGGCAAACGGAAGGTACGCGGCGATTGCCGCGAAGAGCTTTTCTCACCATGGAAGGGGCAATTCTGTGATGGTCTCGAAGCGGCGCGCCCTGCGCACAGCGGTCGTCGGTGTTCTCGGTGCGGCCTCCCTCGCCCTCGCGGGCACCGCGATGGCGGCCACCCCCGCCACCCCCGTCGCGCACTCCGCGGCGCCCGCCGCCGCCCAGCAGGCGGCCGCCAAGGCCGCGATCACCGCCAAGCCGTCGGTGTCCACGGTCAACGCCTGGCAGCTGTTCCGGGTCACGGGCCAGACCACCGGGCTCAAGGCGGGCAGCAAGGTGACCCTCCAGCAGAAGCAGCACAACCAGTGGGTGAGCCTGCCCGCGTCCGTGAACACGTCGCGGACCGGCTCCTACTCGCTCGGTGTCAAGCTCGGGCTGAAGGGCAAGAACGACCTGCGCATCGTCAGCGGCAGCACGGCGTCACCGGTCTTCAACGTGACCGTTCGCTGAGCGGCGCCGCGGACGCGGCGACGAGCCGGCCCCGGGGCGGTCCCCCTCCGCCCCGGGGCCTCGCCATGTCCGGGGCACGGGACCGCGCATCAACCGTGCATCATTCGTCGCGGCCGGTCAGCGGCTCGTTCGACGGCGGGACGACACGGGCCGTCAGGTCCGGGTCCGGCATGTCCGCGTCGAAGGGGAACATCGGGCGGCGGATGCGGTGGTGCCCGAGCCGGAGCAGGTCCTGGTCCACCCCGCCGGGGGTGAGCGCCAGCTTCCAGCCGGCGGCCATGTCGAACAGCTCCGGCTCCAGGTAGCCGATCTTGACGATCACCAGATCGGCGGCGCGCGGGTCGAGGTCCAGGTCGGTGAAGTCGTGCTCGTGGTGGTACGGCTTGCGCAGCCGGGTGAGGATCGCGTGGACGCCGCCGACGCGGATCACGACCTCGGTCCCGGCGTCCCGGTCGCCGTGCTTGACCGCGTGCACCACTCCGGTCAGGGTGACCGGTCCGGCGTGCCGGTCGTCCACCTCCGCACCGGCGGTGACGGTGACGGTCGCGCCGACGCCCGCGCGCACCGCGGCGTCCACCGCGGCCGGGCCGGGCACCGAGGCGTAGATGACGGTCGGGCCGTCCGGGGAGGTGAACTCGGGCCGGGCGAGCACCCGGTGGAGCCCCCAGGTGACGTCTCCGGCGCCGCCGGCGGTCGGGTTGTCGCCGCTGTCGCTGATGAAGTACGGCCGGGCCGTCGCGGGGGCGGCGAGGGCGTCGTCGAGGCACTCGTCCAGTGAGCCGGTGGGCGCGACGAAGGCGAATTCCCGGCGGGCGTCCCAGAAGCCGCGGGCCAGCCGCTCGGCCCCGGCCGTGACGGCGGGCTCCGAGGGGCCGGTGACGACCACCGCGGCCCGGTTGCGCGGCTCGTCGGCCCAGGCGTAGCCGACCCAGATCGCCGCGTCGACGACGCCTTCGGCCACCTCGACCTCGTCGACGGCCGCGTAGACGCTCTTGGCGGGCTCCAGCCGGGTGGAGGTCTGCTCCCCGGCGAGCAGCACCGGGACCGGCACCCATGCCTTGACCGGGCGGGGCGCGCCAGTGGCCAGGAGCCGTACCAGATTCCGGGCGGCGCGTTCCTTGGTCTCCATGTGGTCCTCGTGCGGGGCCATCCGGTAGCAGGTGATCAGGTCGCTGCGGTGGACCAGTTCGCGGGAGACGTTGCCGTGCAGGTCCATGGAGGTGGAGACGATCACGTCCGGTCCGACGGCCTCGCGGATCCAGCCCAGCAGCACGGACTCCGCGTCGTCCAGGCCCTCCACGGTCATGGCGCCGTGGATGTCGAACCACAGGCCGTCCAGGCGTGGTGTGGCGGTCAGCCGCTCGATCAGGTCGTCGGCCAGTTCGGCGAACGCCCCGGCGGTCACCGTGCCGCCGGGCAGCGCCTTGCCGACCAGCGCGCCGTGCCACTCGGCGGCCTCGCGCAGCGGCTGCCCGGGGGCGAGGAACGGATAGCGGCCGAGCACCTCGTCGCCGCGCTGCGGATGGAAGGCGGGCGCCGCGGTGCGCGCCGGGGAGAAGGTCGAGGACTCGATGCCCAGCCCGGCGATGGCGATCACCGGGCGGCTGACGGCGGTGCGGGGTTGTGACATGGCTCCTCGTGCGGTGGGCGGGGCGGTTCAGGTGTGCTGGAGGCTGCGTTCGAGCGCGCGTTGCAGGGCGAAGCGTCCGGCGCCGACGAGTCCGGCGTCCGCGCCCAGGCCGGCGCTCTCGATCACCAGGTGCTTGGTGACCAGCGGATGGCAGCCGGCGTAGAGCTGGCTGCGCACGGCGGCGACGAAGGGTTCCAGGGTGGACAGGATGCCGCCGAGGTAGACGGCGTCCGGGTTGAAGAAGTTGACGTTGGCGGAGAGCACCGTGCCGAGGTAGCGGCCGGCCCGGCGGACCGCGCGGGTGGCCTCCGGGTCGCTCTCGTCCACCAGCCGCACCACGTCCTCCAGGGTGTGCACGTCGGCGCCGCTCTCGGCCAGGACCCGCACGAGCGCCGCGCCGGAGGCGACGGTCTCCAGGCAGCCGGTGTTGCCGCAGGAGCAGACGATGTCGCCCGCGCCTTCGATGCGGACGTGGGTGATGTCGCCGGCGGCGCCGGTCGCACCGCGGTAGAGCCGGCCGTCCGCGATGATCCCGGCGCCGATCGCGGAGCCGATCTTGACCATGATGGACTGCTTCCGCTCGGCCGGGCGCACCGAGTGTTCACCCGCGGCCATGCAGTTGGCGTCGTTGTCGACGGCCGCCGGCACGCCGAAGCGGTCCTCCAGCCAGGCGGTGACCGGGAAGTTGTTCCAGCCGGGCATCCGGGAGGGCAGCATGGCGCTGCCGGTGGTGAGGTCGACCGGGCCGGGCAGGGACAGGCCGACGCCGCGCAGCAGCGGGCGTCCGCGCTGTTCGGCAAGGGCCTCCAGGGTGCCGGCGAGTCCGTCCAGCGCGGTCTCGGGTCCCTCGCCGATCGCGAACGGCACGGTGGCGGTGCCGGCCAGGGTGCCGTCGGGGAGCACCGCGCCGATCCGGGCATGGCGGCCGCCGAGGTCCGCGGCGAGCGCGAACTCGTCGCCGCCGGCCAGCCGCAGCACCTTGCGCGGGCGTCCGCCGGTGGAGGCCCGGGTGCCGCGCTCGGTGACCAGCCCCCGGTCCACGAGCTGTCCGACCGTCAGTGACACCGTCGAGGGCGCCGCGCCCAGCAGGGCGGCGAGTTCGGTGCGCGAAGCGGCCTGCCCGGAGGCGATCAGCTCCAGCGCACGCGAGGCCAGAGAACGGCGGTCACTTTTTTCAGTCATGGGCGGCAGGACTTCCGGAACGGGGACGGTGGCGCCGACGTTACGCCCGACTCCCCCGCCGGGGAACAGGTGCTGCGGCAGCCCCGGCACTCACCTCTCACCCGCCCTCGCTCGATCACCGCAGCTCAGGGCCGGTACATGGGCGGGGAGCCCGACTTTTTTCGAAAACGATGAAACAAACTTGTTATGCCGGTGCTTCTGTTCATTCCGGTTGCCGCGCCGTTGACTGGCCCCACCCCGTTCCGGGCCGTTCCCCTGATGAGGAGGGTCATGTCCCCTGCGCGCATCGTGCCGCGCCGTATGGCGCTCGTCGCGGGCACCGCCGTCTCGGTGGGCGCACTGCTCGCGGGCTGCGCCGGCTACCGCGGCTCGTCGTCCGCGTCCACCGACTCCGTCAACTACGCGCTGCCGGCCAACTTCACGCCCAACTGGATCCTGCCGGTCGGCACCGCGGGCCATCTCAACACCAACAACGCCTCCATCGCCGCCACGCTGTGGGAACCGCTGGTCGCCTACGACGGGTCCACCGGCGCGATCGGCTGGAACAAGGCCGCCTCGGTGGCCACCGCGGCCGACTTCGCCGCCGACGGCCGGAGCGTCACGATCACCCTCGGCGACCGGCACTGGAGCGACGGCACACCGGTGACCTCCCGCGACGTCGAGTTCTGGTACAACCTGGTCAAGGCGAACAAGGCGCAGTGGGCCAACTACAACCCGGGCCGTGCGCCGGACAACTGGACCTCGCTGAAGGCCGCCGACGACCACCACTTCACGCTCACCTTCGACAAGGCGTACAACTCCCAGTGGATGCTGGGCAACGAGCTGTCGCTGATCATCCCGCTGCCCCAGCACGCCTGGGACCGGACCGGTGCCTCGGCCGCGGTCTCCGACGCCGACCGGACCCCGGCCGGTGCCAAGCGGGTGTGGGACTTCCTCAACAGCGCGGCCGGGAACATCTCCCGCTACGCCACCGACCCGCTGTGGAAGACCATCGACGGCCCCTACTCGGTCTCGTCCTTCACCACCTCGGGACATGTCCGGCTGACCGCCAACCCCGCGTACGACGGCGGCGAGAAGCCGGGCATCCGCACGGTGAACCTGCTGCCGTTCACCACCCCGGCGGCCGAGGAGAACGCGCTGCGCGCCGGGCAGGTCGACTACGGCTATCTGGACGTCTCCGACCTCGGCCTCAAGTCCTCGTTCAGCAAGCAGGGTTACACGGTCAAGCCGTGGTCCGGCTGGGCGATCACCTACATGCCCTACAACTTCGCCAACCCGGCCATGGGCGCGGTCTTCAAGCAGCTCTACGCCCGGCAGGCGATCCAGACCTCCATCGACCAGGCCGCCCTGGCCAAGGCCATCTACAACGGCACGGCCGTCCCCGGCTACGGCCCCGTGCCGCAGGCGCAGTCCTCGGTGTTCCTGTCACCGGCCCAGCGGGACAACCCCTATCCGTACTCCACCGCCAAGGCCGGGGCACTGCTCACCGGCCACGGCTGGACCCTCCGGCACAACGTGATGACCTGCACCGACGCCGGCACCGGCGACCACCAGTGCGGGGCCGGGGTGGCCCGGGGCACCGAGTTCAGGATGCGGGTGCTCGCCCAGTCCGGCTCCACGGTGACCGACAACATGCTCAGCGCCCTGCAGTCGATGCTCTCCGACACCGGGATCGGGCTGTCCATCAAGACCGCCCCGGTCAACTCGGTGCTCTCGCAGACCCCGGCCTGCACCGCCGACCAGCCCATCTGCTCCTGGCAGCTGTCCTACTTCGGCACCGCGGGCAGCTGGTACTTCCCGCCCTTCCCGACCGGCGACTCGCTCTTCCAGAGCAAGGGCGGCTCCAACTTCGGCGGCTACTCGAACGCGGCGGACGACGCGCTCATCACCACCTCGACCACCTCCGGCTCCACCCAGGCGGTACGGGACTACAGCGCGGCGCTCGCCCGGAACCTGCCGGTGATCTGGCTGCCGGAGCCCGACTACCAGATCTCGGTCATCAGGAACGGCCTCGGCGGCTTCGCCCAGGACTCGCTGGCCAACTTCCATCCCGCGCAGTGGAAGTGGACCGGGAAGTGATCGGAACCCACATGGCTACCCTCCTCTATCTGACCCGACGTGTCCTGCAGGCCGTCGCGGTGATCTTCATCGTGACGGTGGTGGTCTTCTGCCTCCTGCATTCCCTGCCCGGCGGACCCGGCCGGGGCATCCTCGGCCCGCAGGCCACCGCCCAGCAGATCACCGCCTTCGACCACGCCCAGGGCCTGGACCGTCCGCTGCCCGTGCAGTACGCCTACTACCTGGGCCGGCTCCTCCACGGCGACCTGGGCACCTCGTACACGCTCAACGAGTCGGTCTCCCAGCTGATCACCCAGCGGCTGCCGAAGACCCTGGTGCTCACCGTGCTCTCGGCGCTCGTCGGGCTGCTGCTGGCGATCCCCCTCGGGATGTGGCAGGCCGTCCGGCGCAACAAGCCGGTGGACTACGCCGTCACCACGCTGGGCTTCGTCGCGTACGCGACCCCGGTGTACTTCCTCGGGCTGGTCCTCGTGCTGGTGTTCAGCCAGGTCCTGCCGTGGTTCCCGCCCCAGGCGCCCCAGGGCGAGACCCTCGGGCAGGTGCTCGGCGATCCGGCCGGGATGGTGCTGCCGATCGTCACCGGCGCCGCCTCGATGATCGCGGTGTTCAGCCGCTACATGCGCGCCGCCACCCTGGAGAACCTCTCCGAGGACTATGTGCGCACCGCGCGCGCCGGCGGCGCCCGGCAGCGGTCGATCCTGTGGCGGCACGTCTTCCGCAACTCGCTGACCCCGGTGGTGGCGATGCTCGGCTACTACGTGCCGGTGCTCTTCGGCGGCGCCCTGGTCGTCGAACAGCTCTTCAACTACCCCGGGATGGGCCTGCTGTTCTGGACCGCCGCGCAGTCCTCGGACTATCCGGTGCTGCTCGGCTGCGTGCTGGTCATCTCGGTGGCGACGGTGGTCGGCACCCTGCTCGCCGACATCGTCCAGCGGATCATCGACCCACGAGTGAAGGCAGGTCGCGCATGAGCGCCGTTCTGCAGCCGGGCCAGGTGCCCGGCACCGGGGCGACCGGGGACACGTCCCGCTCCCCGGCCGCGGTCTCCGGGGCCCGACTGGTGCTGCGCAGGTTCGCCCGGAACCGGCTGGCCGTGATCGGCCTCGCGGTGGTCGTGCTCTTCCTGCTGTTCTGCTTCGCCGGCCCCTTCCTCTACGTCACGAAGCAGACCCACACCGACCTCGCCCACGTGAACCTGGCGCCCGGCGCCGGGCATCTGCTGGGCACCGACGCGGTCGGCCACGACGAGCTGGGCCGGCTGATGTACGGCGGCCGCGTCTCGCTGCTGGTGGGCCTGGCGGCCGGGCTGCTGGCCACCGTGATCGGCACGCTGTGGGGTTCCGTCGCCGGTTACGCGGGCGGCTGGATCGAGGCGGTGATGATGCGGGTGGTCGACGCGGGCATCGCCATCCCGGCGCTGTTCATCCTGCTGGTCGTCTCGGCCATCTCCACACCCGGCGTCCGGGGCCTGGTGGTCATCCTGGGCCTGGTCTCCTGGCTGGTGCCGTCCCGGCTGATGCGGGCCGAGACGCTCAGCCTGAAGAACCGGGACTACGTCCTGACGCTGCGCGCGATCGGCGGCGGCCACGGCCGGGCGATCGGCCGGCACATCCTGCCCAACTCGGTCTCCACCATCGTGGTCGCCGCGACCTTCCAGGTGGCCGACGCGATCTTGCTGGTCGCCTACGTGTCCTATCTCGGCCTCGGGGTGCAGCCGCCGTCCACGGACTGGGGCGGCATGCTCTCCGCGGGCCTCACCGCCGCCTATTCCGGGCGCTGGTGGCTGATCGTGCCGCCCGGCCTGGCGGTCATCCTGGTCGTCTGCGCGTTCAACGCCATCGGTGACGGACTGCGCGACGCCTTCGACGTGAGGGGGCGGGGATGAGCGAGCCGATCCTCCGGCTGGACGAGCTGGACGTGGTCTTCGGCACGGAGAGCGGCGAGGTGCCCGCCGTGCGCGGCGTGTCGCTCCAGGTGGGGCCCGGCGAGACGCTGGCGCTGGTCGGTGAGTCCGGCTCCGGCAAGTCCACCGTGGCGCTGGCCGCGATGGGACTGCTGCCGGGCAACGCCCGCGCCACCGGCCGGGCGACGATCGCCGGGACCGACGTGGTCTCCGCGAGCGAACCGGAACTGGCGGGCCTGCGCGGCCGTACCGCGTCCATGGTCTTCCAGGAGCCGGCCACCGCACTGGACCCGCTCGCCCGGATCGGCACGCAGATCGCCGAGGTGATCCGCAACCACCGCAGGGTCCCGGCGGCCGAGGCCCGGCGGGAGGCCGTCGAACTGCTGCGCAAGGTCGGCATCCCGGAGCCCGAACGCCGGGCCGCCGCCTACCCGTTCGAGCTGTCCGGCGGCCAGCGGCAGCGGGTGGTCATCGCGATGGCCATCGCCAACCGGCCCGCCCTGCTGATCGCGGACGAGCCGACCACCGCGCTGGACGTGACCGTCCAGGCGGAGATCCTGGACCTGCTGCGCCGGCTGGCGGTCGAGGCGGGCACGGGGGTGCTGCTGGTCACCCACAACATGGGCGTGGTGGCGGACTTCGCCGACCGGGTGGCGGTGATGTTCCAGGGCCGGCTGGTCGAGACCGGGCCCGTGGCGGACGTCCTGCTGCGCCCCACCCACGAGTACACCAAGCGGCTGCTCGCGGCGGTGCCCCGCCTCGCGGTCGCGGAGCCCGGCACACCACCGGAGCCGATGCCCGAGCAGGAACAGGAACAGGAACAGGGTCAGGAGCAGGAGCCGGTCGTGGCACCGGTGGTCGATCTGCGCGGGGTCTCGGTGGTCTTCGGCCGCGGCCGCGGCGCGGTGCACGCCCTCCAGGACGTCTCGATCGCGGTGCGCCCCGGCGAGACGGTCGGCCTGGTCGGGGAGTCGGGCTCGGGGAAGTCCACCGCGGCCCGCGTCGCGCTCGGCCTCATCCCGCCCTCCGCGGGCACCGTCGAGCTGTTCGGCACCGATCTGCGCCGTACCCGGGCACGCGCCCGGCGTGCGCTGCGCTCCGGCATCGGGGTGGTGCTGCAGGACCCGGTGGCCTCCCTGGACGCCCGGATGAGCGTCGCGGAATGCGTCGCCGAACCGCTGCGCGTGCACCGGCGCGCACTGTCCGGCCGGGAGCGCCGGGCCCGGGTGGAGGAGGCGCTGGAGCGGGTGCGCCTGCCGCGCGCGCTGGCCGACCGCGCGCCGCGCGAACTCTCCGGCGGGCAGCGCCAGCGGGTGAGCCTGGCCCGGGCGCTGGTCCTGGAGCCGCGGCTGCTGGTCGCCGACGAGCCGACCAGCGCGCTGGACGTCAGCGTGCAGGAAGCGGTGCTGGACGTGCTCTCGGAACTGCAGTCCGAACTCGGTTTCGCCTGCCTGTTCGTCTCGCACGACCTGGCGGTGGTGCAGCGGTTCGCCCAGCGGGTGGTGGTGATGCGCGGCGGCCGGATCGAGGAGCAGGGCCGCACCGCGTCGGCCCTGCTGCGCCCGCGCAGCGACTACACCCGGCGCCTGCTGGCCGCGGTGCCGGTGCCGGACCCCGCCGTGCAGCGCCGGCGCCGCGCGGAGCGGCAGGCCGCCGGACTCGCCGACGACACCGGTGAGGACACCGGCGCCGGGGACCGGACGGGAGCGCAGGCGTGAGCGGTACCGGCACGCGCGGGCCGGCCCACCGGTCCGGTGCGGTCTACGCCGGCGTGGACATCGGCGGCACCACCACCCAGGTCCTGCTGTGCACGCCCGGACTCGCCGTGCTGGACCGCTTCGAGACCGCCACCCCGGCCGGCGGCCCGGCCATGCTGGACGCGGTCCTCGGCGGGCTGCGCGGGCTGCTGGACCGGCGGCCGGCCCGGCTGCTCGGCGTCGGGGTCGGGGCGGCCGGGGTGGTGGACGCGCGGGCCGGACGCGTCGTGGCGGCCAGCGACTCCTTCCGCGACTGGGCCGGGTTCGAGGTGACCGCCACCCTGGAGGCCGCGCTCGGCGTCCCGGCCTTCCTGGACAACGACGTCAACGCCTTCCTGCGCGGCGAGGTCACCGGCGGTGCCGTCGCGGGCGAGCCCGACGTCCTGGGCATGACCCTGGGCACCGGGGTCGGCGGCGCGCTGTGGCTGGGCGGCGCGCTGCTGGACGGGCCGCACGGCGCGGCGGGCGAGATCGGGCACATTCCCGGTTTCGGCGCGCTGCCCTGCTCGTGCGGCGGCCGCGGCCATCTGGAGACGCTGGCCGCCGGCCGCTCCGTCGCGGCACGCTACCGCGAGCGGACCGGCCGCTCCGGTACGGCGCGGGAGGTCGCCGCGGCGGCCCGGGGCGGCGACGCCGAGGCACGCGCCGTCTTCGAAGCGGCCGGGACGGGGATCGGCCGGGCACTCCTGATGACCGCGGGGCTGGTGGACGTGACCACCGCGGTGCTAGGCGGCGGTGTCACCGGCGCGTGGGACCTCCTGGAGCCGGCGATCCGGCGAGTGCTGGCCGAGGAGCCGCCGGTCAGCGGGCAGCCGGTGCGGCTGGTCCGGGCCGGTCTCGGCGGCGACGCGGTCGCGGTCGGCGCGGCCTCCCGCGCCCGCGCGGAACTGGCCCGGCGCCCCGGCGCCTCCGCTCAGGCGTCGGGTGCGCTCCGGGAACCGGTTCCGGACGCGGGGCCGGCGTCCGGGGCGGCGGGCGCCTGCGCCTCGGGCAGATAGCTCGCCAGGCCGCGCAGGATGATCTCCAGGCCGATGTCGAACCTGGCGTCGTTGGAGTCCGTCACCATCAGCCCCGCCAGGGCCCGCAGATGGGGGAAGTCGGCCTCGGGCAGGGTCGCGAAGTAGTGCTGCATCTCGTCCGCCATGACGTGCACGTCGGGCCGGGCCGGCGAGGAGTCGTCCCCGCCCTGCCGTACGGCCCGGTCCCGCCACATCTCCTCCTCCAGGACGAACCCGTCGATGTAGGTGGAGATGATGTCGCCGGCTTCGGCCGCGATGCGGTCGGGCAGCCCCGCGGTGCGGAAGACGGCGAGCAGCGCCTCGACATGCGGCAGCAGTTCGGCGGTGAAGGGGACGTAGGCCATGGAGATCCTGGCCATGTCCCGGTGGGACAGCAGGCGCTTGCGCGCGGTGCGGGCGTAGTCCCGCACCTGCTCCTGCCACCGCCGCGGGTCGGGGACGGGCAGCCCGTACCCGACGAAGAGCCGCGCGTACATCAGCTCCAGGAGGTCGTCCTTGGAGCTGACGTGGGCGTAGAGGGCGGAGACCGTGACCCCCAGTTCGGCGGCCACCTGACGCATCGACAGGCCGTCGAGTCCCTGGCGGTCCAGCACGGTGAAGGCCGCCTCGACGACCCGGTCGCGTGACAGCGGCGCCCGCGCGGGGGCGGCGGGAGTGCGCGCCGGGCGCGCGCGCTCCCACGGGGACGGCGGAGGGGGGCTGGGGGTACCGGCGGCCGCGTCGCTCATCCCTGCAGTCTAGGCGCCGGGAGAACAGTGTTCTCCCGGACCCCTCGACCACAGACGCGATATATCTTGTCGTCGCCATCACTTTGCGCTATATCTTGATGAACGCCGTTCTCCTGGTGAGCGGTGTTCTGCTACGGTGAACACCGTTCTCCGCCTCCCTTCCCTACGACCCATGACCCACGAGGAGTCCCCATGTCCACCACCGGTGTCGCGTCCGTCGAGACGCCCGCCGACTCACCAGCGCCCTACCGGTGGCGCTGGGCAGCGCTCTTCGTCATCCTCGCGGCCGAGGTGATGGACCTCCTCGACGCCGTGGTCACCAACATCGCCGGTCCCTCCATACGGGCCGACATCGGCGGCGGCGCCTCCACCCTGCAGTGGCTCGCCGCCGCGTACACCCTCTCGATGGCGGTCGGGCTCGTCACCGGCGGCCGGCTCGGGGACATCCACGGGCGCCGGCGCATGTTCCTGGTGGGGGCCGCCGGCTTCACGCTGGGTTCGCTGCTGTGCGCCGTGTCCGTGACGCCCTGGATGCTGATCACCTCGCGCGTCCTGCAGGGCCTGTTCGGCGCGGTGATGCTGCCGCAGGGCCTCGGCATGATCAAGGAGATGTTCCCGCCGAAGGAGTCGCAGAAGGCGTTCGGCATGTTCGGCCCGGTCATGGGGCTGTCCGCGGTGTGCGGGCCGATCCTGGCGGGCTGGCTGGTGGACGCCGACTACCTCGGCACCGGCTGGCGCATGATCTTCCTGATCAACCTGCCGCTGGGCGCCGCGGCTCTCGTCGGGGCCGTGCGCTTCCTGCCCAAGGGGCGGTCGGAGACCAGGCCGCGCCTGGACATCGTCGGCATGCTCCTGGTCTCGCTGGCCGCACTGCTCCTCATCTTCCCGCTGGTCCAGGGCCGGGAGTACGACTGGCCCGCGTGGACGTTCGTGATGATGGCCGCCTCGCTGGCCGTCTTCGCCTCCTTCGCCCGGTACGAGTCGCGGCGCAGCAGGGCCGGCCGGGACCCGCTGGTCGTCCCCAGCCTCTTCCGCAAGCGCGGCTTCAGCGGCGGCATGGCCCTCGGCCTGGTCTTCTTCTCGACCATGCAGGGCTTCATGCTGGTCTTCAACCTCTACACCCAGATCGGCCTCGGCTACTCGCCGCTCAAGGCCGGACTGGTGATGGTGCCCTGGTCGGGCGGCATGATCGTCGGCTTCGGCCTCTCCCAGGGCGTCGCCCGGTTCGGACGGGCCGTCCTCCAGGCCGGCGCGCTGGTCATGGCGCTCGGTGTGTTCGGGGTGTGGCTGACCCTGCATCTGGTGGGCAGCGGGGTCGGGCCCTGGCAGCTGCTGCCGGCCCTGCTCGTCACGGGCATCGGCATGGGCCTGCTGATGGCGCCGTTCTTCGAGATCGTGCTCGCCAGCGTCGAACAGCACGAGACGGGTTCGGCGTCCGGCACGATGACCGCCATGCAGCAGCTCGGCGGCGCCTTCGGTGTGGCCATCCTCGGCACGGTGTTCTTCGGCCTGCTCGGCGGCGGGATCGCCACCGCCGTCGACCACCACTCCGACGGCCTGCGCGGGCAGCTGGCCGCCGCGCACGTCGCGCCCTCGGCGCAGGACCGTGTCATCGCGGACCTGCGGGCCTGCGCCCCGGACCGCGCCGTGGCCAAGGACCCCGCCGCGACCCCGGCCTCCTGTGCGCGACTGGAGAAGGACACCCGGTCCGCGGTGACCTCGCCCGAGGCCGGCGCCCGGATACCCGCCGCGCTGGAGACGGCCGTGTCGTCCGCCTTCCGCAGCGGTTTCGGCTCCGTCATGCAGACGGTGCTGTGGATCGTCGACGGCATGCTCGCGCTGACCTTCCTCCTCGCCTTCCTCCTCCCGCGCCACGCGCGCCACGAGGGCTCCGCCGGACACTGACCGGCCGGGCCGGCGGTCCGCCCAGGGCGGGCGGGGCACGACCGCGCGGGCGGCGGGGGATCCACTCCCCCGCCGCCCGCGGGAGCGTTCCGGCGCGGGCGGGGCGGCGCATTCGCGCCGGTGAGGTTGCCTCGAACAGGTCATTCTGCGGCCCACCGCGTGAGGCGGCACGGCCGGTGCGGGCAAGGGTGTGCTGCCGACCGCAGGAGCGAACAGAGGATCGGACACACATGAGTGACAACTCATTCGTCCTGGACGTCACCAGGATCCGCGAAGAGGCCCAGAAGAAGATGGACGCAGGCCCGGTCACCAACACCTACGGGCTGGACAAGGACCGGGTCATCGCCGTCCTCAACGACGTGGTCGCCACGGAGGTGGTGTGCTGGCTGCGGTACACCCGCCACGCGATCGCGGCGGTCGGCATCGACCGTGCCCAGGTGTCGGCGGAGTTCACCGAGCACGCCGCCGAGGAGCTGCAGCACGCCATCCGTGCCGCCGAGCGCATCTCCCAGCTCGGCGCCGACCCCGACTTCGACCCCGCCACGCTGATGCAGCGCTCCCACACCGACTACACCACGCCGCCGCACGACGACCTCGACGCGATGCTGAAGGACAACCTGCTCGCGGAACGGATCGTCATCTCCACCTACCAGGAGATCATCCGCTGGCTGGGCGACCAGGACCCCACCACCCGCCGGCTGATGGAGTCGATCCTCGAAGAGGAGGAGGAGCACGCCGACGACCTCACCGACCTGCTCGGAGTCTGACCGCCGGACATGACGTCCGGGGGCGCGTGACGGATGTGGCCCGCTGGGCCTGGTGGCGGCGACACCAGGCCCGGCACCTACTCCCGTTCCCGCGCCGGGCACTGCCAGAGACGCCTGATGGCGCTGACACACCGTCTGATCGGCTGATCCCTCCTGATCAGCCGGACCTACCTGTTCGGGCGGTGTGGGGTCGGCGTCAGGACCGTGTCTTCTGGAACCAGGCCACGTCCCAGAACGCGCCGAACTTCCGCCCGACCTGCTCGTAGACGCCCACGGGACGGAACCCGAAACGTTCGTGCGGGCGGCGTGACGCTTCGTTGGGCACGGTCATTCCGGCGAGCGCCAGGTGGACGTCCTCCTGCTCCAGGATCTCGAACAGCGAGGCGTACAGCAGGCTGCCGACGCCGCGTCCCCCGTGTCCGGGCGCCAGGTAGGCGCTGGTCTCCACGGAGGTCGCGTACGCCTGCCCGTCGGAGCACGGGAGTCCGCGACGGGCCGCCTACGGCTCGGTCCGCTGGTCCTCGGTGAAGACGATGTCCGCGAGGTGACCGCGGGAGGACCGGTCCAGCAGTACGACGGAGGCCGCCTCGGGCGCTGCCTGGATTCCTCGGGCGTCCAACGCGGCCAGGAGCCGCCCGAGTCCGCGTACGTGCCGGGCGAAGGTGCGCCGGGGGACCTGCCGGCCGCGGGCCCGCTGCCCGGCCAGTGCGGCGGCGGGACCGACGTCGATGAGGACCAGGTGGACACCACCGGTGCGGCCCGCGCGGAGCGCCGCCGCGCGCAGCCAGGTGCGCATCCAGGCGCGGCTTCCGCAGTCGTGCAGCAGGAGCGGCGCGCCCGATGCCACGGCCCCGCGCAGCCAGTCGAAGTACCGCAGCCGCGCCCACGGCCGGTACACGGCGTACGGCAGCCACGCCGGCATCCGGGACTCGCACAGCACATGCGTGACCCGCGGCTCGATCACCTGGACGCCCTCGGTGCCCGACCAGCGTGCCAACAAGGTGCTCTTGCCGCTGCCGGGGAGGCCCGAGACCACGACGACGGCGCCCCGGGGATAGACGACCGTGCGCGGCGGTCCCGGCGGCGTGCCGCGCAGGTCGACCAGGCCGGCGGGGCGGAGTTCCCGTTCGGCGGGTGCGGTCCCGGCGTACGTCGTCGGTTCACGCGTCGCACGCGCACCGGGCCGGGACCGGCCTGTCCGCGGCCGGTGGACCACTCGCCTCACCCACTTCCCTCAGCGGGCCAGCTTCCCACACAGGACACCCGCTCATGATCGCGGGCCTGCGCGCGCGGGAGCCGTCGGCGTACGTGCAGCCGCCGCCGGCATGGGGCGGCGCCGGTGGCGGCACGTGATCAGGCGGCGAGCGGCGGGCGCCGCTTCCAGGTGCCGGTCACGGTCTCCACCGCGTGGGCGAGTTGCAGGACGGCGAAGTCCCGGCCGCAGCGGCCGATGATCTGGAGGCCCACCGGAAGCCCCTCGGGGGTGAAGGAGAAGGGGACGGACACCGCCGGGTTGCCGGTCAGCGAGATACGCGAGCACACGCGCATCCATTCGCGGTAGTACGTCTGCGGCACCCCCGCCACCTCACGCGGCCAGTGCTGTTCGACGGGGAAGGGCGGCAGCTGGACCACCGGGGCGATCAGGAACTCGTGCGCGGCCAGGAAGGCGTGCACGCGGTCGTGGGCCTCGGCGCGCAGCCGCTCGGCGCGGCCCAGGTCCAGCACCGTCAGCTCGCGCCCTCGTGCGATCTCCCAGCGCACGCCCTCGTCGAGCTGGTCGGGGTGGGTGCGGTAGTCCTCGGCGTGGTTCTGCCAGTAGTACGCCGCGCGCATGATGCCGAACGCTTCGTCGGCGCCGGTCATGTCGGGTTCGGCGTCCTCGACCGCCGCGCCCAGGACGTCCTGGAGCAGCGCGCGGGCCGGAGCCATGGCGGCGGTGATCCGCTCGTCCACGGGAAGCCCGCCGAGCGTGTCGGACCACGCCACGCGCACGCCGGTGAAGTCGCGGTCGAGCGGGGCGTGGAAGTCGCTCTCGGGCAGGTTCATCAGCGCCCGGTCGTCCGGGCGGGCGATCACCCGCATGAACAGGGCGACGTCACCGACCGTGCGGGCCATCGGACCGTACTGGGCGAGGGTGAACACCGGCATCGGGTTCGGCCACACCGGCACCCGCCCGGCGGTGGGCCGCAGCCCCACCACGTTGTTCCAGGCCGCCGGGTTGCGCAGCGAGCCCGCCATGTCCGAGCCGTCGCACAGGGCCGCCATGCCCGTGGCCAGCGCGACCGCGGCGCCGCCGGAGGAGCCTCCGCAGGTCAGCGTGGGGTCGTAGGCGTTGCCCGTGGGGCCGAAGAGCGGGTTGTACGTCTGTGAGCCGGTGCCGTACTCCGGCACGTTGGTCTTGCCCATGCTGACCGCGCCCGCGTCGATCATCCGCTGGACCACGAGGGTGTTGCGCCGCGGCACGTGCCCGGCGGCGAGCGGTGAGCCGTAGGTGGTGCGGATGCCGGCGGTGTCGGCCAGGTCCTTGTGCAGTACGGGCAGACCGTGCAGCGGTCCCAGCACGCGTCCCCTGGCGATCGCCTCGTCGGCTTGCCGGGCCTGCTCGCGGGCGTGCTCGGGCACCAGGGTCACCACGGCGTTGACCTTCGGGTCGACCCGCTCGATCTGTGCCAGGTGGGCGTCGAGCACCTCGCGCGCCGACACCTGCCCGCCGGTCATGAGGCCGACGAGTTCCCGGGCGGTGCGGAACACGAGGTCGTGACAGTCGTGGTGGTCCTCCATGTGCGGGACGTCCCTTCCTCATGGCGGCTCGGGGCGCGGCGCTCGGCCGACCGGCCAGGACGACCGGCACGGCCGACCGGCCCGCGTCACGAAGGTCTCACTGATGGCCGCCGCCTGCCACTCACCTGCTGCTCCGCGCGTGGCATCGCCGCCGGGGCCTTGAAGAGTGCCTGCACGGCGGCCCCGACCTGGACGGTCACCGCCTCGGGGGTCGAGGAGTCGAGCTTGCCGTCCAGGTGCAGGAAGGCCAGGCCGTGGACGAGCCGGCGGCATCACCCGGCGCGAGACCGCCGAGCGCGTCCTCGACAGCGGTGTGGCGGTCATCGGGATGGGCACCGCCCTCGCCGTCACCCCCGACCTGCCCGACCGCCGGCACACCGGCCGCGAGGCCGACCGGCAGCTGCGGCCGGTGACCTGGTCCGACAAGGCGCTCGCCTCGGCGGCGGGCATGGCCCAGGTCCGCCACCAGCTGCGCCGGATCGCCCGCGGCGGCCGCCCCACGCCCCGCACCCATCCGGCGATCGCCCTCCTCGCCGAACAGCGCAGGCAGCGGCGGGCACTGCGCCGCTACCGCACCTGGCTGAACACCACGCGGCGCGCCGCGTAACGGCCCGCTGCGGCCGAGGCGGTACGCGGGCCCGGTACCTCCGGCCGGGCAGGTGAACGCACCGGCCCCGGCCCGGTCCGGTCCGGTCTCAGCGGCGTTCAGGCCCTTGTACCGCCGGGGACGGACCGGACGTCGGCCTTGTCGTCGCCACCGTCATCGGCTGCGTCGTCGCTGCCGACGACGGCAGTCTCGTCACCGTCATCGGCAGTCTCGTCACCGTCAACGGTGGTCTCGTCACCGTCGTCGGTGGTCCCGCCACCGTCGTCCGTGCTCTGCCGGCGTGCCCAGTGCTCCATGACGCGGCGCAGGTGCTCCGAAGCGCGTTCGACCTGCCCGTCCGGCCCGGGCGGCCCCGCCGGGACGGGGAGGTCGACGCTGGGGTAGCGGGGGTCCTCCGCGGTGGGGATGACGTCCGCGGTGTCGGCCAGCCAGTGCAGGACGGCCTGTTGCATGCGGGTCTCGACCTCGGCGTGCCCGGGACGGCCGGCGAGGTTGGTGACCTCGTGCGGATCGGTGGTGCGGTGGTAGAGCTCCGGCGGCTCGTACAGACGCCACACGTACGTCCATTCCGTGTCGCGCACGGCGATGGCGCGGCCGACGAGTTCGGGGCTCTCGTGCTGGAGCGCGGCCTTGAGGTCGTAGGGGAACCCGGCCGCTTCGAGCTGCGGCTCCTCTTCCCTGGAGAAGCCGCCTTCGGTGAAGGCGTACGCGCGGTGTGCTCCGGCGGGATCGCGCAGGAGGGGCAGGAGGCTGCGCCCGAACTGGCGGTAGCCGGGCTCGGTCCCGGCGAGTTCGAGGATGGTGGGGACGATGTCGATGAGTTCGACCATGGCGTCGGTGTGCTGTCCGGCGGGCAGGCCGCCGCCGGAGACGACGAGCGGGTCGCGGGTGATGCACGGGTGCAGGGCGGAGGGCCACTTCTCGATGAGGCCGTAGTCGCCGAGGTACTCGCCGTGGTCGGCGAAGAAGAAGGTGACGGTGTCCTCCTCGGCGCCGCTGTCGCGCAGTGCGCGGACCAGGCGGCCGAGTTGGCCGTCCATCCGCGAGATCATGCCGTAGTAGGTGGCGATGACCTCACGCCACATGCCGGGTGATGTCTCCGTGATGCGGAAGCGCTCACGGATCGCCTGCATGAAGGCCGGCTCGCGCGCGGTCGTTGCGGCCGCGGTCGGTGCGGCTGCCGGGACCGGGTCGGGCATCGTGTCCCGGTCGTACATCGAGAACCACGGCTCCTCCACCTCGAAGGGGCAGTGCGGGGCGATCAGGGGAACGAACAACGCCCAGGGCCGGTCGGCGGGCGGTGCGGTGAGCCAGCGTTCAGCGGTGCGGACGGTCGCCTCGTCGGCGTCGACGCGCTCGGCGTCGTCCTCGCGCCGGCCCCGGTAGTAGAGACGTGCCCATTCCTCGCCCCCGGGCCAGGTCTCCCGGGTGACGGGCAGGGGGTAGGTGGTCGGACGGACACCGAAGCCGTACTCGTCCACACTCAGTTCGGTCGCACCGGGGGCGAACGTGTCACCGCGCATGCCGGGCCAGACGACGTGGTATCCCGACTCCTTGAGGCCGCGCAGTACGTTGGGCTCCCACGGTTTGAGCAGGTGGGTCAGGGTGCGGTGGCCGCCCGTGTGGGGATACCAGCCGGTCAGGAACGAGGCGCGGCTGGGCGAGCACACCGGATGCTGGACGAAGGCGTTGTCGAAGCGGGTGCCCCGGGCCGCGAGCGCGTCCAGGTGCGGGGTGCGCACATGGGGGTTGCCGAAGGCGCCCAGCGCGTCGGCCCGCAGCTGATCGGGGATGAAGAACAGGAAGTTCGGCCGCCTGCCTGCCATGGCACTCCTCCGTCGCTCTGATGACGCCGGCTCCACCGGAGAGTTCCGCGGTTCCGGCCGGCTCCAAAACCGTACGCTGATCGGTTTCTATCGTCAACGGCCCACTCCCCCGCGCCAACGACCCACTCCCCCGCGTCCACGCACCCCGGCCTCCGCGTCCGCACGCCCCTGCCACCGCGATCGCACGGAGCCATTGACGGCCAGAAACCGATCACATTACGGTTTTCGTGTCGATGGGCGGCGCTGCCGCGCGTTCCGCGCCTGGCGCTGCCCTCAGTCGCGCGCCGGCGCCCGCGGGGTCCGGCCCCCTCCAGACGGAGAGAGCATGAAGACGTACATCACTCGGCCGGGAGCCTTGACGGCGGCCGCTGTCGCGGGCGCCCTGGTGCTCACCGGCTGCGCCGGCGGGGGCGGCGCGTCGGCCGGCACGGCGGAGCTGGACATCGCCACGATGACCAGCGCGCAGAGCCTGGATCCCGCCGATGCGATCGGAGGTGCGCTGCCGTACTTCCAGGCGGTCTACGACACCCTGATCAAGCGGACGCCCGACGGCGGTTTCCAGCCCATGCTGGCGACCAAGTGGGCCTACAGCAAGGACCGCACCCGGCTCTCGCTCACCCTGCGCGAGGGCGTGCGGTTCAGCGACGGATCGGCGTTCGACGCCAAGGCGGTCAAGGCCGATCTGGAGCACTTCAAGGGTGGTGGTGGAGGCGGCGCCAAGTACCTGGACGTGCTCAAGAGCGTGAAGGTCGTGGACGCCTCGCACGTCGAGCTGGACCTCTCGGCCCCGGACCCGGCGCTGCTGTTCTACCTGAGCGACGCCGCCGGCCTGATGGCCGCCCCGGCCGAGCTGGACGGAGGCTCGCTGAAGACCACCCCGGTCGGCACCGGCCCCTACACCCTGGACAAGTCCCGCACGGCCGTGGGCAACAAGTACGTGTTCACCCGCAAGAAGGACTACTGGGGCAAGGCCCTGCCCTTCGCGACGCTGACCATCAGCGTGTTCGACAACGAGACCGCCATCGTCAACGGGCTGCGCACCGGGCAGATCGACAGCGCCGTCGTCCAGGACGCCGACCAGCAGCAGTCCCTCGCCTCCGACACCCGGCTGCACAAGACGGACACCGCCTTCGACTTCCAGGGGCTGCTCCTCTTCGACCGCGGCGGGGTGCGCACGCCCGCGCTGCGCGTGCCCAAGGTGCGCCAGGCGCTCAACTACGCGCTGGACCGCCGGACGATGCTCGACGAGATCAGGCAGGGCCGGGGCGAGAGCACCGACCAGATCTTCGGCCCGGACACCACGGCCTACGACAAGAACCTGGACGCGTACTACTCGCACGACCCGGCCAAGGCGCAGCGACTGCTCGGCGAGGCCGGATACGGGAAGGGATTCACCCTCACGCTGCCGCGGGTGTCCGCCATCGTGAACGACGCCCTGGCCTCGTCGATCGCCACCGACCTGAAGAAGGTCGGCATCACGGTGAAATGGGACCAGCTCGACGCGGGCAGCGCCGTGCGGAAGATCTACCGGGACCGCGCGTACTCGGCGATGGTCATGAACATCGGGCAGTCGTCGAACGCCTGGGTGACCGCTCAGGATCTGGTCACCCCGGGAACGTTCAACATGTTCGGCTCCACCGACGCCACCGTGCGGAAGCTGCTGGGCGGGATGCGGAGCGGCACCCCGGACCAGTCGGCCGCCGCCGGCCGGGAGCTGAACCGCCATCTGGTCCAGGAGGGCTGGTTCGTGCCGTTCTACCGCATGACGTACACCCTGGTGACCGGCCAGGGCGTCAAGGCCGTACCGCAGGCCGGCATGGGCGTCCCCTCCCTCTACGACTACAGTCCCGCTTCCTGACCTCGCCGCTCCCCTGAGCCGTGGGGCCCGGCGGAAGCGGATTCCGCCGGGCCTCACGCACGCGGTCACCGCCAGGGGACGTCGGTGGCGGGGAAGAAGGCCAGGGCGCGCTGCCGCCACCATCGGGCGTGTGCGCCAAGTCGCCGCCGGTGGGCCGGCCAGTGGGGTGCCCGTCCGTTCCAGGCCGCTTCCGCCACCGAGGGGAGCCTCGGCAGCAGCAGCGTGCTCACGTCGTCGAATCCGCCCAGCCGCTCGGCGAACAGGGTCGCCTCGACGCCGGCGATCCGCTCGTCCGGGACGCCGTGCTGTGCCGGGTCCCAGGACGCGGTGTGCTCGACGCCGCGGGGGCGGTATCCGGGGAAGCCGAGAGGCGTCCGGCGAGGCACGGCGGCGGGCGGGGTGATGTCGGCCGCGTAGGGCCGGTCGAGGTAGAGATGGGACTGCGGGGAGAGCAGCACGCGCCCGCCGCCGGCCAGGACGCGGGCCACGTCCCGGTCGCAGGGGGCGAAGAACCCTTTGAGGGCCGCGATCAGTTCCACGCTGAAGCCGGCCGCTGTCAGTTCGGGCCGGCCGGCGAGCGCCTCGGCGGTGTCCGGCAGGTCCATCATGGGCACATCCACCCAGTGCTGGAACACCTCCCCGGGCTCGACACCGGCACGGGACGCCTCCTGCCAGGCGATCGGGATCTTGCCGGACTCGCGCACCAGCGCCCGCAGGACACCGACGGAGGCCGCGAAGTTCTCGTGCGTCACCCCGAACGCCTCGTCGCCGCCGATGTGCACGAAGGGGCCCCGCGTACGCGCGCAGACGTCCGCCAGCACGGCGGCGACCGTGTCCCGGGTGGCGGGGTCGGTCAGGTCCAGCGGGGAGACGAAGGGGAACCGGCCGGTCAGCCCGGGCGGGGCCGGTGAGCCGGGCAGGCCGGGCACCACCGCACGCAGCGGCGCGCAGTGGCCCGGCAGGTCGATCTCCGGGACCAGGGTCAGGTGCCGCAGGGCGGCGTACTCCTGCAGTGCGGCGTAGTCGTCGACGGTGTAGTGGTGCCGGGACGAGGACTCGTGCCGGCCGGTGAGCTGCGGCAGCGGCGGGACTTCGAGGCGCCAGCCTTCGTTGTCGGTGAGGTGCAGGTGCAGGACGTTGAACTTGTACAGGGCCGCTACGTCGATGAGCCGGCGCAGGTCGGCCGGGGCCAGGAAGGTGCGTGCCGGGTCGAGCATCAGGCCGCGCCAGGCGAAGTGCGGCGCGTCCCGTACGCGCCGGTGCGCGAGCATCCCGCCCGGCGGGGTGGTCAGCAGCATCTGGGCGGCCGTCGTCGCGGCCCTGAAGGCTCCGGCCCCGGTGCGGGCGCGGCAGGTGATCCCTCCTTCGTCCACGGTCACCTCGTAGCTCTCGTCCGGTGGCTCCGCCGCCCCGGTGGGGGCGGTGCCGACGGCCTGCCGGGCGGGCGGCGGCGGGCTTTGCCGCGTCAGTCGCAGCGTCCGCCCCGCGCCGCCCGGCGGCGCGATCCGGTCCCCGAGGTGCGGCGCGAGCAGGTCCCGCAGGACGTCCGCGACCTGCTGGAGGGACGGATCGGCCGTGATGCGCCACGGGCCGTCCACCGGAAGGCCGCCCGTGGAGGCGGCGGTGGCGGCCGCGATGGCCGGGATGACATGCATCGAGTGGTCCTCCCCGGTCCGGCCGGGCCCAGGGGCCCCCGGCCGGAACGTCAGGTACGGCGGTCGGGCCCCTGGGCGGCGCGCCCCTCCGGGCTCGGGTCCTCCCCCGCGTCACCCCTTCCGCCCGGACCGGCGCGGTGTGTACGCTAACACGAAAACCGATCAATGAACGCTTTTTGTGGTGGGGCTCTTCCGCCTCGCCGGTGACATGAAGGAGTGACGCATGACGCCCCCGACCGGGTCCGAACTCGCTGTGCCCGACGGCTTCCTGATGGGAGCCGCGACCTCGGCCCATCAGGTCGAGGGCAACAACACGGCGAGCGACTGGTGGGCGCTGGAGCACACTCCCGGCACCTTCGTCGCCGAGCCGAGCGGGGACGCCGCCGACAGCTATCACCGCTGGCCCGAGGACATGGACCTGCTGAGCGAACTCGGCTTCAACGCCTACCGTTTCAGCGTCGAATGGGCGCGGATCGAACCGGAACCCGGACGGATCTCCCGCGCCGCGCTGGCCCACTACCGGTCCATGGTGCGCGGTGCCGTCGAGCGCGGCCTCACCCCCCTGGTGACGCTGCACCACTTCACCTCGCCCCGCTGGTTCAGCGACCGCGGCGGCTGGCACCACGGGGACGCGCCAGAGGCGTTCGCCGCGTACACGCGTACGGCGCTGGAGGCCGTGGGCGAGGGCGTGGAGCAGGTGGCGACGATCAACGAACCGAACATGCTGTCGTTGATGTACGCGCTGCGGCGGCTCGCCTCCGAGTACGGGTGGCAGGCACTCGGCGCGGGCCGTGAGAGCGGCGCGGCGGCCTTCGACCCGGCGCGGGTGGAACCGGACGCGGTGGTGACGGCGGCGCTGACCGAGGCGCACCGCCGCGCCGGCGCGCTGCTGCGCGAGGCGGGTCTCAAAGCGGGCTGGACGATCGCCAATCAGGTCTACCAGGCCGAGCCGGGGGCCGAGGAGGCCGCGGCCGCTTACGCCCACCCGCGCGAGGACGTCTTCCTCGAAGCCGCCCGTGACGACGACTGGGTCGGTGTGCAGGCGTACACCCGGCACCGTGTCGGACCGGACGGGCCGCTGCCCGTGCCCGAGGGTGCGCCGACCACACTGACCGGTTGGGAGGTGTACCCCGACGCGCTCGCCGAGGCGGTCACGCACACCGTCGGGACGGTCGGGGCGCATGTGCCGGTCATCGTCACCGAGAACGGCATCGCGACCGGCGACGACACCCGGCGCATCGCCTACACGCACCGGGCGCTGGCCTCGCTGGCCCGGCTGATCGAGCAGGGTGCCGACGTGCGCGGCTACTTCCACTGGAGCGCCCTGGACAACTACGAGTGGGGCACCTTCAAGCCCACCTTCGGGCTCATCGGCGTCGATCCCGTGACCTTCGCCCGTACGCCCAAGCCGTCCGCCCGCTGGCTGGGCGCCCTGGCCCGCGCCGGCCGCCTGCCGCTGGTGCCGCCCGCGGCCGCGTGCTGAGGCGGCGCGCATGGCGAAGCGTGGCCCGTACGGGAAGGGCGAGGCCAAGCGCAAGGAGATTCTCCGGGCCGCCTTGGAGGTCTTCGCGGACGAGGGCTACCGGGGCACCTCGCTGCGCAAGGTCGCGGCCCGCTGCGCCATCAGCCTGCCCGGGCTGATGCACTACTTCGACTCCAAGGAGGACCTGCTCACCCAGGTGCTGCGGATGCGCGACGAGGCCGCGCACGCGCGCCAGGAGGAGCGCGGCGCGTCACTGAGTTACCGGGAGATCATCAAGGAGGGCTCCGGCACGCCGGGACTGGTGGAGTTGTTCGTCTCCATGGCGGCCGCCGCGAGCGATCCCGCGCATCCGGCCCACGCGCATTTCGCGCGCCGCTACCCGGTGCTGCGCGAGCAGGTCGTGGCGTCGCTGAGGAGCAGGATGGACACGGGCACGATCCGTACGGGCATCGTCCCCGCCGAGCGGCTGGCGGTCCTGCTCATCGCGGTGGTCGACGGGATCCAGTTGCAGTGGCTGGTGGACCGCTCGGTGGACATGCGACAGGCCGCCGACGACGTCATGGCGCTCCTGGAGGTCTGAGGAGTCCTCCGGCGGACACACGGGGGCCCGGGGGGGCGAACTGGGCAGTGACGTACGCAAGTTGGGCTGCTGTGGTCAGAGGCGGGGCGCGGGCGTGGTACAGGCGCGCGGTGTCCGGTCGCCTCGGCGGCCGGGCTTCGCCAGGTGCACGCCCGCATCGGCCGCCGCCGTCTCACCCCTCTTTCTGTGCGGCGGTGCCGTTCGCGTCCTGGCCGGCCGCCTCGGCCGCGAGTGCGGCGACGTCCTCGGTGCCGAGCGGGAGAAGCGGGAATCCGGCGATCACGTCGAGCGGGACATCGGCCAGGAACCTGCGCACTCGGGGATCGCCGAACACTCCTGGCCCGCTGTCGCCGCCACCCCCGAGCGCCTCGCTCAGCAGGGGCCCGCCGACCGGGTGGGAGAGCCATTCGGCCAGGGTCGAACGGCCTGTCAACGGTACGGTCGTCGCGTCTCCCGCCACGGTCACGTGGACCGACCGGCGGATGTCGCGCGAGGAGGCACCGACGTCGATCCGGTACCGGCCGCCCTCGACGTGCCAGCCGCCTTCCCTGCCGCTGTAGTACGCCAGGTCGGAGCGGTCCAGGGTGATGCTCACCCGGCGCCGCTCGCCGGGTGCGAGTTCCACGCCGGCGAAACCGCGCAGTTCGCGCTCCGGGCGTGCGACGCGCGAGTCGTCGGGGCCGTGCGTGTACACCTGGACCACCTCACGGCCGGCGCGCCGTCCGGTGTTGGTGACGGTGACGGTGACGTCGAGCGCGGACCGGTCGTCGTTCCAGGCCGCGTCGAGGTGGCCGTACTCGAAGGTGGTGTAGGTCAGGCCGTGTCCGAAGCAGAAGGCGACCGGGCTGCGGCGCGCGTCGAACCCCCGGTAGCCGACGAACACGCCTTCGCCGTAGCGGACATGCCCTTCCTCGCCGGGGAACGACAGATGGGAGGGGACCTCCTCCAGGCGCAGCGGGAGCGTTTCGGTGAGCCGGCCGCTCGGGCTGACCTCACCGAACAGCACACGGGCGAGCGCGCTGCCGCCGGCCTGGCCCGGCAGCCATGCCTCCAGCAGGGCGGGCACCCGCTCGTGCCAGGCGGCGGTGCCGACCGCGCCCCCGTTGGACAGCACGACCACGACACGGGGGTTGGCCCGTACGACGCGGTCCAGCAGGGCGAGCTGGGCGGCGGGCAGGTCGATGTGGTCGCGGTCGAAGCCTTCGGACTCGTCCTCGGCGGGAAGGCCCAGGAACAGCAGCACGGTGTCGCAGCCGGCCGCCAGTTCCTCGGCTTCCCGCACCGGCTCGTCACCCTCGGCGTCGGGTCCGGGTCCGCCCGGCAGCCGGTATCCGGGGGCGAAACACACGGTGGCGCCCTCGGCCCGTCGGCGCAGTTCGTCCAGGGGTACGTCGAGACGGGTCGGGGTGACCTGGGAACTTCCGGCGCCCTGGTATCGGGGGGTGCGGGCGAGTTCGCCGATCACCGCCACGCTGCCGGCCGTGCTGCTGAGGGGCAGCAGGTCGTGGTCGTTCTTGAGCAGGACGACGGAGCGTTCGGCCGCCTCGCGGGCCAGCTCATGATGGCGGTCGAACAGGTCCTCGGCGGGGGTGGTGGTGCTTGCGTCGCAGGCGGTCGCCCGGCAGGCGAAGAGCGACAGACGGCGCACGGCCTCGTCGAGCACGCCGGCGCGGAGCGTGCCGTCCTCGACGGCGGCGGCGACCTGCCGGTCACCGCGTCCGCCGGTGCCCGGCATCTGGAGGTCGAGACCGGCGCGCAGGGCGGCGACACGGTCCCGTACGGCGCCCCAGTCGGACATCACCACGCCGTCGAAACCCCATTCGCCGCGCAGGATGGTCGTCAGCAGGAGTTCGTTCTCGCACAGCGGGACGCCGTTGAGCGAGTTGTAGGAGGCCATCACCGACCAGGGCCGCTCGCGCCGGACGATCCGTTCGAAGGCGCGCAGATAGATCTCACGCAGGGCTCGCTCGTCGACGTCGGCGCTGACGCGCATCCGGTCCGTCTCCTGGTTGTTGGCCGCGTAGTGCTTCAACGCCGCGCCCACACCCGCTCGCTGGAGTCCGCGTACCATGGCGCCGCCCATCTCGGCGCTGATCAGCGGGTCTTCGGAGAAGTACTCGAAGTTGCGTCCGCACCGGGGCGAGCGCTTGATGTTGATGCCGGGCCCGAGGACGACATGGACGCCGAAGGCACGCGACTCCGCGGCGAGCGCTCCCGCCACCCGCTCGGCCAGGGCGGGGTCCCAGCTGCTGCCCAGTGCCACAGCGGGCGGGAAGCAGGTCGCGGGCGCCGCGCTGCGCAGGTCCGCCTGCCCTCCGTCCCCGGCCTCCCGCGGCAGGCGCAGTCCATGGGGTCCGTCCGACATGCGCACGGCCGCGACGCCGGGTGCCGAAGCGGTGACGAAGTCGCCCTCCCCGCTGGTCAGCGCCGCTTTCTGGGCCACGGACAGCTCCGGCTCGACGGTGTGGTCTGCAGTCATGCGCCCCGCCTCGGTGATCGGTGGTGTTCGACGGTCCGAACACGAAAAACGTAAAGTGATCGGTTTTCACTGTCAAGGGAGACCGTCGCGTTCAGTTCATTGACGACGGAAACCGCACACCATACGGTTTTCGCTGTGCGGCACGGTGCCGCGCAGTACCGAGGTCCTTCCGCAGAAGGGGTACGGCAATGACGCTGCACCACTCGCCCACTCCGGCGCCGCCCACCGCACCGGCGACCGGACGCCGCCACGCCGGGGCGGTCCGCGCCGCACTCGCGGCGGCCCTGGCCACGGCGGCCGTCACCGCGCCGGCCACACCGGCCGGCGCGCAGGGGCGCCCGGCCCACCCGGCGGCCGGGGAGCCGGTGCGCTACGTCGCACTGGGCGACTCCTACAGCTCCGGGCTGGGCATCCCCGAGCAGACCGATCTCAACTGCGGGCGCTCCAGCAGCGATTACCCCCATCTCGTCGCCCAGTCCCTGGGGGCCGCGTCCTTCACCGACGTGACCTGCGCGGGGGCGACCACGCAGGACATGACCCAGCGGCAGGGCTCGGCACCCGCCCAGCTGGACGCGCTGCGCCCCGACACCACGCTGGTGACCCTCGGCATCGGCGGCAACGACCTCGACCTCACCGGCACCATCACACGCTGCGTGATCCTGGCGAACCTCGCGCCGAACGCGGCTCCCTGCAAGGCGAGTTACACCGTGCTGGGCCAGGACGGCATCCGCCGGCTCATCAACGCCACGGCGCCCAGGGTCGAAGCGGTGCTCAAGGAGATCCACCGCCGTTCCCCGCAGGCCACCGTGCTGCTTGTCGGCTACCCGGCGATCGTTCCCGACGACGGCAGTGCCTGCCGCGACCTGATCCCCTTCGCCACCGGTGACTTCCCCTGGTTCCGGGACAAGGAGAAGGAACTCGACTCCATGCTCGCCGAGCAGGCCGACGTCTACGACGCCACCTACGTGGACCTCTACGGCCCCTCGATCGGGCATGACGCCTGCGAGCCCGACGGCGTGCGATGGATCGAGCCCAGGGCGACCGACACGGCCGCCGGATTCCACCCCAACGCCACCGGTCACCAGAGCGCGGCGACCGCCGTGCGCAAGGCCCTCACACCGTGACCGCGTCATCGCCTTCCTCGGGGCAGAGACCGTGATGGGTGAGGAAGGCGATCACCTGATCCCGCATCGAGACCGCCTCCGGCTCCAGCGACCACTGGATCTGCAGCCCGTCCAGCAGGGCCGGCAGTTGCTGGGCGACAGCGTCCGGGTCGGCTGTCGCCACCGGCGGGTCCGCCTCCCGCCACAGCGCCTCCACCAGACGCGTCAGCTCCCGGCGCAGCAGCCGGTAGCGGGCGACGAAGCAGTCGTGCGCGGGGTGTTCGGGGGAGGCCGCCTCCGCGGCCACCCTGGAGAACAGGCCCACCATGTGCGGCATACGCCTGTTGCGTTCGACGAGGTCGACGACGCGCTGGAGCAGTTGTGCCGGTTCCAGCGCCGCGGTCTCTTCGTCCACGGCCCCGGTCCCTTCGTCCACGGCCCCGGTCTCTTCGTCCACGGCCGCGGTCCCTTGGTCCACGGCCTGCGGGAAGAGCTGGGCGAGGTCCTCGCGGTCACGGCGGGCCGGCAGTTCCAGCGGGAGTTCCTCCTTTCCCGAGAAGTGGTGGAGCAGGCCGGCGTGTGTCATGCCGGCCTGGGCCGCGATCTCCCGCAGGGAGGGCGCGTTGAAGCCGGACCGGGCGAACCTCTGGGCGGCCGCGTCCAGGATGCGTGCGCGCGTGCGCTCGCCCTTCGAAGGAGTCGGTACGGGCATGGGAGTCGGTACGGGCAAGAGGGGCCTCCAGCGGTGCGGGCGGACGGGTCCGGACGGGTCGGACCACGCCCGCGGTGGCGGCGCATCCACCACGTGCTCAAAAGCCTCACCGCAAAACCTACCGCGTGGTTGGTTCTGGGGTCAGGGTCGCTCGCACCGGCCGCCCGCCAACGGCGGCCCCTCACCGCGCGACCCGCGCCCCGCGGCCGCCCATGGGGGCGCCCCACGTGGCCCGTCCGCCACACGCGGGACACGCACATTCCGGCCTGAAGGGCCGTCGGACTTGGAAACGTGAACCATGCTGACTTTCGTCGTCCGGAGAATCGGCGCAGGAGTCGTCCTGCTGTTCGTCATCTCCTTCCTTTCCTACCTGCTCCTCTCCGTCCCCGACACCGATGTCGGGCGCCAACTGCTCGGCGACGGCGCCGCGCAGTCCGCCGTCGACGCCAAGAACGCCGCACTCGGCCTGGACAGACCGGTGCCGGCGCAGTACGCCGACTGGGTCACGCACGCCGTGCGCGGAGACTTCGGCGTCTCCTGGTTCACCAGCGAGGACGTCACCCAGGCGATCGCCAACCGGCTGCCCGTCACCCTGAGCCTGGTGCTCGGTGTCACCCTCGTCACCGCGCTGGTCTCGCTCCTGCTGGGCGTGTGGGCGGGGGTCCGCCGGGGCGCGGTCGACCGCGCCGTGCAGATCCTGGCCGTGGCCGGGTACGCCGTGCCCGGCTTCCTGGTGACCCTCGTCCTCGTCCTGGTCTTCGGCGTCGAACTCGACTGGTTCCCCGCCATCGGCTACACACCGTTCACCGAGTCACCCGGCGGCTGGCTCTCCACCATCACCCTCCCGGTCGTCTCGCTGTCCGTCGCCTCCGTCGCGGGTGTCTGCCAGCAGGTGCGCGGCGCGGTCATCGACGTGCTGCGCCAGGACTACGTCCGCACCCTGCGGGCCCGCGGCCTGTCCGCCCGGCGCATCGTCTTCAAGCACGTCCTGCGCAACGCCGCCGCGCCCGCGCTCTCCCTGCTCGGCACGCAGTTCGTCGGCCTGCTCGGCGGCGCGGTACTCGTGGAACAGATCTTCGGCCTGCCGGGCATCGGCAGTATGACCGTCTCCTACACCACCCGCGGCGACATCCCCGTGATCATGGCGCTGGTCATGTTCACCGTGGTCGGCGTCGTCCTGATCAACCTGGCCGTCGACATCCTGATCGGCTGGCTCAACCCGAAGGCGAGAGTGGCATGAGCCAGACCCCGCCCCTCGCCCCTGCCACCGGGGGCACCCAGGCCCCGCCCCGGGGCCGGACCCTCGGCCGCGTGGTCCGCGATCCGCTCGGCGCCGTGTCACTGGCCGTCCTGGCACTCCTGGTGACCGCGGTCGCCCTGGCCCCGCTGCTGACCTCCCAGGGTCCCGGCGACGCGGTCCTGGCCGACGCCTTCGCCCATCCCGGCGCCGGGCACCTGCTGGGCACCGACTCCGCCGGGCGGGACATCCTCGCCCGCATCCTCTACGGCGGACGCAACACCCTGGGCGGAGCGCTCATCGCCCTCGCCGTCGCCGTGCTGCTGGGTGTTCCCACCGGCCTGTACGCCGGCTACTACGGGGGACGCTTCGACGCCGTCGCGGGCTGGCTCGTCAACCTCGTCATGGCGCTGCCCGCCATGGTCGTCCTGCTCGCCTCGCGTGCCATCCTCGGCCCCGACGTGTGGGTCCTGATGATCGTCCTGGGCGTGCTGGTCGCGCCCGGTTTCTACCGCCTGGTCCGCGGCATCGTGGCCGACGTGCGCGGCGAACTGTACGTGGACGCCGCCCGTATCTCCGGCCTGTCCGACACCCGGATCGTGGCCCGGCACGTCTTCACGGTGGTGCGCGGCCCGATCGTCATCCAGACCGCCCTGGTCGCCGGTATCGCCATCGGCCTGCAGGCCGGGCTCGAATTCCTCGGCGTGGGCAGCGGGTCCACCGCCACCTGGGGTGCCATGCTCAACGAGGCGTTCCAGAACATCCAGCGCAGCCCCCTGCTGCTGCTGTGGCCCGGCCTGGCGCTCGCGCTGACCAGCAGCGCTCTCGTCCTGCTCGCCGGCGCCCTGCGTGACGCGCTGGAGGATCACTCCGCCCCGCCTCCCCGCACGCGCCGCCGACCGGTGCCCCCGAAGACGTCCGTGGGCAGCGGCACGTCCGACGAGGGCAGGGCGCAGTTGCTGTCCGTGCGCGGCCTCGCCGTCTCCTACCCCCGGCCCGACGGCACCGAGAAGGAAGTCGTGCACGGTGTCGACCTCGACGTCCGCCCCGGCGAAATCGTCGGCCTGGTCGGCGAGTCGGGCTCCGGCAAGACCCAGACGGCCTTCGCGGCCCTGGGCCTGCTGCCTGCCGAGGGCCGGATCACCCGGGGCAGCGTCCGCGTCGACGGCCGCGAGGTGACCGGCCTTGGCGAGCGCGACCGCCGAGCCCTGCGCGGCACCACCCTCGCGTACGTGCCGCAGGAGCCCATGAGCAATCTCGACCCCGCGTTCACCATCGGCAGTCAGCTGGCAGAGCCCCTGCGTACGGTGCTGGGCCTGACCCGCAGACAGGCGGCGGCCCGTGCCGAGGAACTGCTGCGCATGGTCGAGATCCACGACCCCGCCCACGCGGCCCGCCGCTACCCCCATGAAATCTCCGGCGGCATGGCCCAACGCGTCCTGATCGCCGGGGCCATGTCGTGCGACCCGAAGCTCCTCATCGCCGACGAACCCACCACCGCCCTCGACGTCCGCGTGCAGGCCGGGATACTCGACCTGCTGCGCCGGCTCCAGCAGGAGCGGTCCCTCGGTGTCCTCCTCGTCACCCACAACCTCGGTGTCGTCGCCGACCTGTGCGACCGGGTGGCCGTCATGAGCGACGGCACCATCGTCGAGACCGGCCCCGCCGCCACCCTGCTCGGCGCGCCGCGGCACCCCTACACCCGCAAGCTGCTCGACGCCGTCCTGGACGACGCTCCCGCCCGGCCCGCATGGCAGCCACCCCACGCGAGGAGCCACGCCCGATGAACACCACCGCCTCCGCCTCTCCGGAACCCGGGCGCGCCACGGCCGACGACGTACTGCTCTCCTGCCGCGACGTCCGCGTCTCCTTCCCCGGCAAGGGCCGGCGCGCTGCCCGCACCCAGGTTCTCAACGGCGTCGACCTCGACATCCGCCCCGGTGAAACCCTCGGCCTCGTCGGCGAGTCAGGCTCCGGCAAGACCACGATCGGCCGCGCCGTCCTCGGCCTCGTCCCCCTGGACTCCGGCACGATCACCCTCGACGGGCACCGTCTCGACACCGCCGGCCGCGCCCGGCGTCGTGCCCTGAGCCGAGACCTCCAGGTCATCTTCCAGGACCCGTACACCTCGTTGAACCCCGCGCGCACCATCGGTGACACCCTCGCGGAACCGCTCACCGCCCACGGTCACACATCCGCCGAAGCCCGCGCCCGCATCCGTGAACTGCTGGGCCGCGTCCACCTTCCCGAGGACGCCGCCCACCGACTGCCCCGGGAGTTCTCCGGCGGCCAGCGCCAGCGCATCGCCATCGCCCGCGCCCTGGCTCTCGGCCCTCGTCTCATCGTGTGCGACGAGCCGGTCTCGGCCCTCGATCTCACCACCCAGCGCACCATCATGGACCTGCTCCTGGAGATCCAGGACACGACCGCCGTCGCCTACCTCTTCATCTCGCACGACCTGTCCGTCGTCCGCTGCATGAGCCACCGCGTCAGCGTCCTGCACCACGGCGACATCGTCGAGACGGGGCCCGCCGAGCACATCACGCGCAGCCCACAGCATCCCTACACCCGCGAACTCCTGCTCGCGGCACCCGTCGTCGGCGTGGACGAGCAGCGACGCCGCCGGACCCGACGGACGACAGCCGCACAGGAAGCACAGCGCGCCAGGGCGGGCCGGCAGTGACCGGTGGCCGCGGCTGCCGGTGAAGCCGTCGCGGCGGCCTGCCGGACCGTCGCGTACCGGCGGGCCGGGCGGGCGGGCGACGCGCTCACCGGCGACGAGGTGCCGTCCTGCGGACGCCTGCTCAGCCAGGCGCGGGAAGAGGCACAGAACGCCCCGCCGGGGGCGGGCGGACCCGCACACCCCGTCGTGACCGCGCTGCGGCGAGACCGTGCCGGCGCCCGGCCGCGCTGGTGGCGGCCGGGCTGGTGGCGGCCGGGCTGGTGGCGGCCGGGCTGGTGGCGGCCGGGCTGGTGGCGGCGGCGTGGAGGCCGCGCGTCATGGACCGTCCGTCTGCTGCCCCTGGCCGAGCCGGAACAGGACCTCCGGATCACCGGGAGCAGCCCGGCGAAGATGCTTCGCCAGGTCTCCTCTCGCGCAAGGACGCGGACGCGGCCCTAGTCCGCGCGCAGTTGCCCCGCCGGCCGGGGGCGGCCTCCGGCGTCGTCACCGTCATCGCCGCCGCCGTCCCTGCCGCCCCTGCCGTCCTCACCATCCTTGCCCTCCTCGGCCGACAGGAGCCCGGCGACGATCTCGGTGCCGAGCGCGTAGGCCGGTACGCCCGCCGTGATGAGCGCGGTCTCGGCGACTCCGATCAGTTCGGCGACCCTCGCGCCCGCGTGCAGCGCGCCTTGGGCGTGGATGCGGGCGGGACCGGCCCGGCCCAGCGCCAGGAGCTGGCCGAAGTGGACGAGCTGCTGCACCCGTGCCCCCAGCGGGTTGTCGGTCAGGACGATGTGGCGCAAGGCCGCGATCGCCTCTTCGGTGGGGAGCCGCCCGAAGTCCTGGGCCAGCCGCAGCCGGGCCTGCACACCGCCCGGGACGGCCCCCAGGGTCGTCCGGTAGCGTTCCCGTACCGCCTCGGCGCGCCCGGCCGCCGTGTCGTCCGCCGCCGACAGCGCGTCCGGCGCGGCCGGCACCTCCGTCCCCGTCGTCACGTCCGTCCCCGTCGTCACGTCCGTCATGACGCCACCCGCGCGATCGCGGCCCGTACGGCTTCCACTGCGCCTTCGGGGAAGTCGACGGCCCCGCCGATCGCCGCGGCGGCGAGTTCCGCCTCGGCGCTCTCCTCGACGGCCACCAGGAGGTGGGCGGCGGCCGCCGAGTCCGGGCCGAACACCAGCAGGCCGTGGTTGGCGAGCAGCACCGCGGCCGTCGTGGGGCGGCGCTCCAGGATCTCGGCCATGCCGCGGACCGACACGTCCGACCCGCGCGGCCCCCATGGGACCACCGGGACGTCCTCGGCCTGTCCGAAGCGCAGCATCGGCTCGGTGCGGCACGGCAGCGGCCGGTGGGCCACGGCGAAGGCCGTCGCGGCGGGCGAGTGCGTGTGGATGACGGCCCCCACCTGCGGTCGGGCGCGGTAGACGGTGCTGTGCATGGCGATGATCTCGGCGCTCACCGACCGCAGTCGTCCGGCGAGTACCTGCCTGTCCAGGCTGACGGCCGCCAGGTCCTCGGGCCGCAGCCCGCGGACGAATCCGGGGGTCAGCAGGAAGCTGTCGTCGTCGAGCCGGGCGCTCAGGTTGGCGTGCCCGGAGTGGGACATCACCCCCGCCGTGAAGAGCCCCTCGGCGGCCTCGACCAACTGGTCGGCCCGCTCCTTCTTCCCCTGTGCATCGCTCATGACGTCCTCCTGGAATCGGTCGGCGACGGCGGCTCGTCCGCCGCTGCCCTCGTGCCGACCACCCTTCAACTTGAACTAAGGTTCAAGTCAAATACCCGGCCGTGGCCGGGCGGAGAAGGACGAGAGGGCCGGGACGATGGCCATGACGATCGGGCAACTGTCCAAAGTCACCGGAGTGCCCGCGTCGGCCATCCGCTTCTGGGAACGTCACGGCCTGCTGCCCGCGCCCGAACGCCTGAGCGGACAGCGGCGCTACGCTCCGGAGGCGGCCGAGCGGATCGTGGTGCTGCGCAAGTACCAGCACGCGGGACTGACCCTGCGCGAGATCAAGGACTTCCAGCGCGCCCAGCCGCACCGGCAGGCGATGATCCGCGCCAAGATCACCGAGATCGAGCAACGCATGGTCGATCTCCGCCACGCCACCCAACTCCTGGAGCACGCCCTGCAATGCGGCGCGGAAGACATCGTCACCTGCCCCAAGTTCCGTGAACTGACAGCGCGGTGGTGAACGTCGGCACGGGCCTTCCCTGACATGCCCGACCAGGGCAACTCGGCCCCCTCCTTCACCGCCCCGCGAAAGCCGTCACCGTGCCGTTCGTGCGGCTCTCCGCGTCCCCCATGGTGGGCACGCGCACTCTCCGGCCCGAAACTATGGTGTCCCATCACATACGCCGCTCACCTGCGCGTTCCTACGGTGTGGCGACACACAGTCGTCCCCGTCACACGCCAGGAAGTGGTGCCGATGTCGTCGCCCGCAGCCGCTCCGCCGGCCCCGCCCCACCTCAAGCGCATCGTCGCCGCCAGTCTCATCGGGACCACCGTCGAGTGGTACGACTATTTCCTCTACGGTTCCGCCGCCGCCCTGGTCTTCGGCCGGGTCTTCTTCCCCGGGACCGATCCGCTGACCGGTACGCTGCTCTCCTTCCTCACCTACGCCATCGGCTTCGCCGCCCGTCCGATCGGTGCGGTGGTCTTCGGCCACTACGGCGACCGGCTCGGCCGCAAGAAGCTCCTGGTGGTCAGTCTGCTGATGATGGGCGGCTCCACCGCCCTGATCGGCTGTGTCCCCGGCTACGACACGATCGGCGTCGCCGCTCCCCTGCTGCTCACCACGCTGCGGCTCGTTCAGGGTTTCGCCCTCGGCGGTGAGTGGGGCGGAGCCGTTCTGCTGGTGTCCGAGCACGGGGACGCCCGGAGACGCGGGTTCTGGGCTTCCTGGCCGCAGGGCGGCGCGCCCGCCGGCAATCTGGTCGCCGTGGGAGTTCTCTCCCTGATGACCACCGTGCTGAGCGACGACGCCTTCGACTCGTGGGGCTGGCGGGTGCCCTTCCTGCTGTCGGCCGTGCTGGTCATGATCGGTCTGTGGATCCGGCTGTCCGTCGACGAGTCCCCGCTGTTCCGGCAGGCGCTGGCCAAGGCCGAGCGGCGCAAGACCGAACAGCAGGCCGAGCGGCTGCCGTTCGTCGAGGTACTGCGCAGCCACTGGCGGGACGTGCTGGTCGCGATGGGCGCCCGGATGGCCGAGAACATCTCGTACTACGTGATCACCGCCTTCGTCCTCACCTACTGCGTGGAGCATCTCGGCATCGGCAAGCAGACGGCGCTGAACGCGGTACTGATCGGCTCGGCCGTGCAGTTCTGCCTCATCCCGCTGTTCGGCGCGCTGTCCGACAAGGTCGGGCGCAAGCCGGTCTATCTGGTGGGCGCGGTCGGCGTCGGGGCGTGGTCCTGGGCCTTCTTCGGTCTGCTGGACACGAAGTCCTTCCCCGCGCTCGTCCTCGCCGTCACCGTCGGCCTGGTCTTCCACAGCGCCATGTACGCCCCGCAGGCGGCCTTCTTCTCCGAGTTGTTCGCCACCCGGATGCGGTACACCGGTGCCTCCATCGGCGCGCAGCTCTCCTCGGTGGCGGCCGGCGCCCCGGCCCCGCTGATCGCGACGGCACTGCTCGGCTCGTACGGCTCCTCCGCCCCGATCTCGGTGTACGTCGGCCTGGCCGCCCTGATCACCGTGGTCGCCGTGGCCGCCGCCCGGGAGACGCGCGGCCGCGACCTGGCCGCGGTGGAGCCGGAGGGTGCCGCGGTACGGCCCGCGGCGGACCAGCCGCCGGTCCCGTCCGGCTGACGCCCCCGGCGATCGCCGCCCACATCCCGGAGTCCCCCGTCCGTCGTCTCCTCACTGCACTGCTCCTCACTGCACTGCGCCATCTGCCCGGACTCGGGGCCGCGAGCGGGGCGGGGGCACCGCCTTGGTGGATGGGTGAAGCGGCGCTGCGGTGAACGCGTTGGCGATCGGTGCGATGAGCGAGGCGAAGCGGCGGGCGCCTGCGGTGCCGATCGGTGCCCACAGCGCGGCGCAGTGCTCGTCCGTTTCCGCTTCGATGCGCTCGCGTGCCGCGCTGCCGGCGTCGGTGAGCAGGGAGTCGGAGTCGAGCCAGCCGCGTGCGACGAGGCGTGCCGTCGCCGCGTTCCACTCCTCGTCGTCCCACTGCCGGGTAGCTCGCGCGAGGGCTGTTGGAAGGCGGCCGGTCGCGGTGTGCAGGACGAGGCAGTCGCACGGCCCGAGGTCGTTGTCGGCGAGTACGACGAGATGTGCGTCGCCGCGCCACTCGCGCGCCACCGTGATCTGCTGCCAGAGTGCGACGAGAGGATCGGGCGGAAGTGCGACCGAGGCGTTCGCGGCGGCCAGCACCTTGCCGGCGTAGTCGGCACCGGCGACGACCGGGTCGATCAGCGAGCGCGCCTCGGCGATGTGCTCGCCGGTGAGATGTACGTCGACGCGCCGCATCGCCCGTCCGGCGGCCCGGAAGCGGGCGGCCTGCCACTGCTCGGGCGGCGCGGCGTCCCATACGCCCGCCATGGCCCGCGCCGCCCGCGGGCTGAAGTTGTAGAAGGCCGCGAGCGTGACCTGCCACGGAACCGCGCCCATCGCGGCCGACCGGAAGGCCAGATATGCCGGCCCGGTGTCGGTCACGCCGAGTTCGGCCGCCTCCTCGGCGGCCTCGGGGGCGAGATAGATGAACAGGTGGGCGGTGGTGACGGCGCGGCTGACGGCGCGGACGGTGTCCAGGTCCATCAGGCCGTCACCGGGTCGGCCGGCGTCGGGAAGGGTGTGAAGGTGCATGGCGGGATGTCTCCGGGGTGTCGGGTGGCGCTGTCAGGCGGGTGTTTCGGCCGTGGCGGTCAGCACCGCGCGTCCGAGGGTGTGACCGGCCATGGTGCAGCCGAGGACGTCCTTGGGCGAGTACGAATCGACTGTATCAGCAATAATCGATTATCCAAGGGATCATCTATTCGCTCGTTTGGACTGCGAGTGGGCTGGGCCGGTGGCCTGCCCCCTCTGCTGCCCCGGCGTCGGCGTAGGCCGCGCTGGTCCGCCGGAACAGGAATCACGGCGCGGACACCTCGTCGCCGCAGGGGTTCGCGGATCGCCCGGCCGTACCTCTCCGGCAGGTGGACCCCCTGCGTTCCGGTCTGGAACTTGAACGCGATCCGCCTATCCCTCGCCGTCCGCCGCCTCCGCCACCCCCGCCGCCGTCAGCAGCTGACGGGCCACCGCCCGGGCACCCTCGTCACCGACGACGATCGTGTAGTGGTTGGTGCCGGGCACCCGACGTGGACGGCGCCCGACACCTCCTGGCCCAGCTGGTCGATGCCGTCGGTGCGGACCGCCTCGATCCGGCAGGAGGACCGCAACTCCGGTTCCTCGCCCACCAGGTCACGCCGGATGCAGGCGTCCACCCACGGCGACCAGGCATCGACGAAGGCCCGGTGCCGCTGCCAGAAGGTGCGGTAGGCCGCCCGGGACCGGGAAGCCCACGCCCCCGTCCACCAGCAGCAGCGCGGAGAACAGGTCCGGGTGGCGTACCGCGGTCAGCGCCGCCGTGAAGGCGCCCATGGAGTGGCCGGTGAGCACCACGCGCCCCAGGTCCAGCGCGGCCACGACCGCGGCCACGTCATCGGCGTGCGCGGCGATGCCGTACGGGCCGGGCAGTGGTGCGCTGCGGCCCCCGGCCGCGCAGGTCGGGCGCGACGAGTGTGACCCGTCCGGCCAGGTGGTGGGCGACCCGGGCCCACATCAGGCCGTTGGCGGTGATGCCGTGCAGTGCCAGCACCACCGGCGCGCCCGGGTCGGCGGCCGGCCGGCGCGGCACGGTCAGGTCGCCGCCGTCCAACGGTACCCGCAGTTCCTCGTACGCGGGGATGTCCGCGCGTCCTGGCGGGCGGTGGAGTCGTCGTACGGAGCGCGGCTCATGACTGGAGGGCCTCCTCGCGGTGGGTGCCGGCGCGGGACGTACGGGCGGCCCGTGCGGTACGGCGGCCGCTACTCCAGCCACGTACCGTCGCGCATGATGACTCTGCCGGGCAGTTCGGTTCCGCCGCGCCATGCGCGTACGGTCTTCGGGGCCACGCGCAGGTACAGGAAGGGCTTCTCCTCCGTGCGCGGATCCCAGCCGAACTTCCCGGCGAACGCCTCCGCCGCGTCCTCGGGCACCTCCTGGTCCGCGAAGCACTCCGCCTCGCCCTGGAGGAGGACCACGTCGAAGGTGTCCGGCAGGCCGAGACGTACGCGGGGCTCGGTGCGGACGTTCCGTGCGGTCGCGGAACCGGCGGCGGTGCACATCCACACGGCACGCCCGTCCCAGGAGAACCACAACGGGACTTGGTGCGGGCCGTGTTCGGGATGAGCCGTCGACACCCATACGTCCCGCTCGGTACGGAGCCGTTCCAAGGTGTCGCGCCTGCGTTCAGCCATCGGGCGGCGGACGATCTTCGTGTGCTGCATGGGGACCGACCCTAGCCAGGGGGTTCACGGTGCGCATGGGGCGCGAGACCTACGACCTGCGGCCGTACCGTTGGAGGAGCGCTTCGAGGTAGCGCTCCAGGCGGCCGGTCAGCACCTGCGGTGTCAGGTCGGTGCGGCCCAGCTCGCGCCAGGGGGTGGCGACCTTCTCCGCGTCGGGGGCGAAGGCGAGGGCGTCCAGGAGCCTCCAGTACAGGTGGGCGGCCGGGGTTCGGGTCAGGCGGCCGCCGGCGGCGAGGTAGAGGTCGGCGAACGACATCCCCGTCTCGGGGCCGTGCAGCAGGGCGAGCGCGGTGGAGCAGTGGGCGACGTCGAGGTCGGCCGGGCCCCAGGACGTCTCGACCCAGTCGACGACACCGCTGACGCGCAGTGTCTCGCCCTGCCCGGTGAACAGCACGTTGCCGGGGTGGAAGTCCCGGTGCAGGAAGCATCCCTCATAGGGCGGCGGGTCCTGGCGGATGACGTCCACCGCGCGTTCCCACAGCTCCGGGCGGGCGGTGCCGTCCGGGAGCCGCACCCGCTCGGGCGCGGTCCATGCCTGGTAGGAGCGGGGCCGGGTCCGCTCGGTGGTCGGCACCCGGTGGACCCGTACCAGTTGCCGGGCCAGGAGGGCGGCCCGCGCCCCGGCTCCTTCCTCGTCCAGCCGGACGCTGCCGGGCAGCAGCGTCATCAGCAGGGAAGGGTGGTCGCAGTACCGCGCGGTCGCGTCGACGGCCCGGACGGTGGCCGCCGGCACATCGGTGCCGCTCAGCAGCGTGAGGATCTGCGCCTCACGGGTGAGCAGGCCCTCCGCGTGCCGCAGGTAGAACGGCTTGACGAAGGACCGCAGCACGAGCTGACGGCCGCCGCCCGGGCCCGCGATGCGGAGGCGGCGCATCCGCGAGGTCCAGCCCCCGCGGAGGCACTCCGCGGCCTCGATGCGCTCGCCCTCGCCCAGGTGCCCGGCGACCCACGCCCGGGTGGCTTCCCACCCCGGCTCGTCCCCGTCCTCGACTCCAGCCTTGTCTGCGGCCTCGTCTCCGGCCGAAGTACCGTTCTCCCGCTGCGCGTTCCGGACCATCCGGGAAGCCTACCGAGTCAGGGGTTACGGCGGGGAGGCAGCCAGGCGGTGTGCTCCGGGCCGTAGCGGTAGGCGCGGAAGACCGCGTTCTGGGCGCCCCGGGAGGATTCCATGCCGGTGCCGGTGGTGAAGGAGCCGAACTGCGGGACGACGTACTCCCACACCACGTCACCCTCGGGCGTGACCTCGAAGAGGCGGCCGAAGGAGCCCTCGGCGACGAAGGTGTTGCCGTTCGGGAGGCGCTGGGCGCTGGACATGTAGGGGCTGTAGAAGTTCTGGGGCGGGTTGTCCTCGTACGACCAGACGATCTCCCGGGTGGCGCGGTCGACCTCGATCACCCGGGAGTACGGGACCGAGGTGTCGTCGCGGTAGGAGCCGTTGTCGAAGACCAGGATCGTGCCGCTCGCCAGCTCGTGGGGGTAGTGCTGCTGGGCCAGGACGTCGGGGCCGAGGCGCCAGGTGACACGGGACGTCGCCCGGTCGATGATCACGGCTGTCGAGGCGCTGCGGAAGCCGACCATGACGCTGCCGTCGCGCAGTTCGTTGACCGTGTTGGCCATCGGCCAGTGCTCGCGGGCGAAGTGGCGGTCGAGCGGGGTCTCCTCGGGCGTCAGATGCTCGAAGGACGCCCAGCGCCAGACGATCTCCCCGGACCACGTCATCTCGTACACGACGTCTCCCCAGATCCGGCCGTCGGGGGCCTCCGAGCCCGGGATGCCGCCGGGGATGCGGGCGGCGAGGGCGGCGGGCACCGGTTCGACGCCGAGGAGGATCAGGTTGCCGTTGGCGAGCAGGCTCGCGTCATGGTGGTGGTAGGGGTGGCGGGCCTCGCGCAGGACCGACCCGTCGGGGGCGACGAGTTGGAGGATCCCGCCGTGGTAGACGTCCCAGATGGGGAAGAGCGACTCCGTGTCCGTCTGCTTGCCCTGGTAGAACAGCGTGCCGTCGGCCAGGAGGTGCGCGTGCCGGCCCGGCGGGTGCGCGAGCTTCCACTCGTGGGCGGGCTCGCCGTGGCTGTCGATCAGGTAGACCTCGCCGCCTCCGGCGATGGGTGTGTAGAGGGTGTGGCCGCCGTAGCTGCGGGCGGGGTCGTGCGCGCGCAGTCCGGTGCCGCGGCGCCGCAGGGTGTTCTGGTCGACGGTGGTCATGGGTGTCCTTCCGGGATGAGTAAGCGGGAGGCGAGGGCAGGGGCGGTGGGCCGGAGCAGGGGTTCCGGCCGCTGCTTCAGGAGAGGGTCACGGCCTTGGGGGCGGCCGTCCTGAGCGGGGTGGGGTCGATGTGCTGGAGGAAGGTCGTCCGGCTCGGCGTTCCCGGCAGCTTCTGGGTCGACTTCGCCCAGGTGCCTTCCGCGGTGAGCAGCTTCAGCAGGGGCTCGTCGAGGGTGACGGCATAGTCGTACGAGGCGTAGTAGCCGTCGACGAACGCCGGTTGCACGGCTCCCGCGGCCTGGGCGACGACGGCCTTGCGGGCCGCGGCGGGGTCCTCGGCCATGGTGGCGGCCGCGGTGGTGAGGGTGCGCAGGACGGCGGTGGAGGTGCCGGTCGCCGTGCCGGGGGCGGCGATCAGGAGCGTGCGGTAGGTGTAGCCGTCGTAGCGCAGCTCGCGGTACTTGGCGCCGAGCGTGGCCCTGGTGGCGTCGTAGAAGCTCGGGAAGGTGAGGCCCGCGTCGATGTCGCCGCGGGCGAGGGACGGGGTGACCTGGTTCGGGGCGAGGTTGACGAGGGTGACGTCCCCCGGCTTCAGGCCGGCGGAGGTGAGCATGCCGTCGAGGGCGTACTGGACGTTGGTGCCCTCGGGCAGGCCGATCTTCTTGCCCTTGAGGTCGGCGAAGCGGGTGACGGAACCGGAAGTGGTGGTCAGCAGCCGCCAGTCCGTGAAGCCGGACAGGGCAGCGACGATCTTGATCTTCCGGTCGGCGAGCACGGCCGACACGGCGGGCAGGTCGCCCACCACCGCGTACTGGGCCTGGCCGCCGAGCACGGCGTTGAGGGCGTCGCGGCCGGTGCTGAAGGACTGGGTCCTGGGGGTGAGGCCGTTCGCGGCCCACTGGCCCTTCGCGGTGGCGGCGTAGACGGGAGCGCCGCCGAGATAGTCGCTGCCGGCGATGGTGACCCGGGTGGTCCCGCCCGGCCCGGCGGTGGCGTCCGTGTCCTTGCCGCAGGCGGTGAGCAGCGTCGCCAACGCGAGGACGGCGCAGGCGAGTACGGCCGCCGCCGTCCGGGATCTGGACGGTGAGGTTCTGGGCATGGGGGCTCCTCGGAGGGGGGGGTAACAGGGTCTGTCGGGGGGGGCGGCGACGGCGGGTGGGTCCGCCCGAATCGGTCCGACTCAATCTCGGTCCGAATCGGTCCGGCTCGGTCCGACTCGGTCCGGCTCGGTCGTACGGCTTCAGTCGGTGCCGAGTTGGGTGACGATGCGGGAGTGGAGGCCGGACGCCGCCGGGTCGTCGGTCACCTCGTGGTCCGCGATCACGCTGCCGGGGTCCGCCGCCATGACGATCACCCGCTGGGACAGGGCGAGTGCCTCGTCCACGTCGTGGGTGACGAAGACGACGGTGGTACGCGTGCGCTGCCACAGCTCCGTCAGCAGCCGCTGCATCCGTACGCGGGTGATCGCGTCGAGCGCCCCGAACGGCTCGTCCATCAGCAGGATGCGCGGCTCGGCGGCCAGCGCCCTGGCGAGGGCGACCCGTTGGCGCATACCGCCCGAGAGTTGTGCCGGGTACTTACCGGCGGCGTCCGCGAGACCGACTCCGGCCAGCGACTCCAGGGCGCGCGCCCGTCGCTCGGCGCGGCTCAGGCCGAAGCGCTTGAGGGCGAACTCGACGTTGCCGCGCGCGGTGAACCAGGGCAGCAGCGCGTAGTGCTGGAAGACCACGCCCCGGTCCGGGCCGGGGCCGGTCACCGGGACGCCGTCCATCAGGACGCGCCCGGAACTCGGCGTCACGAACCCGGCGATCGTGTTCAGCAGGGTCGACTTGCCGCAGCCGGTCGGTCCGAGCAGAGAGGTGAACGAGCCCTCGGCGAAGTCGAGTTCGGTGGCGGCGAGGGCGAGCGAGTTCCCGTAGCGGACTTCGACGCCCTCCAGCCGGACGAGGTCGCTCATGCGTGCTCCCGGGGCGCGAGGTGGGTGTGGTCGCTCATGAACCGCTGCTCCAATGGACGAGTCGGTGGCCGACCGTGCTGATCAGCGCATCCGCGAGGAGGCCGAGCAGGCCGAGTTCGATCAGGCCGACGAACATGTGGTCGGTGCGCAGGAACTGGCCGTCGACCTGGAGGCGGTAGGCGATGCCGCTCTGCGCGCCGCCCAGTTCCGCGGCCACCAGGGCCAGGAAGGCGAGCCCGGCCCCGTAGCGGAGCGCCGCCACCACCGACGGGGCCGCCGCGGGCAGCAGAACCTCGGTGAGCCTGCGCCAGCGCGGTACGCCGAGGGCGCGGGCCGCGCGCAGGTAGTCGGCGGGCACCCGGGCGACGCCGTCGTGGACGTACAGCCAGACGGCCAGGAACACGGCGTAGGCGATGAGCAGGTGCTTGGCCTGCTCGCCGATCCCGAACCAGGCGGTGACCAGCGGGACGAGCGCGATGGCGGGGATCGGCCGCAGGAACGACATCACCGGATTGACCAGCGCGGCGACGCGGCGCTGGTGGCCGGTGAGGAAGCCGAGGGCGATCCCGGCCGACGCCCCGGCCGCGAAGCCCTGCCCGGCCCGCGCCAGGCTGGCCCGCAGGTCGTCGGTCAACGTGCCGTCCGACCACATCGCGCGCGCCGCCCGCAGCGTCTGCCAGGGGGTGGGGACGAGCCCCGCGCCGAGGACGCCGGCCCGGGCGGCCGCCCACCACAGGACGAGCACGAGGCAGGCGGAGACCAGCGGGGCTCCGGCGGCTTTGGCGACCTTGGCAGCCGTAACGGCCGTAACGGCCTTGGCAGTCCTGGCCGTTCTCGTCGCCCTGCTTGCCCTGGTCGCCTTGCTCGTCCTCGTGAACGCCTTGCCGGGCGCGGGTGAGGCGGTGTCCGGGGGGTCTGCCGGGGAGCCGGGCGGTGATGTGCGGGCCATGGTCGTCCAGTTCCTCTGCCGACAGCGGGATTGACGACGTCAATAATTCGCCTCGCTTATTGCAGCAGCGTGTCGGCGCCATGAAGCTTTTTCCGGAGCCCGTCCCCGGTTCTACGGCCGCTGCCCCGGCGCCTGATCCGCTGCGCTACCGTCGAGCACGTGCGCCGACCCGACCCTTCTCCCGAGGCCCTGGCCGTCGGTTCCGTGATCAGGGGCCACCGACGACGGCTCGGTGTCCCGATGGCCGAACTCGCCGCCCGCTCGGGCCTGTCCCAGCCGTTCCTCAGCCAGTTGGAGCGCGGACTGACGACCCCGAGCCTCGCGTCCATCTACAAGATCGCCGACGCGCTCGCCCTGCCGCCGGGCATCTTCCTGCGCCCCTCCAGCACGTCCGACACGGTCGCGCACGAGGAGGACCCCCAGGTCATCCGGGTCACCGAGGGCACCGGGCAGTTCGCCCACGTACTGATCCCCGGCGGCCAGAGCGACGTCATGGAGGCGTACGAGCAGCACTTCACACCCGGGCAGGGCGAGCGGGGCTGGTTCGAGCACTCGGGGGAGGACTTCATCTACGTGCTGGAGGGCGAGGTCGACCTGGAACTGCGCGGCCAGGACCCGATCCGCCTCCGTACCGGCCAGAGCGCCCATCACCGCGGCGACGTCCCGCACCGCTGCCGCCTCATCGGCACGACGGCCGCGCGCACTCTGCTGGTGGTCGCACTGGGACGCTGAGGCACGGTGCGACGCCGGTCACCACGGCGTCACCTGTCCCGCTGCCGCCCGCCGCGCTCCAGGTAGCGGTCGACCGCCCGTAGCCGGTCGTCCCGGGCGAGATCGTCGTCCACGGGACCGATGTGGCGTTCCGCCTCCACGCAGCGCCGATCATCCCGCAGGGCCAGGGCCGACACGGCCTGGATGCGGGTCATCTGCCGTTCGTCACGCGCGAGGTCCAGCAGCGCTTCGGAGATCTCCGGCCCGCCTACGAGATGCTGCGTGAGCCAGTGACAGACGCCGGCGCGTACCTCCGGGTCGGGATCGCGGGCCAGCGCGAGCATCGCCGCCAGGCTCTCGGGCCGGTCCCAACCCGCCGATTGAGCTTGATGCTGCGCATGCGAATGCGACCGCACCTGATGCCGCGGCTGCGTGAGCAGGTCCGGTATCTGGACCCGTACGCGTGGTTCCGGATGGGTCAGATACGACAGGCCCACCTCCTCGTTCTCCGGGGTCATGTCGTATCCCAGCGCGTCGAGCACCACGGCGAGGACTTCCGGGTCCGGTTCCCGCCGGGCCCAGGGCAGAAGTTCCCTGCCCCGCCCGTCGAAAGGGTCGCCCCCTATGACGTCCCCGATGAGCAGGGACAACAGTACGTCTGCGGCGAAGAGGCGGTGCAGCCGGTCGTCGTGGGTGCTCAGGTCCAGGGCGGCCGCCCAGGTCTCCTCGTCGAGCCGCTGCCCGAGGACGAGCACGGCCTCGCACCATACGGCGTGGCACCGGTCCGGGTACGGCAGAGCGCGTGCGAGCAGCGCACCGAAGGAGGTGCGGATACGGAGGTGTGCCTCCAGGGCGGTGAGGATCGCCGCGTGCCCGTCGCGTGCCGTCAGTCCGCCGAGGGTGATCTGCTCGCAGTGGCAGGGCTCGGAACCCTCCTCGACGCGGACCCGCTCGGCCTGTTCCGCCGAACCGGTCCTGCGCCGCAGTTCGGTCTCCGTGCCCGCCGTCGCCCACGTCCGTGCGCGGTCCAGCAGTTCTCCGCGCACCGGTGACGTCAGGCGCACCGGCTCGGGCAGGAGGCAGGTGGTCATCGCCACGGAGCCGCTGTCCACCGCCCGCAGCAGCGCGGTGCCGCCGTCGGGCAGTCGGCGCAGTACGTCGGCACCGGCGTGCACCAGGGCCTCGGCGGCCTCCTGGTGGTAGGCGGCGACGGCGATGCACAGCACGGGCTCGCCGGTGGCCGTGTCGCAGGTGTCCGGGTCGGCCCCTTCGTCCAGCAACTGGCGTATCTGCCGGGCGTCTCCGCGTCGTGCGGCGGCCACGAGCGGCGGAGTGCCCCCGGCAGTCACGCGCGTGCCCCTCCCGTCCGTGGGATCACGGGGCCGCGGCTTCCAGTTCGGTGATGCTGCCCGACATGATCGTGCGCACGTGCGCGGTGATGTGTTCCGTGGGCCAGTCCCACCAGGCCACCGCGAGCAGCCGGGCGATGTCCTGGTCGTCGTGGCGGGTGCGGATGAGACGGGCCGGGTTGCCGCCGACGATGCCGTAGTCGGGGACGTCGCCGGTGACCACGGCGCCGGTGGCGATGATCGCGCCGTGGCCGATCCGTACGCCGGGCATCACCGTCGCTCCATGGCCGAACCAGACGTCGTTGCCGACGACGGTGTCCCCTCGGTTCGGCAGGCCGGTGAGCAGGTCGAAGTGGTCCGCCCACGAGCCGCCCATGGTGGGGAAGGGGAAGGTCGAGGGACCGTCCATGCGGTGGTTGGCGCCGTTCATGATGAACCGCACTCCGGTGCCCAGCGCGCAGAACTTGCCGATGACCAGCTTCTCCGGGCCGTAGTGGTAGAGCACGTTGCGTGTCTCGAAGGCGGTCGGGTCGTCCGGGTCGTCGTAGTACGAGAAGTCCCCCACCTCGATCAGCGGGGACTTCACCAAGGGCCGCAGCAGCACCACCCGGGGCTGCTCGGGCATCGGGTGGAGCACCGTCGGGTCAGCGGGCACAAGCGGCATGGCGAACGATTCCTCGGCAGTCGGCGTCGTCGGTGTCAGTGTCGGCGACCTCCATGATCGCGATGCTGGGGCGTTCGGGCCACCGGATTGTTCCTGCCGGTCCGGGGTGACGGGCGCGGCCGTGGGTGGCGCGGCCGGCACTGCCGTCCTGGTCGGTCGGACTCGGCCGCCAGATCACCCAGTTGTGCCATGCCCGCCGCACGCGACCGGCATCCGGCATCCGGCATCCGGCCCATGACGTACCGGTCGGGGATGCGCCGCCCGCATGGAACATCGAACATGGAACGGCGCACCCCCGGCCTTTCCCTTCCGTGCGACCGAGGCGCGCGGGTGGTCGCCTCGGAGGGACCCGCGCCGGAAGGGCGACGGGGAGGCCGGGCGCGCTGCGCGTCCACGGCCGTGGCGGTCGTGCCGCCCGGGGGGCTCGCGTGGGGAACGGCGACGGTGATCACTGCTGCCACCACCCTGCGTACCTCCCGAGGACATGCGTTCCTGACGTTGGTCAGGAACCATCAGCCCGGGGTGGGGCGGTTCGGACCGGAGTCCAGGCGGGATCCATCGCCAGGGTCGAGTGAACAGGCATGCGGGGGCGCCGGTCAAGGCCGTCCGGGTGACGCGGTCAGGGCACGCGCAGCGCGAGGACCGCGATGTCGTCGTGCTGGCCGTCGCTCAGCCGGGCGAGGAGTTCGTCACGGAAGACGGCCAGCGGCTCGCGGGCCAGCGCGGCGGCGTGCTGGCGCAGCCGGGTCAGGCCCCGGCCGATGTCCTCGCCGGGGCGTTCGACAAGGCCGTCGGTGTACAGCAGGAGGGTGGAGCCGGGCGGCAGCTCCGCGGTCGCGGTCTCGCGCCGGAGGCCGGGGTCGACTCCCAGGATGGGGGCGTGCCCTTCCTCCAGCAGGAAGGTGCGGCCGTCGGGCTGGGCGAGCAGGGGCGGCGGGTGGCCCGCGTTGGTCCAGTGCAGCCGCCACGGTCCGGTGGGGCGCGTCTCCAGGCGGGCGATGACGGCCGTGACGAGTTCGATGCCGGTCAGGCCCTGCATCACGCCGTCCAGACGGCGCATCACACCCGCCGGGTCGTCACCGCTGTCGTAGGCCAGCGCCCTGAGCATGTTGCGCAGCTGTCCCATGCGGACGGCGGCCGCCAGGTCGTGGCCGACGACGTCACCGATGGCGAGCACCGCCGAGCCGTCGGGCAGCGGGAAGGCGTCGTACCAGTCACCGCCCACCTCGGCCCGCTCGCGGGCGGCCACGTACCGGGAGGCGAGCTGGAGGTGCGGCAGGCCGGACAGGTCCGGCAGGAGGGAGAGCTGCAACTGCTCGGCGGTGTACTGCTGGAGCGCGTACAGGCGTGCGTTGTCGAGGGCGAGGCCCGCCCGGTGGCCGAGGTCGGCGGCGAGCGCCTGCTCCTGCTCGTCGAAGGGGGCGGCCGGGGCGCGGCGCACGAACGTCAGCGCGCCGAGGACCTGCCGTCGTACGCGCATGGGCACGATCAGCGCGGTCTCGCCGCCCAGCGTGCGGTACAGGGCCCACTGGGCGGCTCTGAGCGGGTCGTCCGGATCGGACGTGCCGAAGTCGCTCACCACCACGGGTCCCGCGCCGCGCAGCACCTTCGCCAGCGCGGCGGCCGAGTCGTCCGGCCCGGGCAGGAAGCCGCCGTGGAAGACGCGCAGCGCCCGGTCCGGGTCCCGGTCGGTGACGGTGAGGCGGCGCAGCCGTTCGCCCTCGGTCACGTCGACCACGCAGGCGTCGGCCAGCAGGGGCACCACCAGCCGGGCCAGCCGGCGCAGCGACTCCTCCGCGTCCAGGCCCGAGGCCAGTGCGCGGCTCGCCTCGGCCAGCAGCCGCAGCCGGGCCTCGGCGGCCTCCGGCGGGGGCTGCTCGGTGCGCACTGCCGACTGCTGGGGCTCTCGCTTCATCGTTCTCCTCCCCACCCTCTCGAACAGGGATGCTCTGGGCTCGTCGGCGAGGCCGGTCAGGGGTACACCGGCGGCGGGACTCCGGGACTCATCGGGGCGGCGGGCCTCATGGCCGTGGCGCGCACCCCATTGTTCCCAGCCGCGGGCTGCCGCAACCCTCGTGTCCCCACGGCCCACCGGCCGCCGCACTCCCTTTCTGGAGACTCCCCCGGAGGCACTCCACAGACAGGCGCTCCGGGGGCACCCTGGAGGCAAGGAGGTGGGAGATGACCGGCCTCCCGAGTCCCGTCGACCGCGTGCTGCGCCACGGCACCGGGCCCGCCGCCCGCCGGGCCGCCCTGCGGGAAGCCGACCGGCTGTGGCAGCGGGGCGTGGCGGCACGGGCCGTGTTCCGGCCCGAGTACGGCGGCTGGGCCGTCCTGGTCTTCAAGGCCGCCGTCAGGCGACGCCCCCGCTCGCCGTCCGGCTGACGGCACGAGGCGGCCCACACCGTGGGTCCGGTCACCGGTGACCGCGATGTCCGGTTGCCGGTGGCCGCGATGCCCGGTCGCCGCTGACCGCCATGTCCGGTTGCCGGTGGCCGCGCGGCACGCCTACGGTGGCACGTACGGCGGAGGGGCTCGCCGACATCCGCGGTGACACCCGCCAACGGTCCCTGTTCGACTCCACGAGGAGAGGACGTTGGCGATGCCCTCACGCGGCGAGAAGCGCGCGGCCGGCGGTGCCGTGGGCGCGCGCCCCAGGGCGAGCGGCCTGCCGCGGCGCGCCGGAACGTTCGTACTGTGCCTGGCCGGAGGGTTCCTCCTGGCCGGTGTCGTCGCTCTGGTCCTGCCTCTGTCGTGGGCGATGTGTGCCGTGTCCGGGATTGTCATCGGCGCCATGACGTGGCTTCCGCCGGCATTCGGCGGTGACCCCGCCTTGCCGGCCGAGCCGGAGGCGGACGACTCTGCCCAGGTACGGACGGCTCCGCCCCGGTGTCGTCCGACGGTGCTGTGAAGGAGGTCGGCGTGCTTCTCACCGATGCCCGGACCGGGCGGCTCACCCCGATCCGGCGCGGCCCCGGCGGGCTGCTGCGCGTCTGTGTGCACCCCGCACCGGCGGAGCGCCGCGACCTCCCGGGTGACCTGCGGGCGCTGCTGGTCGCCGACGTGCTGTTCCGGATCGCGGAGCTGGAGGATCTGCAGGTGATCACCGGGTACGTGGAGCGTCCGCTGTCCGGGGAGCGGACGGACGCGCTGGCCCGTGCCGCCGGGCAGGTGGGCATCCAGCCTCCCGCGGTGCACACGCCCGACGCCGCCCTGTTCGCGGCGTTCGGCGGCCCCGTCGACGTACGGGTGCTCGCCCCGTCGGCCGGTGTCGAGGAGGCGGAACAGGCGCTGCTGGTCGAGGTCGGGCCCACCCGGCTGCCCGGCGGCCCGGACGACCTGGCCGCCGACGGAGCCGATCCGCTCGCGGTGCGGCTGGCCCTGCTCGGCCTGCCGTACGTCGCCCCGGCCGAGATCGGCGCGGCGGCGCTGGAGGAGGCGCGCGCCGTCCTGGCCCGCTGGCGGGCGCGGGTCGCGGCGTGGGCGGACGCGGTCTCACGCCCCCTGCACGCGGACACCGTGGAACGGCTGCGGACCGCTTACGAGCAGGACCTCGACACCCCCGCCGTGCTGGACGCGCTGAGCCGTCTGGAAGCCGATCCCGATGTCCCGGACGGCGCCAAGTTCGAGACGTTCGTGTACGCCGACCGGGTCCTCTCCCTGGAACTGCCGAGGGAGATCGGCCGCACCTGAGCACCGGGCCCGGACCGGCTCAGCCAGCGCCAGGATCACGGCGGCAGCCTCCCCCTCTTCCCCGCCCGCAACACGTTCAGCAGGACGTTCTCCGCCTTCCCGTACGACGACGAGCCCACCCGCAGCCGCCACACCGCGCCCCGCACCCACCTGTCCGAGGTCAGGGGGCGGACCGGGCGCGGCGCGGGCGCCGCGTGGGCGGGGACGTGCGCGTCGAGCAGGGCGGCGAGGACCGTGTCGACGTCCCGTGCGTCGAGGTCGGCGATCGGCGCCCAGGACGGCGCCGGCAGCCCGTTGCCCCGGCCGCCCGGCGGCAGCCACGCGGGCGCGAACGCCGCGGCGGCTACGGTGGGATGCGCGGTGGAGTGCGCACCGGACGAGGTCCCGGCCATGTTCCACGTCCCTTCCACCATCCCGTGTCCCGGGAGCGGCAGGAACCATTGGCCGGTCGGCGGATCGATCACCCGTACGAGTGATCTCGGCGGGGTCCAGCGCCGAACGTCGAACGCCTTTCCAGGGTAGCTCCGGCCGGGCCGGGGCACACTGGAGGTGCGCGCCGAGCGTGCCGGTGATGGGGCTCACCGCAACCGCGGCATCCGCCGCTGACGGTCCCTGGTCGAGTGAGTGATGACCAGGAGGAGCCATGCCCGCACCCGCCGCTTCCAGACCCGGCCCGTCCGCCGCTGACCCGCGCGCATTCCCTGACGAAGTACGAGCGCTCGCCGACCGGCACGAGCCGGGTGCCGGGCCGCGCGCCTACGGCCATGAGGAGCAGACTGTGGAGTTCGACGTGACCGTGGAGATCCCCCAGGGGTCCCGCAACAAGTACGAGATGGACCACGAACTGCACCGCATCCGGCTGGACCGGCTGCTGTTCACCTCGACCCAGTACCCGGCCGACTACGGCTACATCGAGGGCACCCTCGGCCGCGACGGCGACCCGCTGGACGCGCTCGTCGTCGTCGGCGAGCCGACGTTCCCCGGCTGCACCGTCGAGTGCCGCGCGGTCGGCATGTTCGTGATGCGGGACGAGCACGGCCCGGACGAGAAGGTCCTGTGCGTACCGGCCCACGATCCCCGGTACGCCCATGTGCGCGACATCGGTGACATCCCCGAGTTCGACCGGCTGGAGATCACGCACTTCTTCGAGGTGTACAAGGACCTGGAGCCCGGCAAGAGCGTCGAGGGCTCGCACTGGGAGGGCCGGGAGCAGGCGTACGCCGAGATCGAGGCGTCCCGGTCCCGGGCCGCGCGGACGGCGCCCGCCGACCGTGGCTGAGCGGCACCGGGCCGTGCGCCGCGGGCCGCTCGTCCTGCTGCGGCACGGCCGGAGCACCGCCAACGCGGACGGCCGCTTCACCGGCTGGGCCGACGTGCCGCTCACCGCGGACGGCGAGCGGGAGGCCCTGGAGGCGGCGCGGCTGCTGGCCCGCGCGGGCCTGCTGCCGGACGTCGTCCACACCTCGGTCATGGCCCGCGCGATCCGCAGCGCCGATCTGGTCCTGGGCGAACTGGACCGGTCGTGGATTCCCGCGCAGCGCAGCTGGCGGCTGAACGAACGTCAGTACGGGGCGCTGACCGGGCGGCGCAAGCGGGAGGTGCGCGCGGAGGCGGGTCACGAGCTGTACCGGCACTGGCGCCGGTCGCTGCACGGCCGCCCCGGACCGCTGCCGCCCGACCGGCTGGCGCGGCTGCGCGCCGACCCCCGGTACAGCGCTCTGCGGCCGGACGGGGTGCCGGCGGTCGAGAGCCTGGCCGACATGGCCGCCCGGACCGTCCCGTACTGGGCGGACGTCCTCGCGCCGCAGGTGCGCGCCGGGGCCACCGTGCTGGTGGTCGCGCACGGCAACTCGCTGCGCGCCCTGGCCACCGTCCTCGACCGGCTGACCGGGTCCGAGGTGGCACGGCTCGACATCCCCACCGCCGCGCCGCTGTGCTACGACTTCGACGCGTCGCTGCGCCCGCTGGTCCGCGGCGGCACGTACCTGGACCCCGGAGCGGCGCTGGCGAAGGCCAGGCTGGTCGCCGCCGAGGGACACCACTGACCACCACTGGCCCACTTCCCCACTTCCCCAATGACACCGCGCTCGTCCACCGTCCCGAAGGCGGACCACCCTTCGGACCGGCGGCCGGTCGGCCGGCCGGTCACAGCCGGCCGGATCCGCGTTCGCGCCACAGCAGCCAGCCCAGGTAGATCCCGCCGGCCACCCCGGTGACCACGCCGACCGGCAGCAGCGCGGAGTGCGAGATCCGCTGGGTGGCCCAGTCGCAGCCGGTGACGAGGACCGCGCCGGTCCAGGCGGCGGGCAGCACGTTGGGCCCGGCCGCCCGGGTCATGCGGCGGGCCAGCTGGGGCGAGGCGAGGGCCACGAACGGGACGGGTCCGGCCGCCGCGACGGCCATCGCGGTCAGTCCGGTGGCGGTGACGAGCAGCGTCAGACGGCTGCGCTCGGGCGGGATGCCGAGCGCGGCCGCCGTGTCGTCGCCCATCTCCAGCATGGTCAGCCGCCGGGTGTACGCGAGGACGACGGGGACGAGCAGCGCCAGGCCCAGTACGGCGATCCGCACATCGCTCCAGCCGCGCCCGTTGAGGGAGCCGATCATCCAGGTGGCGGCCTGGGCCGCCTTGCCGATGTCGGCGCGGACGAACAGGAAGCTGGTCACGGAGCCGAGGACGGCCGAGGCGCCGATGCCGACGAGGACGAGCCGGTAGCCGTGCACGCCGCGTTTCCAGGCGAGCAGGTAGACGGCGACGGCGGTGGCGAGCCCGCCGCCCACCGCGCCGAGGGCGGTCTGCGGCGCGCCCGCGTCGAACAGGATGATGGCGACGAGCGCTCCGGCGGAGGCGCCGTTGCCGAAGCCCGTGATGTCCGGGCTGCCCAGCGGGTTGCGGGTCAGGGACTGGAAGACGGCACCGGCCATGCCCATCGCGAAGCCCACGAGGAGGCCGTCGAGGGCGCGCGGCAGCCGCAGGTCCATGACGATGAAGTCGGCGCCGGGCGGCCCGTCGCCGAACAGGGTGCGGACGACGTCGAGCGGGCCGATGGCGAACTCACCGCTGCCGATGGCGAACACGGTCACCACCAGGGCGAGCGCGCACAGGGCCGCGCTGACCAGGACGGCCCGCGCGTCGAACCGCAGCGACCAGGCGCCGACGCGGACGCAGCCGCGCGCCCGGTCCAGGTGTACGGGGGTCCGGCGGGCGCCGGGAACCGGCTTGACGGTGCTCACAGTCGGGCCACCTTCCGCCGGCGCACGAGCTGGATGAACAGCAGGCCGCCGAGGAAGGCGGTGACGATGCCCACCTCGATCTCGGAGGGCGGCACGACGATCCTGCCGACGACGTCGGAGGCGAGCATCAGGGCCGGGGCGTACAGCGCGCAGTAGGGCAGCAGCCAGCGCGGGTCGGGGCCGCTGAAGGGGCGTACCGCGTGCGGGATCATCAGGCCGATGAAGCCGATCGGGCCGCACACGGCGGTGGCGCTGCCGCACAGCAGGGTGATCGCGGCGATCGACAGGACGCGGGTGCGGCCGGGGTGGGCGCCGAGCGCCCGGGCGGAGTCATCGCCGAGGGAGAGGGCGCCGAGCGGGCGGGCGAGCGCGAAGGCGAGCAGCGCGCCGGCCGCGAGCAGGGGCAGCACCCGCCACAGCAGGTGGATGTCGCGGCCGGCGAGGGTGCCGACGGCCCAGTAGCGCATGGTGTCGAGGGTGTCGAGGTCGACGAGTTGGAGGCCGTTGACGTAGCCGAAGAGCGCGGCGTTGACGGCGGTACCGGCCAGGGCGAGGCGGACGGGGGTCGCGGCGCGGCTGCCGCCGAGGGCGTTGACCAGGGCGGCGGCCCCGGCGGCGCCCGCGAGGGCGAACCAGAGGTAGCCGTCGAAGGAGTGGATGCCGAGGACGCTGATCGCGGTGACGACGGCGGCGGAGGCTCCGGCGTTGACGCCGAGGAGGCCGGGGTCGGCGAGGGGGTTGCGGGTGAGGGTCTGCATGACGGCGCCGGCCAGGCCGAGCGCCGCGCCGGCGGCCGCGCCGATGAGGGTGCGGGGCAGGCGCAGTTGGCGCACGATGACGTCGTTCTTGGTGCCGGCCGGCTCGAACAGGGCGCTCGCCACGTGGTCGAGGGGGATCTGCTGGGTGCCCACGGCGAGGGAGGCGAGGACGGCGGCCGTCAGCAGGGCGAGGCCGAGGGCGAGGCCGGTGGCGCGGCGGGAGCGGGCGGCCGGGGCCGGCCGGGCGGGTGTGCCGGGCGCCTCGGGCGTGCCGGGGGTGGTGGTGCGGTGCGGGCCGGCCTGGGTGCGGGTCATGGGCGGTCTCCTGCCGGGACGGAGACGGGCGCTTCCTGGGCGTGCTGCCACAGCCGGGCGTACGCGCCGCCGGCGGCCAGCAGGTCGGTGTGCGTGCCCTGTTCGACGATCCGTCCCTGGTCCAGTACGGCGATCAGGTCGGCCCGTGCGGCCGTGGTCATCCGGTGGGCGACCACGACGGTGGTACGCCGTCGGGCGAGCCGTTCCTGGGCGCGGGTGACGGTCTGTTCGGTGGCCGGGTCGAGGGAGGCGGTCGCCTCGTCGAGCAGCAGGAGGCCGGGGTCGACGAGTTCGGCGCGGGCGAGGGCGATCAGCTGGCGCTGCCCGGCCGACAGTGACTGGCCGCGCTCTCCCACGGGCTGCCGGAAGCCGTGCGGCTGTGCGGCGACGGCGTCCAGGGCGCCGACCGCGCGGGCCGCCGCCTCCACTTCGGCGTCGGTGGCGTCGGGGCGGCCGTAGCGGATGTTGTCCGCGATGTCCCCGGTGAACAGGTGGGCTTCCTGGGGGACGTACCCGATCAGGCGGCGGTAGCCGGAGGCGGGCCAGCGGCGCAGGTCGGTGCCGTCGACGGTGACGGTGCCCTCGGCGGGGTCGTAGAACCGGGCGAGCAGTTTGACGGCGGTGGACTTGCCGGCGCCGGTCGCGCCGACCAGGGCGAGGGTGCGGCCGGGTTCGATCCGCAGGTCCACCGGGTGCAGCGAGGGGTGTGCCGCGCCGGGGTAGGTGTGGGTGGCGCCGGTCAGCTCGACCGCGCCGGTGAGGCGTTCGGGCAGGGGCGCGGGGTCGGCGGGCTCGGGCGGTACGGACGGTGCCAGGCGCAGCAGTTCCACGATCCGGCGCAGGCCCACGGACGCCTGCTGGTAACTGTCGAAGGCGAGCGAGAGCTGCTGGACCGGGGCGAAGAACATGCCGAGGTAGAGCAGGAAGGCGACCAGCACGCCGGGGCTGATGTCGCCGCGCGCGACCTGGCGGGCGCCGATGAACAGCACCAGGGCGCGGGAGAGTTCGGCGGCGAGGTTGACGGAGGGGAAGTAGACGGCCGCGTAGCGCTGGGCACGCAGCCGGGCGGTGCGGTAGGCGTCGGAGAGCTTGCCGAAGTCGCGGGCGGCGCCGGCCTCGCGGGCCTGTGCCTGGGAGGTGCGCAGACCGCTGACGTTCTCCTGGAGCGAGGAGTTGACCTCGCCGATGCGCTTGCGCGCGTCGTCGTAGGCGGCCGAGGAGAGCCGCCAGAAGACGAGGGTGGCGGCGAGCAGGAGCGGCAGCAGGGCGAGCGCGGCGAGGGCGAGCGGCGGGTGGACGGCGACCATGGCGCACAGCACGCCGGCGACGGTGGCCAGGGAGGCGACGGAGGCGAGCAGGTTGGTCTGGAGGAAGGAGGCGAGGGCGTCGATGTCGTTGACGACGCGGGTCATGATCTGGCCGCCGCGCTCGCGTTCGTAGAAGTCGAGGCCGAGTCGCTGGAGGTGGGCGAAGGAGCGTACCCGCAGCCCGTACAGGACGCGTTCGCCGGCGCGGCGGGTGAGGTTGCCGTGGACGGCGAGGGCGGCGAAGGCGACGAGGACGGCGGCGGCGGCCAGGACCGCGCACCGGGTGAGGGCGGAGCCGTCGCGGGCGGTGACGCCGTCGTCCAGGCCGTGCCGGACGAACTGGGGCAGGGCGAGTCCGGCGGCGGTCTCCAGGGCGAGGAGCAGCAGTCCGAGCAGCAGCACGCCACGCACCGGCCGCAGCAGCGTGGCGAGGGTGATGCCGGGGCGGGGGGCGCGCAGTTCGTGTTCGTCGAGGGCGGGGTCGTCGTCGTGGGGTGCGGTGGCGCCGGGGGCGGGTGCGTGGGATGCGTCGGATGCGTCGGCTGTGGCCGGTTCCGGCCACAGTTCGGGGGTGACGCCGTGGCTCGCGGTGTCCTGGCGGACCTCGGTGCGTTCGTCGACGGAGCCGCTGGGTCCGGCCAGGAGCTGACGGAACAGGGCGCAGCGGGCGCTGAGTTCTTCGGCGGTGCCGGTGTCGACGACGCGTCCGGCGTCCAGGACGGCGATCCGGTCGGCGAGCGCGAGGGTGGAGCGGCGGTGGGCGATGAGGAGGGTGGTGCGGTCGGCGCAGACGGTGCGCAGGGCGGCCTGGATGACGGACTCGGTGGCCGGGTCGACGGCGGAGGTGGCGTCGTCCAGGACGAGGACGCGGGGGTCGGTGAGCAGGGCCCGGGCGAGGGCGACGCGCTGGCGCTGGCCGCCCGAGAGCTGGGCTCCGCGCTCCCCCACCGGGGTGTCGTACCCGGCGGGCAGGGCGGTGATGAAGGTGTCCGCGTCGGCGGCGCGGGCGGCGGCCCGTACCTCCTCGTCGGTCGCGTCGGGGCGGCCGTGGGCGATGTTGTCGCGGACCGAACAGGAGAAGAGGAAGGGGTCCTCGAAGACGCTGCCGACGGCGGTGCGCAGGGAGGCCAGGCGCAGGTCGCGCAGGTCGTCGGGGACGTTCTCGGCGCCGATGCGGACGCTGCCGGACTGGGGGTCGTAGAAGCGGCCGAGCAGCAGCGAGAGGGTGGACTTGCCGGAGCCGGGCGGGCCGACGACGGCGAGGGTCTCGCCGGGGCGGACGGTCAGGTCGACGCCGGTGAGGACCGGGTCGCTGGGGGCGTAGCCGAAGGTGACGTCGCGCAGTTCGACGGCGAGCGGTCCGGCGGGCAGGTCGCGGGCGTGCGGGGCGTCGGTGATGTCGGGGGTGGCGTCGATGAGTTCGTGGACGCGTTCGGCGGCGGCGCGGGCCTGCTGGGCGGTGACGGTGAAGGTGGCGAGGAGTTTGGCGGGTCCGGCGAGCAGGACGAGGTAGCCGGCGAAGGCGAGGAAGGTGCCGGCGTCGATGTGGCCGCGCAGGGCGAGCCAGCCGCCGAGGGCGAGGACGCCGACCTGGCCGGCGGCGGGCAGGGCGGTCATGACGGCGGTGACGCCGGCCTGGAGGCGGGCGAGTGCCGCACGGCGCCCGAAGAGGGCGCGGGCCGCGCGGGCGAGGTGTTCGGTCTCGCGGTCCTCCTGGCCGAAGCCCTTGACGACCCGGACGCCGGTGACGGTCTCCTCGACGTGCTCGGCGATGGCGGCGGCCCGCGCCTGGGCCTCGCGGGTGGCGGGGACCATCCGGGCCCGGCTGCGGGCGGCGGTCCAGGCGAGGGTGGGCACCACGAGGAGGGCGACGAGGGTGAGCGGCGCGGACAGCCACAGCATGGCGCCGACGGCGACGGCGAACAGGGCGCTCACCCCGATCGGGATGGGCAGCATGCCGAGCATGACCTGGATCTGCTGGAGGTCGCTGTTGGCGCGGGAGACGACCTGGCCGGTGCGCAGCGCGTCCTGGCGGATCCCGTCGTAGCGCTGCACAGAGCCGAACACCTGGGTGCGCAACCGGTGTTGGACGGCGAGGGCGAGTTTTCCGGCGGCGAAGCGGCGGGTGAACTCGGCGGCGAACTGCACCACGGCCAGCGCGCACAGGACGGCGGCGAGGACGCCGACCCGGTGGGTGCGGCCGGCCACGGCGTCGTTGACGGCGAGGCCGGCCAGCATCGGGCCGAACGCCTCCAGGCCCGTACCGAGGACCGAGCTGAGCAGCACGGCGGTCAGCAGGCCGGGATGACGGCGGCACGCGGCGGCGAGCCTGCGCAGGCCTCCGGGGGAAGTGGGAGATCCGTGAAGCATGCACTTAGCTTAGGCTATCCTAAGTTCACCGGGACCGCGGTTTCGAACTATGCACGTTCCATGCCTAATTGATTGACCGTCAGCCAGGCAGGACACCGTGTGCCGCCGTGTCCGGGTCCCGTCCGGGTCCGGTGCGCGAGACCGGCCCGGCCGGACGCCGAAGCAACCAGGAAACGCTGAGGAACGCGAGGAAAGCGGGGAACTATGCGGGTCCTATTCGCCGGACCGCCCTTCTTCGGGCTGCACTATCCGATGGTGCCGCTCGCCCACGCACTGCGCGCGGCGGGCCATGACGTGCTCGTCGCCACCTGCGGTGCGGCGCGCGGCCATCTGGCCCGATCGGGTCTGCTCACCGTCGACTGCGCACCCGGGATCGACCCGGACGCGCTGTACGCGCGGATGGAGAAGGAACGCCGGGGCCGCAAGCCGCCCGCGCCCGGCGAGGCCGGCGCGGCGCCCAGCGGCAAGGGGTTCAGCTTCTTCAGCGACGAGATGGCCGACCGGATGACCGAGGTGGCCCTCGCCTGGCGCCCCGGTCTGGTCGTCCACCCGCCCATCGGCGTGGTCGGGCAACTGGTGGCCGCGCGCCTGGGGGTGCCCTCCGTGCTGCACGCGGTCGGTTTCGGCCACACCTCGGCACACGCGCGCATGGTGAACGGGGCGCTGGCGGATGCGTACGAACGCCACGGCCTGACCGGTCCCGACCCGCTGGCGGCCTGGCTCGACGTCACCCCGCCCAGCATGAGCGTCACCGACGAACCGCGCCGCTGGTTCCTGCGCTACGTCCCCTACAACGGCGGCGCCGAGCTGCCCGGCTGGCTCCTCGCTCCCCGCACCCGGCCCCGAGTCGCGGTCACGCTCGGCACGGTCCAGCCCGTGGTCGACGGCCTCTCGCCGCTGCGCGGAGTGGTCGAGGCCGCGCGCGGCTCGGACACCGAGTTCGTCCTCGCGCTCGGCGGCGCGGACCTGTCCGAACTGGGCCCGCTGCCGGACAACGTACGCCCGCTCGACTGGATACCGCTGGGTGCCCTGCTCGCCGCGAGCGACGCCGTCGTCCACCACGGCGGCTCCGGCACCACCCTCACCGCGCTCGACGCCGGGCTCCCGCAGATCGTTTTCGGCCAGGGCGCGGACCGCCCGGCCAACGCGGCGGCCGTCGCCGCCCGCGGCTGCGGACTGGTCCCCGAGGCGCCCGGCGATCTCACGGCGGACCTGATCGGCCGGCTGCTCACCGACGAGGACCTGCGGCAGGCCGCCCGGGACGTGGCCCGCGAGATGGCGTCCATGCCGAGCCCCGCCGAGAGCGTGCCGCGCCTGGTCGAGCTGGTGCTCGGCAGCGGTGCCCTGCGATGAGGGTGACCGTGACCGGCCCCCCGGACCTCGAAAGCACCCCGCTCGGCGACGGCCCCGGACCCGGACACCCGGACACGGCACGTCCCGTTCCCGTCGCCTCCCCTGCCGTGGAGGCGCTGCGCACCCGGCTCGCCGCCGTGCCCGACACCGAACACCCCTCACTGATCGCCGACTTCTGGACCCGGGCCCGGGAACACGGCACGCCGCTCGTCGAACCGCTGCCGGGCGACCGCGCCCACCGGGCCGCCACCTTCCTGTGGCGCGGCGACCGCGATACCCGGCGGGTCCTGCTGGTCGCCAATCGGATCGGCGACCGCGAGCACCTCGTGGACTCCCTGCTGTCGCCGCTGCCCGGCACGGACATATGGCACCTGAGCTTTCGGCTGCGGGCCGACCATCGCGGCTCCTACCGGATCGCACCCGACTCCTCCACCGGCGAACTGCCCGCCGACCCGGCGGCCCGCCAGCAGCGCCTGCGCACCCTGGCCGGGCTCGCCACGGCCGACCCGCTCAACGCCGAGACACTGCCGTCGCGCTGGCTGGACGTCGGCGGTTCCGTCTTCGCGCTGCCGGACGCTCCCCCGCAGCCCTGGGCCGGGCGGCGTCCCGCCGTGCCCAGGGGCACGGTCGAACACCACCGCGTGACCAGCACCGCACTCGCGTGCGAACGGGAGGTCCGGGTCTACCTGCCCCCCGGCCGCGGCCACCGGGACCTGCCGGTGCTGGTGCTGTGCGACGGCGACATGTGGTTCGGCCGGCTCGCGTTCCAGGACACCCTGGACGCCCTGATCGCGGACGGCGCGGTGCCCCCGCTGGCCGTGCTCGCCCCGCACGCCGTGGACAACCGCACCCGCTGGCGCGAACTGGGCGGCCGCGACAGCTGTACGGGCTTCCTCGCCGACGAGGTCCTCCCCTGGGCGACCGGGCGCTGGCCGCTGACCGCGGACCCGGCGCGCACCGTCGTCGCGGGCCAGAGCCTGGGCGGGGTGACCGCCCTGTACGCCGGCTTGCTGCGGCCCGACCGGTTCGGCAACGTCCTCGCGCACTCCGCCTCCCTGTGGTGGCGCCCGGGGCTGCCGCCCGGCGTGCCCAAGTCCTCCCCGGACGGCCCGCCTTGGCTCGTCTCCCGGTTCGCCGCGGCCGAGCGGCGTCCGCTGCGCGTGCGCCTGGACGTGGGCCTGCACGAGGGCACCATGCTCACCCAGAACCGCGCCCTGCACGACGTCCTGCGCTCACTGCGCTACGACGTGACCCACACCGAGTTCAACGGCGGTCACGACTACGCCTGTTGGCGCGGCTGCCTGGCGGACGGCCTGGTCGCGACGGTGGGGGGTGGGGCCACGGCACCCGCCTGACGAGACCGCGCCACCGCCACCCCACCCGACGCACGCCTGCGACACACCTTCCCTTTCCCTAGGAGTCCCCTTCATGTTCCCGACACGTGCCCGCCGCCGGGCCGCCCTCACCGCCACCGCCCTGGCGGCCGCCCTCGTCCTGGCCGGCTGCGGTGACGACGGCAAGAAGGACGCGGGCGGCGCGGACAAGGCCGGCGGAGCCGGTTCCGGCACGCGCCGCATCACCGACGCGCAGGGACGTTCCGTCACGGTGCCGGCCGCGCCGAAGAAGGTCGTCACGCTGAGCGAGCCGACCCTCGACGCGGCCCTGGCCCTGGGCTTCCAGCCGATCGGCGCCACCGCGGGCCGCGGCCAGAAGGGTGTCTCCACCTACCTCGCCGCCAAGGCGAAGAACGCCGAGGTCGTGGCGACCGTGGCCGAACCGGACCTGGAGAAGCTGGCCACGCTCCACCCCGACCTGATCCTGCTGGACGAGACGACCGGCTCCAAGCGGGTCCTGGACAAGCTCCAGGCCATCGCCCCCACCGTGCTGACCGCCAAGCTCAACGAGGACTGGAAGAAGGCGTTCGTCGCCACGGCCGACGCGCTCGACAAGAAGCCCGAGGCCGAGAAGGAACTGGCGTCCTTCGACGCCGATGTGGCCGCGGCCAAGAGCAAGCTGGGCGCCGACGCGGGCGCCGTCACCAGCGTGATCCGCTGGCAGGACGGCGCGCCCTCCGTCGTCGGCAAGGGCCTGGGCCACGTCGGCTCGACGCTGGCGGCGCTCGGCCTCAAGCGCCCCGCCGACCAGCAGGGCGCGAGCATCGGGCACAGCGAGCCGGTGAGCCTGGAGAAGCTCGACACGATCGACGGCGACTGGCTGTTCTTCGGCACCCTGGGCTCCCGGGCGGACGGCGAGACGGCCTACGCGCAGGCGCGGAAGGTGCCGAACTTCTCGGCGCTCAAGGCCGAGCGGAAGAAGCACGTCGTGGTGGTCGAGGGCTCGGCCTGGAACAGCTCCGGCGGCCCCATCGCCGCCCGTACGGTCCTCGACGACGTGACGAAGGCACTCACCGGGTCGTGACGCGGCCGGCCGAGGTGATCATCCCCCGCACCCCGTACGGTGCGCGGCCCTGCGGGGCCCGTCTTCACGGGGGACCCGGCTTTGCGGGGGACCTGACTTTGCCGGGGACCCGGCTTCACGGGGGACCTGTCCCTGCGGGCGACGGCCGCCGCCACCTCGGCCGCCTCGGCCGCATCGGCCGGCTCGGACCTCCGCCCGCAGGACCGGTCCTCACCGAGAACGGGGGTTGAGCACGCTTTCGACGAGGGTGTCCACCAGATCCCGGGGGACGCTCGCCCCGGTCAGGGCGCGATAGACGATCGGCCCGGCCAGGGCGTCCATCGCGGCGTCCGGGCCGAGGCCGGGCGCGACCTCGCCGGCGTCGATCGCGCGTGCGAGCATCTCGCGTTCCTGGTCGCGGCGGGGGCCGAGATAGCGCTCGTGGAAGCGCTCGGCCGTGTCGGGGTCGTGCTGTGCCTCGGCGATGAGCGCGAGCAGGACCTTGCCTGCGGGGTCGCCGGTGAGGAACAGCGCGAAGTCCCGCAGGTAGTCGCGGATGCTGTCGGCCGTGGGCTGTTCCACCGGGACGGAGAGACGTTTGCCGCTGTCCTCGATGAGCGTGTCGAGGAGGATCTCGACCTTCGAGGGCCACCAGCGGTAGATCGTCTGCTTGGCGACGCCGGCGCGCCGGGCGATCGCCTCGACGGTGAGCGCGCCGAAGCCGTTCTCGGCGAGCAGATCGTCCGCGGCGTGCAGGACGGCGAGACGTGCGCCTTCGTCGCGCCGGTTCCCGGAACGCGGCCTGCGGGGTGGAGAGTCGGCGGCGGGCATGCGAACACCATACCGGTGAGTGACACCCGGGGTGTTGTCCAGACGCGACGGTGCGTCTAATCTGAGGTTCCCACCACGAAGGAGCGCATGTGTCCACCACCTCAGACCGCCAAGCCCTCGTCATCGGAGCCTCCCGGGGGCTGGGACTCGTCCTCGCCGGTGAACTCGCCCGACGCGGCTGGCGCGTCATCGCCACGACCCGCCAGGACAGCGGTGAGCTGCGGGCCGACGCCGACGCCTCGAAGGGACGGCTGGAGATCGAGTCCCTGGAGATGACGAGCCCGGAGGAGCTGTCCGCTCTGCGCGAGCGCCTGGGAGGCCGCCGGCTCGATCTGCTCTTCGTCAACGCCGCCGTCGACCGGGGCGATCTGCCGATCCACGAGGTCCCGACCGACATGTTCACCGAGGTGATGGTCACCAACGCGCTGAGCCCGCTGCGCGCCCTCGAAGCCCTCCGCGGACTCGTCGCCCCCGGCGGCACCGTCGCGGTCATGTCCTCCGAGCAGGGCAGCATCTCGCGCAACACCGAGGACGGCTACGAGCTGTACAAGGCCAGCAAGGCCGCGCTCAACCAGCTGATGCGCAGCTACACCACCCGGCACGCCGACGACGGGCACACCAAGCTGCTCATCGACCCCGGTCACAACCGGACACGGCTCGGCGGTCCCGACGCGCCTCTGGACCCCCAGGAGAGCATCCCGGCCGTGGTCGACGTCCTCGAAGCGCAGACCGGCGCCCCGGGCCTGCAGTTCCTGGACCTCAACGGGGAGACGGTCCCGTGGTGACGCCCCGCCGGCAGAGCCAGAATCCGGATCAGGGCCAAGACAAGGACCAGGACCAGGACCAAGATCGGGACCAGGACAAGGACCAGAATCAGAAGAAACCGCCGTCGACGGGCAGGGTGCGGCCGGTCATATAGGCGGCGTCGTCACTGGCGAGGAACGCGTAACCGGCGGCGACCTCCTCCGGCCGGGCCAGGCGGCCGAGCGCACCGTGCACGGACAGCCACCGCTCCAGCGGCAGCACGCCCTTCAGCTCGGGGTGCTGGTAGTGGGGGGCGTTCTCCGCCGCCATGTCGGTGGCGGTACCGCCCGGCGCGATGGCGTTGATGGTGATGCCGCGCCGGCCGAGTTCGGCGGAGAGGTTGAGCACCATGGCCTCCACGGCGGCCTTGGAAGCGGCGTACAGGGTGTGGTGGAAGACCGCGCGGGAGGCGCTCACCGAGGAGGTGAGCACCATCCGGCCGCCCTCCCGCATATGGGCGCCGGCGTGCTGGGCCGCGAAGAGCTGTCCGCGCGTGTTCACGGCGAAGACATGGTCGAAGTCGGCCGGGGAGATGCGCTCCAGAGCGTCGAAGTGCTCGATGCCCGCGCACGACGCCAGCACGTCCAGCCGCCCGAACTCGGAGACCGCGGTGTCCATCAGCGCCTTCGTCTGATCGGGATCGGCCACGTCCGCGCGCACGGCCAGCGCCCTCGCGCCGTCCGCGGCGAGCGCCGAGACCAGTTCGTCGGCGGCCCGCCGGTTCCCGCGGTAGCCGATGACCACGGCCGCTCCCTCGGCCGCCAGTCGCGTGGCCACCGCCGCCCCGATGCCCCGGCTGCCGCCGGTCACCACCGCCACCTTGTCCGTGAAACGCCTGCCGTCCGCTGCTGCCATGGGATCCATAGGACTCGCTCCTCCGATCCATCCCTCTGCCGGCGATACCCGACCGCATCCATAGGTCGATGCTCCCGCACCTCACCGCCACGGCCCAGACTCCGCACCGACAGAAGGCGGCTGGGCCGCTGGGCGGCTTGGACCGGGGCGGCGCCCACGCCAGGCACACGCGGCGAGGGCGGCCGTCAGAGTACGGCGAGTAGCAGGGGGGCGATGACGCGCCTCATGACCAAGACTCATCACCGGAGCACGACGCATCACCGGAGCAGGACGGCTTACCGGCTGCGCTCCGCGGCGCACCGTCCGCGGTCGTCGCCGGCCTGATCACCGTCCTGGTGAGCCTCACCAGCTCGGCGGCCATCGTCTTCACGGCGGCCCGGGCCGCCGGCGCCACCCGACGCCCAGCTCGCTTCCTGGCTGCTGGTGCTGTGCCTCGCAGAACATGCCGGGCGTGGCGGTGCTGCGCAACGACGGTTACGACGTACCGGTGTCGCCCCTGGTCGGCTGGACCGGCGCCGTCACCCTGCTGCTCGCCCCCTTCAGCTGCTTCGCGCGCAACCTGGCGGCCATCACCGCCGCGATCCGCACCGGCCGGGAGACTCACGAGGACCCCGCGAAGCGTTATACGGCGGCGGCCTGGGCCGGAGGGTTCCACCTCTGCGTGGACGTCCTCGGCGGTGCGGTGGGCTCCCTGCTGACGGTGCTGCCTTCCGCGCTGGTGATCGACATCGCCGGCCTGGGCCGCCTTCTGGGGCCTGCTCGCCGACCTGTGCACCACCCTGGTCGCCTGAAGCTCACCTGAAGCACCAAGCGTCAGTGCTGCGCGGTCGGTCGTACGACGATCTCGTTCACGTCGACGTCCGCGGGCTGTTCGACGGCGAACGCGATGGCGCGGGCGATCGCCTCGGGTGCGATGGCCACCCGGTCCCGCATCTCCGTGATCCGCGCCCGCACCTCCGGGTTCGTCGACGCCTCCGCGAAGTCGGTGTCGGTCACCCCGGGCGATACGGTGGTCACCCGCAGCGAGCCGTCGGCCTCCTTGCGCAGCCCTTCGCAGATCGCGCGCACCGCGTATTTGGTGCCGGCGTAGACCGCCATGGCCGGTACGACGGTGTACGCGGCCGTGGAGGCGGTGGTGACGAAGTGCCCGGCCCCCTGCGCCCGGAAGACCGGCAGCGCGGCCCCGATTCCGTGCAGCAGGCCCTTGACGTTGACGTCGACCATCCGGTCCCATTCCTCGACCCGCAGGTCGTCGAGCGGGGAGACGGTACCCACTCCGGCGTTGCTCACCAGCACGTCGAGCCGCCCGAACCGCTCGACGGCCAGGGCGACCAGGGCTCGCAGGTCCTCCGCGCGGGTCACGTCCGTACGCAGGAAGACGGCTGCGCCCCCCGCCTCCTCGATACGTGCCGTCAGTTCCGCGAGGCGTCCGGTGCGGCGCGCCCCCAGGACGAGCCGCGCGCCCCGTCCGGCCAGCAGCAGCGCGGTCGCCTCCCCGATACCACTGCTCGCCCCGGTGATCGCCACGACCTTGCCGTCGATTCCGCTTTCCGACATGACGTCGTCCTTTCGTGAGCCGCCGGGGTACCTCGGCGAAATCCGCCGCCGGCCGTCCGAGCCGTCCCCTCGCGCACTCCCACCCTGCGGGACCTTTAGCCTGGTATCCAGAGCCTGTTTATTCTGGAACTGGAGGTGCCTGCCGACCATGCCCGAGCAGCCGGACGAGCCCGACCGACGCCGCCGCGAGCTGGGCGCGTTCCTGCGCAGCCGCCGGGAACGGATCACCCCGGGCCAGGCCGGGCTGCCGCGCACCGGCCGGCGCCGGACACCGGGGCTGCGGCGGGAGGAACTCGCCCTGCTCGCCGGCATCAGCGCGACCTGGTACACCTACCTCGAACAGGGCCGGGACATCAGGCCCTCGGACCAGGTGCTCGGCGCGCTCGCTTCGGCCCTGCGCCTCGACGGGTACGAGCGCGGCCACCTGTTCCGCCTGGCCGGGCAGGCGCCCGCGGGCGAGACCGCGGCGCCGGAAGCGCTCTCCACCGAGGTGGCGGCCGTTCCCCTGCTGCTCCAGCCGCATCCGGCGTACGTCATCGGCGGCACCTACGACGTGCTGTCCCACAACCAGGCTGCCCGCGAACTCTTCCCCTACCTCGCGGTACACACCGACCGCCCGCCGAACTTCGCCCGCTGGGTGTTCCTCGACCCGGCGGCCCGGGAAGTCGTGGTCGACTGGGAGTCCGAGGCACGCGGCCTGCTCGCCCGGCTGCGCACCCTGGCCGGCCGCCACCCCGGCGATCCCCGCTACGCGGCCCTGGTCGAGGAGCTGCAACAGGGCAGCCGGGAAGTGCGCGCCTGGTGGCCACGGTACGACGTCCAGGACCGGCACGGCGGGCGGAAGCGGCTGCGGTGTCCGGGACGGGGTGTGGTCGAGTTCGCGTACACGGCGTTCCACGTGGCCGAGCAACCGGACCAGACATTGGTGATCTACTCCGAAGCCCGGAACGACGACACGGACCACACCGACACGGATCACCCCGAGACGGATCACCCCGAGGCGGGCATTACCGCTCAGAGGCAGGCCGCCGCTCCCCCGCTCGCCGAGGCGACCGTGCCGTAAGGCCCACCGCGGTCAGGCCGCCGTACGCACCTGATCCAGCGCGCCGCCGATCGCCTCCCGCAGCGCGTCATGCCGTGAACCCCGACTCCAGCCGCCGCAGCACCGTCGGGTTGTCACCCCGCAGCGCGGCCCCGATCCGATCCGTACGCCAGTCATCGGCCATGGGCGCAATGTATCGGCAGGCGAGGCAAGACCCGTGACGGAAACGGGTCGATCGACTCGGTGAACTCGGCCGCAGTGCAGCACCACGGGCAGGCCGGCGCGGCTACAGCAAAGAGAAGCGGAAAACGCCTCTGCCCAGTCGGAGCAAGGATCTTGGTCATCCTCGTTCCGGCTGGGCAGAGGCGCGTTTCCGCATCCCGAATCAGCAGCCGGGACGGCCCTCGGCCCTCCCGGCGAAGGCCAGGTCACATCCCGGAGACACTGACCGCACGACCGGCGGGCAGGTAGTAGGCCCGGACCCACTGCTGCCACTGGGAGGCGCTCGCCATGGCGGCGTCCACCGCCGCGAGCGTCATGGTGGAGGGCGAGAAGAAGCGGGCGGCGTTCGCCGGCGCCGCGGCCGCGAGCTGGCTGCCCTGCGTACCGCCTTGAGTGTTCCCGGTCCCGCTCTGCGTACCGCCCTGGGTGTTGTCGGTGCCGCTCTGCGTACCGCCCTGAGTGTTCTTGGTCCCGCCCTGCGTACCGCCCTGGGTGTTCCCGGCACCACCCTGGGTGCCGCCCTGGACATTCCCGGTGCCGCTCTGCGTACCGCCCTGGGTGTTCCCGATGCCGCCGCCCTGCGTCACACCCTGCGCGTTGCCGATCTGGGTGTTGGTGGTGTTGCCGTCTCCATTGTTGAAAATGATGGTGGAGCCGATGCGGTATTCCGGATCGTTCCCGGAATCTGCGGAAGCCTGCCCCGCCACCGCGCCCGTCAGGGCCACCGCAGCGGCAAAAGACAGGGTGGTGTAGACGCCGATTCGATGCACAGCATCCCTTTCCTGCTGAAGAAGGCGTGAGGAAGTTCTGCGGACCAAAAATCCCGTAACACATCACTTGATAACAACAGCGACACGGTGATGTCACCCGGACAGAGTGCCGTGACCTCCTTGACGGCCCGGGTGACGCGGCAGGCGGACGGCACGACGGTGGTCACGCTGCTCCGCTCACGCGTTACGCCACTCGACCGCATGCCACCTGCCCGCCGTCGTGATCGGTCGACAAGAGCGCGGCCGACCAGGACACTGTGTACGACTGGGGCCACCCAGCTGCCTCCACCTGCGCTGGAGCTTCCGATGAGTACATCCGTGACACCACTGGCCGTCGTCTGCGACTGGCCATTGCTTCGGCTCGGTCTCACGCAGGTGATCACCACTCACCCGGACCTGAAAATCATCGCCTTCGCCGAGAGCGTCGAAGACGTGCTTTCCCAGGCGAACGGCGTGGAAATCATTCTGCTCATCAATCTGCAATCCTGTGACCAAGTGGCTTCTCATCAGGTCGCCCAGTTGTACCGGCAAGGGCATGCGGTCATCGTGCTCTCGGCGTCCCGGGGGCAGTCGGATGCCATCCTGTGCATCAAGGCCGGGGCCCGTGGCTATCTGAGTCGGCAATGCGATGATGCCGAGCTGGTGGCGGTCATTCGCGCGGTCGCATCAGGGAAGGATTATTTCGGTGCCAGTCTCGCCGGCCGGAGCATACCGGCGCCCCCGCCGCACATCACCGGCCGCGAGAGGCAGATCCTGCAACTTGTGGCCGGCGGTGCCACGGACCGGGAGATCGCCACGAAATTGAGTATCACCGAGAACACGGTGCATACCCATCTGGAGCGGCTCCGCAGAAAGAGCGGCTCGCGCCGCAGGGCGGATCTCACCCGGCTGGCGCTGGAACACGGGATGATCGACAGCGACTTCACCGACTGAGCGGTCGGCCGCCGGGAGCGTTCCTCAAGCGGAGGGCACCGCGTCCGCGTCCGGGTGTACGTCGCTCAGGCTGTCGACGATCGCGACGGGCGGCGGCTTCGACGGTGCGGGCACCTGGATGAGGATCGGGATGTAGACGAGCCGGCCGTGCCGGAACTCGGTCTTCGCCGACAGGCGGTAGCACACGGGGTCCTTGGGATGCGCCGTAGTCGCGTAGCACCGAAGCTCGGACGCCGGCGCTTGCCGGGAGGTGCTTCCCTCCATCGCCGGGGCGCTGCTCCACGCACCGGCCGAGAAGCACGCGGCGGCGGCAGCCACGAGTCCGACACTTCGCAGTGTCGTCTTCTTCCTCATTTTCTCATCACTCCGGGTGGTGGTAGAGGGAGTTGATACTCCCCGATCAGCACTCGGCACCTCGACGGGGTCACTTCGAGGTGCCGGATGCTGCTTTTCGTTCTGGGCGCTTCTCAGTCAGCCCTGGGTACCGCCTTGGGTGTTGCCGTTGCCGCCACCCTGGGTACCGCCCTGGGTGTTGCCATTGCCGCCACCCTGCGTCCCACCCTGGGTGTTCCCATTGCCCCCGCCCTGCGTTCCACCCTGGGTGTTCCCGTTACCGCCACCCTGGGTCCCACCCTGGGTGTTCCCGTTACCGCCACCCTGCGTTCCACCCTGGGTGTTGCCGTTGCCACCACCCTGCGTTCCACCCTGAGTGTTGCCATTGCCCCCGCCCTGCGTTCCACCCTGGGTGTTCCCGTTACCGCCACCCTGGGTCCCACCCTGGGTGTTCCCATTACCGCCACCCTGGGTCCCACCCTGGGTGTTCCCATTACCGCCACCCTGGGTCCCACCCTGGGTATTGCCATTACCGCCACCCTGGGTCCCACCCTGGGTATTGCCATTGCCCCCGCCCTGAGTACCACCCTGGGTGTTCCCGTTACCCCCACCCTGCGTCCCACCCTGAGTGTTGCCGGGCCGCTTGTGGCTCGACTTCTTGTGACCGCAATTGTGCTTGCAGGGCTTCTCCGGAAGCAGGCGTTGGGCCTGCGATGTACCCTTGCCGGCATACACGTGAGCGCCGGCTACTGTGCTGCTCGACGCCGGCGCCGCCGAGGCAGGGCCTCCGAGGGTGACGAGTCCGCCCACCATCGCCGCCGATGCTATTGCCGTCGCTATCTGTCGCTTTCGACCGTTCCGCATGGCCGTGCACCTCTCTTTCAGCAATGTCGCCCGGCTTGCCCTGCAGACACCACCGCTGTCGCCGAGACCGCCTGTTACCGAGACCGCCGAGATCTTCCGCCGTGCGGCTTCCGGTGCTGCGAGAATGGGTCCGCAACGTCCACCACGTACACCGGAAGATTGACCCAGGCCAGGGAGAGCCGGGGAAATTCGCGGTGCCGCTCGTTGCGGACCCACGCAGTCATACCCTTTCTCCCGATCAGGAATTCAAACATGCGCCACACAGCGACTCAGTTCCATCCTCATATCAGCCCTCGGCCGGGTCAAACCAAGGAACGGGTAAGAAAAAGATCTAGCGTCCGCACTTGTCGCCCGTAATGACCACAAGGGCCCCGGAAAGCTGCTTCTCGGGGCCCTTTTGCTCGGCTCACCCGGGTGCGTATCACAGGTCAGCCTTATGTTCAAGTTGACCCATAAACTAAGGGCATTCCTGTGGTCAAAAAGGGTTACAGGAAGGAAGGAAGTGCACCGAAGTCACCCTCCCGCCGTGACCTCCGCACGGTCGCGCACGATGATCTTGCCCGTGTTCCGCCCCCGCAGCATGCCCAGGAACGCGTCCACGATGTGTTCGAACCCGTCCACCACCGTCTCGTCCACCGCGAGCCGGCCACTCTGCAGATGCGGCACCGCGAACTCGTACAACTCCTCTTGCAGATCGCGGTAGTTGCTGACCAGGAAGCCCTCCATGCGGATGCTCTTCTCCACGATGTCCGCGTGGTCGAAGCGGGGCGGCGGCGCGTCGGGGGCGTTGTACTGGCTGATCGTGCCGATGCGGACGACGCGGCCGAACTCGCGCAACGCTCCCACCGCCGCGGCCAGTTGCTCGCCGCCGACGTTGTCGACGAACACGTCGATGCCGGTCGGTGCGGCCTTGGCGAGCAGGTCGGCGGCGGGCCCGTCGTGGTAGTCGAAGACGGCGTCGTAGCCGACCTCCCGCGTGAGCAGCTCGGCCTTCGCCGCGGAGCCCGCGCTGCCCACCAGCCGTCCGGCGCCCAGCAGCCGGGCGAACCGTCCGGTCGCCGTGCCGACCCCGCCCGCGGCCGCCGACACGAACACGTCCTCGCCCTCCTGGAGCCGGGCGATCCGGGTCAGTCCCACGTAGGCGGTCAGGCCGGTGCCGCCGAGCAGACTCAGGTACGCGGTGAGCGGCACGCCGTCGAAGCGGGGCAGGTGCCGGGTCTCCTCGGGGGTGACGACCGCGTGCGTGCGCCAGCCCCGCCGGTGGAACACGATCTCCCCTTCGGGCAGCCGCGGGGTGCGCGAGGCGATGACACGCCCTATGGAGCGGCCTTCCAGCGGTGCGTCGAGCACGAAGCCGCCGGGGACGTCGTCCATCAGCTCACGGTGGTACGGGTCCACGGACCAGTACAGGTTGCGCACGAGCGCGCTGCCGGCCGGGATGTCGGGCAGCGCGGACTCGACGAAGGCGAAGTGCCCGGCGGTGGGGAAGCCCTGGGGGCGGGCGGTCTGGTGCACGATGAGCATGGTGTCGTTCATGACCGGGACCGTAGGACGGGAATGCGCCCGGTCGGCAGCCGGTTGGGCTCATGCGACGACCCGTTCCATGAGCAGTTCTCATACCGTGAGGTGAGCGCCCTGTGGCCCGCACGACCGACACCGATCTCGCCCCGCACGAACTGCGCGTTCTGGTGGCGGTCGCGGACCTCGGGGGTTTCTCGGTCGCGGCCCGAAGTCTCGGTCTGACCCAGTCCGCGGTCTCCCACTCGGTGCGCGGCAGCGAGGGCAAGATCGGGGCCGTGCTGTTCGAACGGGGCCGCTCCGGCGCCCGTCCGACCCCCGCCGGGGAGAAGGCCGTGGCGCACGGCCGGCGCATTCTGCGGCTGCTGGACGTCCTGGTCGCCGAGGCGCGCGGCGCGGCCGGGTCCGACGAGCCGGAGGGCTCACTGCGGATCGCGGCCTTCCGCAGTGCGGCTCTCCAGTTGCTGCCCCCGGTGCTGCGGCGGCTGCGCGAACGGTTTCCCGGGATCGAGGCGCGGGTGCGGATCGTACGCGAGGTGGGACGCGGCACCGCGGGGGAAGTGGCGGACGGCCGAGCCGACCTCGCCATCGCCACCCTGGGCGGCTCCGCGCCGCTTCCGGCGGGGCTGGTCGCGCACGGGCTGTTCACGGAGCCGTACGCCTTGGTGCACGCGGCGGGTCATACCGCCCCGCGTTCGCTGCCGCTGGTCGACTGGGCCGAGAACTGCGGCTCGTACACCCGTGATTGGTGGGCCGCGCAGGACTGGATCCCGACGGCGACGGTGGAGGCCGAGGACGACGGGGCGGTGCTCTCCCTGGTGAGCGCGGGCCACGGAATGGCGATCATGCCCGCGCTCTCCTTGGCCGGGGCACCGGACTCGGTGGGGATCAGCCCGCTCGGCCCCCAGCGGCCGGCCCGCCAGGTCGGCTACGTCACCACGCCCGAACTGGCCGGGTCCGCCGTCGTACGGGCCCTGGTGCGGGAGTTGCGGGCCGCACTCCCGCCGGGGTGCGAGCGCGCTTGAGACGGCGATGCGGCGCTCACGGTCCGGGCTGTGGCGGTCCGGCCGTCGCGGTGCCGTCGCGGCGAACTCGTCACTGCCGTGCGCCCGGACGGACGCGGTGTGCCCGTCGGCCACCAGCACCAAGTCGTACCCGTGACTCAGTGCCTGCCATGCCGAGATGTCCACGCAGACCTTCGAGATACCAGCAACTTCGGTCCTCGGCCCAGGAGTTCTCTGGATTCACCGTTCGCCGCTCACCATGAGTCGCCGCCGCCTCTCCTGTGCCCGGGCGGTTCCTCCGCCCGACACCAAGTCAAGCGGTGGGCCCGTCACCGACCAAAAAGCCCCACACCCCGCGTGGCCGCTGTCAGTCCCGGACGAGGCAGAACGGGTGGCCCGCGGGATCCGCGAAGACGCGCCAGCTACGCCGGCCGTCGCCCTCGTCGAGCAGGGTGGCGCCCCGGTCGAGGACGTCCCGATGGACCTGGTCCAGGTCCTCGACCGCCAGGTCGAAGTGGAACTGCTGGGGGCGGGCCGGGTCCGGCCAGTGAGGTGGCCGGTAGTCGTCCACGCGCTGGAAGGCCAGCACGAACCCGTCGTCGGTGTGCAGGGTCGCCCAGCCCGCGCCGAGCGCCCATCGCGGGTCCGGCCGGTTCACTTCGCCCCCGAGAAGCGACTGGTAGAACCGGGACAGTTCACCGACGTCGGCGCAGTCCAGCACCGCACACTGCAGCTTGGTGATCACGGGAGCAGGGTAGAGCAGGTTCGATCCAACGGGACGTCGGCAGCCAGTACAGCCGTTCTGACCTTCGGTACGGAGGGGACGTCGGGCCGGCCCCCGTGGCGGTCAGGGCCGCGGGCCGTGGGTGCGGGACTCGGCTGTGGTCTTCAGGTCGGACAGCCAGGTTTCGAGGCCCTGGCCGAGGAGCTTGGTGGCGGTCGGGACGTCCGCGTCGACCTGGGGGCCGGTGTGGGTCTCCTCGGTGCGTACGAGGACGCCGCCCTTGACCTTGGTGAAGTTCCATACGTGGACGCCGTCGATGCGCAGCCCCTGCGCGGTCGCGGGACCGGTCCAGCGCAGGCAGGAGTCGTGCCGGAGCTGCCGGACGGTCGAGGTGACCTCCAGTGTGGTGGCGTCGGTCGCCGGGTTGGGCGGGATCGGTGTCGTCCAGCGGAACGCCGAACCCGCCCGGAAGGGGCCGTGGTCGAGGCGCTTCGCGGTGGTGACGGCGGGCTGCCAGGACGGCCAGCGTGCCACGTCGGTCTGCAGCTTCCAGATGGTGCGCAGCGACGCGTGGATCACGGTCTCGGTCCTGTAGCGCACCCGCGCCTGCGGATCGACGCCTTCCCCGCGGCAGGTGAGCGACGTGGCCGGGCGGTGCGGAGCGGCCCCGGCGGGCACAGCGGCGGTGCCGAGGACGCCGACGGCGAGCGGGAGGGCGAGGAGGGCGGTGCGAATGCGGGCGCTGCGGGTGCTGCGGGTGACGGACATGGTTGATCCCCTTGGCAGTGACGGCGGTTGGCGGGTGAGTAGCGCGCTGGAAGCCGGGCGCTATAGGCTTCTGCTTCCGTTAGAAGTTATAACTTCATGAGAGGAGAAGGGTCAATAGGTTGCGTGATAGCTTCTAACGGAACCTTGAGGGTGTAGGTCCAGTAGGGCCCGGTCGAACGAGCGCGGTGGAAGGCGGCAGGCCGTGGGGCAGGAAGACACGAAGACCCCGCGGGAGCGCTACCGCGCCCAGGTGCGCGCGGAGATCAAGGAGCACGCCTGGGAGCAGATCGCCGCGGCGGGGGTGCCCGCGCTCTCCCTCAACGCGGTCGCCAAGCAGATGGGAATGAGCGGACCCGCGCTCTACCGCTACTTCGCGAGCCGCGACGAGCTGATCACCGCCCTCGTCCGGGACGCGTACCTGAGCCTCGCCGAGACCCTCCGCGCGGCCTCCGCCACCGGCGCCGACCTGGCGGGACTGGCGCACGCCCTGCGCGACTGGGCGCTGACGGACCCTCAGCGCTACTTCCTCATCTACGGCACCCCCGTGCCCGGCTACCACGCCCCCGAGGACACCACCGGCATCTCCGACCAGATCATGACGACGCTGCTCGACGCCTGCGCACCGCTCCCCGCCCCGGACCGGTCCGCGTCACCGTTCAGCGCCCACCTGGCGGAGCACCGGGGCTGGGCCGGTGGCCACCCCGCCCCGCCCGTCGCCCTCCACCGGGCCCTCACCTTCTGGACCCGCCTGCACGGCGTCCTGTCGCTCGAACTGGCCGGTCATTTCACCGGGATGGGCTTCGATCCCGCCCTGCTCTTCGCCGCCGAGTTGGACGACCTGCTGTCGTGACCGCCACCGTGAGGTGAGCCGGTCGCATCACCGGCCATCACCGGCCATGGCCTCCATGACCTCCATCGCCTCCATGACCGGCCTACGGGACAGTCGTCGCGCGGCCGGAACGCAGGAACGCCATCCGCGTGGTCCGGAGCGGACTCACGCGGATGGCGTTCTCCTGGGCGGTGCCGGTCAGCCTCGGCGGCCGGACGGGTCCTCCACCTGGCTCTCGGCGGGGACGGGCCGGTCGGGGCCGAGGGACCCGGCCGCCGCCGGACCGTCCGCCCGTTCCACCGCCCGGTCCCCGTGCCCCGGCCACCATGCCGCGTGGCCGATCAGCGCGGTGAGGCTGGGCGTGAAGAACATCGCCATGACGAACGCGGCGACCACGATGCCGAAGGAGACCGCGAAGCCCATCTCCGTGAGCAGCGAGTTGCCGGCCAGCATCATGGTGGCGAAGGTCGCCGCCAGGATGAAGCCGGCGGCGGCCACGGTCGGTCCGGCGTACCGCAGGGCCATCCCGGCCGCCTCGCGCGGTTCGCGGCCCTCACGGGCCTCCTCGCGCAGCCGGGCGATCATGAGGATGTTGTAGTCGGTTCCGATGGCGACCACGAAGAGATACATGATCACCGGGAGCATGAACATCAGCCCCGAGTGCCCCTGGCCGTCCTGGAAGATCCAGACGGTGGCGCCCAGGGTGGCGCCGAAGCCGAGACCGACCGAGGCCATCAGGTACCAGGGGGCGACGAGGCTGCGCAGCAGCAGCCCCAGGATGACCATGATCAGGAGGGCGGCGACAGGGAAGACCGTGCGGTAGTCGTGGTTCACCGCCGTGTCGATGTCCTTGAAGATCGAGGACATGCCGCCGACGTACGCCTTCGTGCCGTCGGGCGCGTCGGCGTGCGCGACGTCACGCACCCGGCCCACGGCGTCGATGGCCTGGTCCGTGGAGGCCTCGTACTTGAGCGTGACGGTGAAGTCGGCGGTGGTGCCGTCCTTGCTCACCTGGCTCATGTGGGCATCGGCGACACCGTCCACGGCGCCGAGCTTCTTCGCGTACGCGTCGAAGGCCGCCTTGTCCAGCGGCTTGCCGTCCTTGGCGGTCAGGTAGACGTCGGTGGGGGCGGCGGCGCCCGCCGAGTACGCCTTCTGCATCTCGTCCTGGACGACCATGGACTCCTTGGTCTTGGGCATGGAGCCGGACGCCAGGTCGAACGTTGCCTTGAAGCCGAGCGTGCCGAGCGACAGCGCGACCAGGACGAGGCCCGAGACGGCGGCGGTCAGCGCCGGCCGGCGCCGCACACCGCGGCCGAGGGCCGCGAACCGGGCGTTCTCGGGCTCCCGCTGCCAGGACTTGGAGGGCCAGAAGACCTTCGGTCCGATCAGCGACACCACGGCCGGGATCAGGGTGAGTCCGGCGATCAGGGTGACGGCGACCGCGATGGCGAGCGCCGGGCCCATCTGCTTGAGGAAGCCCAGCGTGGACAGCACCAGCGCGAGGAAGGCGATGATGACCGCTCCGGCGGCCGAGGCGATGGCCTCACCGACCCGGTCGACCGCGTTGACCATGGCCTGTTTGGGTTCGTCGCCGGCGCGCAGGCGTTCGCGGTAGCGGAACATCAGGAACAGGAAGTAGTCCGTGCCCACGCCGAAGAGCACGACGATGAGGATCGACGAGATCGAGCTGTTGGCCTGTAGGCCGAACAGTTTGGTGGCCCAGGAGATCAGGCCGTTGGCGATGACGGACACCGCGCCGATCAGGATCAGCGGCAGGACGGCCAGGATGGGCGCCCGGAAGATGATCAGCAGGGTCACCAGGATGATGCCGAAGGTGCCGATGCCGATCAGTGCCTGGCCGCGCTGGGAGGAGTCCTGCTGGTCGAGGGCCTGGGCGGCGGAGCCGCCGAGTTTGACATCGAGATGAGTGCCCTTGGCGAGTTGCTTGGCGTCCTCGCGCAACGTCTTGGCCGCGTCGGCCTGTTTGGGCTGGCCGGCGTTCTTGCTGTCCATCTGGACCAGGGTCATGGCGTACTTGCCGTCCTTGGACGGCGGGCCGGGGACGACCTTCTGCACCTGGTCGATGTGCTTGCCGCCCAGTTCGGAGGTGATCCGGGCGACGTCCTTGGTGTCGGCGGCGGTCAGCCGGCCGCCGTCGGCGCGCTGGAACAGCGCGATCGCGGACGGGGTGAAGGCGCTGGGGAACGCCCTCTCCTGGAGATCCGCCGCTTTGATGGACTCGTAACTCTTGGGCAGGAAACTGCTCTCGTCGCTGTTCGAGGGCAGGCTGGGAGCCGTGGCGGCAATCGCCACCGCCGCGATCAGCCACGCCACGATCGTCCAGACAGGATGTCGGACGACCGTGTTCCCTATGCGTCGGAACATGCTGGGGGTCCTCCTGGGTAGGAAGATCACCGCAGCCCGGGGAGCGGACCCCGGCGTCGGCGACCCCGGCCGGCACTCGTCCGTGAGCACCGGCCGAACGGTTGTCTACACCCCCGATCGTAGTGACTCCCCGCCGAACTCCTTCCACCAGGCGCCTCTACAGGCGCCTCCCCGCGTCAGACCGGCCGCTCCACCGTCGATTCCCGTACCACCAGTTCGAAGCCCGGCAGGATGCGGCGCGGGGCGGGGGCCGTTCGGGCGGCGATGCGTTCCATCACGCAGTCGACGGCGATGCGGGCGATGGCCTGTTTGTCGGGGGCGATGGTGGTCAGGGTCACGGCCGCGTAGCGGGACTCCTTGATGTCGTCGAAGCCGGCGACCGCGATGTCCTGGGGCACGCCCAGACCGCGCTCGGCGAGGACGCGCATCGCGCCCAGGGCGACCATGTCGTTGAAGGCGAACACGGCGTCGGGCCGCTCGCCGCGGTCCAGCAGGGCGGCCATGGCCACGGCGCCGTCCTCGCGGTCATAGCCGTCGGTGGCGACGACCAGGGGTTCCGGGGGCTTGAGGCCGGCCGAGGTGTACGCCTCCCGCCAGCCGCGCAGGCGCAGATGGGCCGGTTCGCGCGCGCTCTCGCGGCGGGCGCCGAGGAAGGCGATGCGGCGGCGCCCGGTGTCGAGCAGGTGCTGGACCGCGGCGCGGGCGGCGGCGACGTTGTCGATGGCGATGTGGTCGAAGGGGGCCGCGTACTCGCGTTCCCCGATGAGGACCAGGGGCGAGGTGTCCGTGCGGGCGAGCAGGTCCTCGGTCTCCATCCGGATGGGGCTGAGGATGAGGCCGTCGATGATCTGGGCCCGGAAGCCCTGGCAGACGAGGACCTCCTTCTCGCGCAGTCCCGCCGTGTGGTCCAGCAGGACGGTGTAGTCGTGCCGGGCGGCCGCGTCGATGACGGCTCCGGCCAGTTCGGAGAAGTAGGGGTTGCCCAGCTCCGGGACGGCCAGGGCGATGATGCCGGTGCGGCCGTTGCGCAGGTGGCGGGCGACGAGGTTGGGGCGGTAGCCGAGTTCGTCGATGGCCCGTTGCACCCGGGCGCGGGTCCGGGGCGCCACATGGACGTAGTTGTTCACGACGTTCGACACGGTCTTGACGGACACGCCGGCGCGCTGTGCGACGTCCTTGAGGCTGACGCCCACGGAACTCCTTCCGGTGCAGGCCCGTCAGTCCGTCTGCCGGGTACGGCTGAGCAGGGTCTGGACCAGGACGACGAGGGCGAGGAAGGCGCCGTTGACCGTGTCGGTGAAGGCGGAGCCGTACTGGGAGAAGTAATGGTCGATCAGGTTGTGGATGACCGCGAGCACCAGCACGCCGCTGGCCGTGCCGCCCACCGAGCCGCTGCCGCCGGTCAGGAGCGTGCCGCCGATCACCACGGAGGCGATGGCGGTCAGTTCGTAGCCGACGCCGATGGTGGTGACGCCGGAGCCCAGGCGGGCGCTGCCGAGCGCGCCCGCCGTGGTGGCGAGCGTGGCGGACAGGACGTAGACCAGCACTTTGGTACGGGCCACGGGGAGGCCCATGAGCAGGGAGGCGCTCTCGTTGCCGCCCATCGCGGTGACGGTGGCGCCGAACCGGGTGCGGGTCAGGAGGAGCGCGCCGAGTCCGAACAGCGCGGCGACGGTGAGCACCGGCACCCAGGTGCCCTCGCCCAGCCGCCGGAAGGCGGAGTCCGCCGGGACGAGGTAGGTCGTGGCGCCTTCGTTCGTCAGGGCCTGGAGCAGGCCGCGGGCGCCGAGCAGGCCGGCCAGGGTGACGATGAAGGGTGCCATGCCCGCCCGGGAGACGAGCAGTCCTTGGACGGTGCCCCAGAGCGCGCCGGTGGCCAGGGGCAGGGCGATGGCCAGCCAGGTGCCGCCGGTATGCGCGCCGTAGGCGGCGACGACGCCGCCGAGCGCGTAGAGGGATCCGACGGACAGGTCGATGCCGCCGGTGAGGATGACGAAGGTCATGCCCAGGGCAAGGAGCCAGACGAAGGCGTTGCTGCCGAGGATGCTGCTGATGTTGGACCACGTCGGGAACGTGGCAGAGGTCGCGGAGGCGAGGGCGACCATCAGGACGAGGACGGCCAGGGCGCCCCGGCGCTGGATGTGGGAGGCCGCGCGTCCGCGCAGGGCGGTCCGGGCCGCCGGGGAGGCGGACTCGGGTGGGGGCGCGGCCGGTCGCAGGGCGGCGGGGCTCATCGGGTACCACGCTCCTGTGAGGCGTAGACCGCGCAGCAGATGATGGCGGCCTCCACGAGTTGGGTGTAGGACGAGTGCACGTTGTGCTGGGTGAGGACGGCGGTGATGAGCTGCATGAACAGCGCGCCCGCCACCGTGCCGAGCACCCGGACCCGGCCGCCGGTCAGCGGGGTGCCGCCGACCACCACCGCGGTGATGGCGTTGAGTTCCATGGTGAGGCCCTGGTTGGCGGGGTCCGCCTCGGCGCCGTGCCCGACGATCATCGCGCCGGCGAAGGCGGCGAGGACGCCGGACAGCACGTAGACGGTGACGAGGACCCGGCGGACCGGCAGTCCGGCCAGCTTGCTCGCCTGCCGGTTGTCGCCGATGGCCACGAGTTGGCGGCCGAAGGTGGTCCGGCGCACCAGCAGTGCGGTCAGGACCGCGCACACCGCGGCGATCCACGCCATGACGGGCACGCCGAGGAAGCTGTCGGAGCCGAGGCTGAGCAGCCCGGACTCGGTGACGGGCTTGGCGGAGTTGCCGTTGACGAGTTCGGCGACCCCGCGCAGGCCGATCATGAGGGAGAGCGTGGCGACGATCGGCTGGATGCGGGCGAAGGCCACCATCGTGCCGCCGACCGCCCCGGTGACGGCGCCGCACAGCAGGGCGAGCAGCACCGCGAGCGGCATGCCGTAGCCGAGGTAGAGCGGGACGACGGAGGCGGCCAGGGCGATGACGGCGCCGACGGACAGGTCGACGCCCTCGGTGCCGATGACCAGGGCCATGCCGAGCGCGACCATCAGGGTCGGGGCGACCTGGAAGAGCTGGATGCGGACGTTGCCCGCGGACAGGAACGAGCCGTCCAGGGCCACGGCAACGACGAACAGGGCGAGCAGCGCGGCGTAGACGCCGTACGTCTGGGTCCAGCGCAGCAGCCGGGCGCGGTCCGGCAGGAGGGGGCCGGCCCAGGTCGTGGGAGTCATCGGGGCTCCTCCTTCGTCACCGCGGGGCGGTCATCGGGCACGGCCGTCACGGCGGGCCGGTCGTGGGGGGCGGCATCCGGTGGGGCGGTGTCCGGGGCGGCGGTGCCTGGTGGGGCAGTGTCCGGGGCGGCGGTGCCTGGTGGGGCAGTGTCCGGTGGGGCGGTGCCTGGTGGGGCGGTGTCCGGGGCGGCGGTGCCCTGCGCGGGGGTGTCGGGTGCGGGGGTATCGGGTGCGGGGGTGCCTGACGCGGCAGGGGCCGGGGGGTCCGGAACGGTGCTGCCCGGCGCGGCCGTGTCCTGGTCCTGGTCCTCCGGTGCGTCGGCGGCGGACGCCAGGGTGTCCAGTACGGCCTGCTCGGTGACGTCCGCGTCGCGCAGGTGGCCGACGGTCCGGCCGTCCTTGAGGACGACGATGCGGTCCGAGCCCTCGATCAGCTCTTCCAGGTCGGAGGAGATCAACAGCACTCCGAGTCCCTGGTCGGCGAGTTCGTCGATGAGTGCCTGCACCTCGGCCTTGGCACCCACGTCGATGCCGCGGGTGGGTTCGTCGAGGAGCAGCACCTGGGGGTCCAGGCACAGCCAGCGGGCCAGGAGCACCTTCTGCTGGTTGCCGCCGGACAGGTCGCTGACCTTCTGGCCGGGGCCGGACGCCTTGATGCGCAGCCGCTCCATGAAGAAGCGGACCACCTCGTCCTGCTTGGCCTGCGAGACCACGCCGGCGCGGGCGAGACGGGGCAGCAGGGCGAGGGAGATGTTCTCCCGGACGGACAGGTTGGGCAGGATGCCCTCGGTCTTGCGGTCCTCGGCGAGCATCACCACACCGGACTTGATGGCGGCCGCCGGGCCGCGCCGGGCCAGGGGTGCTCCGGACACCTCGACGGTGCCGCTGTCGGTGGGCAGCGCCCCGGTGATGGCCTTGGCGGTCTCGCTGCGTCCGGCACCGAGCAGCCCGCCCAGTCCCACGACCTCGCCGCGGTGGACGTCGAGGCTGACTCCGTGCAGGCGGTGGCGGACGGTCAGGCCGGTGGCGCGCAGCGCCGGAGTGCCCTCCTCGTCCCGGTCGTGGTGCTCGGCGCCGAAGGCGGTGGCGCCCTTGGCCCGCACGGTGGACATCTCGCGGCCGAGCATCAGCGAGATGAGCTTCAGCCGCTCCAGGCCGGCCATCTCGCCGGTGTGCACCACGGCGCCGTCGCGCATCACGGTGACCCGGTCGCAGATCGCGTACAGCTCGTCGAGGCGGTGGCTGACGTAGACGACGGCGATGCCCTGGCGCTTGAGGTCGCGGATCACCGAGAAGAGGGTGTCGACCTCGCGGGGTTCGAGCGACGAGGTCGGCTCGTCCATCACGACCACGCGGGCGTCGATCCGCACGGCCCGGGCCAGGGCCACCATCTGCTGCGCGCCGAGACCGAGGGTGCCCAGGGGGCGGGTGACGTCGACGTCCACGCCGTAGCGGCGCAGGGCCTCGGCGGCCGTGCGGTTCATCGCGCGGACGTCGACGAGGCCGAAGCGGCGCGGTTCGCGGCCCAGGAACAGGTTGCGGGCCACCGACATCAGCGGGACGAGGTTGACCTCCTGGTAGATGGTCGAGATGCCGGCGGCCTGCGCCTCCAGGGGGTTGCGGAAGCCGCGGTCCTCGCCCGCGAGCCGCACCCGGCCGGCGTCGGGCCGGTACACACCGGTCATCACCTTGATCAGCGTCGACTTCCCGGCGCCGTTCTCCCCGATGAGCGCGTGCACCTCACCGGGGCGCAGCCGGAAGTCCACCGCGCGCAGGGCGTGGACGCCCGCGAAGCTCTTGTCCACCCCGGCGACTTCGACGATCCAGTCGCTGCGAGGTGCCGGGTCCTGCTGGACCAACGTCTTCCTCCTCGTGCGGGCTCATGCGGGCTGCCCCAGGCAGCCGCCGGTCTGCTGGGCCGGAGCCATGCCGTCATGGCTCCGGCACGTCCGCCGCGGGCCGCCTCAGTACACGAGCCCCTGGTCGAGGGCCTGCTGTGCGGTGCCGGAGGTGAAGTGGCCGTCCTTGATGATCACCTTGGGCTGCACCCCGGTGGTGCCGTAGAAGTCCTGCAGCGCCTGGAAGGCGAGCGGGCCGAAGCGGGGGTTGGTCTCGATGTCCGACACCATCTGCCCGGCGGCGACGTTCTTGACGGCCTGCTGGATGCCGTCGATGGAGACGACCTTGATGTCCTTGCCGGGTGTCTTGCCCGCGGACCTGATCGCCTGGATCGCGCCGAGCGCCATCTCGTCGTTCTCCGCGTAGACGGCGTTGATGTCGGAGTGCGACTGGAGCAGTTGCTCCATGACCTTCTGGCCGTCGGTCTGGGCGAAGTTGCCGGTCTGCGAGGCGACGATCTTCGTCTTCGGGTACTTGGCCTTGACCTGGTCCTGGAAGCCCTTGGTCCGGTCGGTGGTGACGTTGTTGCCGGGGGTGCCGGTCAGGATGGCGACATGGGCCTCGCCGTTCGTGGCACCGGCCAGGTCGTCGGCCGCGATCTGCGCCTGGTGGTAGAAGTCGGATCCGATGAAGGCCATGAAGTCCGCGCAGGCGCTGCCGCCGACCGTGCGGTCGATGGTGAGTACGGGGATCTTGGCGGACTTGGCCTTGGCCAGGGCCGGGCCGAGGCCGTCGGAGTTCTCCGGGGCGACGATCAGGACCTTGGCGCCCTGCGCGATCATGTCCTCGATCTGCGAGTTCTGCGCGTTGACATCGGCGTTGGCGTTGCGCTCGATGAGCTTGACGCCCAGTTTCTTCGCCTGCTGCTCGATGCTCTTGGTCTCCGTGGCGCGGAACGGGTTGCTGGTCGACTCCGACTGGGAGAAGCCGACGACCGTCTTGCCGTCGGTGATGTCCAGCTTGGGGACCCCGCCGCCGTACTTCTGGTAGGTGCAGCCGGGCCCGGTGGCGGACGGTGAGGCGACCTGCTGCGAGGCGGCGTTGTCGTTCGCGGTCGCCGCGGAGCTGGAACCGCCGCCCGAGGACGAGGAGTCCGACTTGGTGCATCCGGTGGCGGCCAGGCACAGTCCGGCGGCCAGCACTGCGGCAGTGAGGGTCTTGGCTTGGGACGAGACGTTCACGCGCCGATCACATCCTCAACGGTGTAGGCGAAGGCGGTGCGAAGAGACGGGGGGCCGCCTGGGCCCTCACGCGCAGCGGGCGGTCCGGCAGGCTGGCTTTTCAACGTTGTAGACATTGAGGGAACGTCAAACCGGTGTCAACCCGCGGTCCGCAACTCTTTCGCCGGGGCCCTACGAGCCGTCAAGTCCCTTGTGAACCAGGGGGTTAGGCCCACTGGAGGCCGCCCGGGCGAGGGGCCGGAGAAGAATCCGGCATGGGGGTGGACACCTCCGCGCGGGCTGTGCTGTCATGTGGCTGCCTTCGTTTACAACGTTGTTACGCGCCCTGCCGGAGCGGCCTCACGCCCCGGGCCGCGCGGCGGCGGGAGACGTCCCTCCCCTCACCCGTCCACTCCCGCCGTCGTCACCGCCGGCCGGGCGCCGCGCGCCGACGGGTCCCCGCGGACCGGCGGCGGCGCCGAGCGACACGCGCCCCCGCACCGGTCGCGCACCTTTGGACACGGTCCTTCCGCAGAGAGGACATTCCATGGAACGCCGTACGTTCCTGACCGGCTCCCTGTCGGTCGCCGGCGCCGTCACCGCGGCCGGCCCCACCGCGCCCGCGCACGCCGCCACCCCACCCAGCCGGAGCACCGGCCCCCGCCCCCACTACACCGCCAACCGCGCCCCGCTGCGGCAGGAGCCGTTCCTGCGGCTGCCGCCCGGCAGCATCACCCCGAAGGGATGGCTGCGCGCCCAGCTGGACCTCCAGCTCGACGGGCTGAACGGGCGCATGCCCGAGGTCTCCGACTACCTGGACGAGAAGACCAGCGGCTGGTCCGTCCCGGACCGGGACGGCTGGGAGGAACTCCCTTACTGGCTGCGCGGGTTCGGCGACCTCGGCTACGTCACCCAGGACAGCCGGGTCCTGGAGCAGACCCGCGCCTGGATCGACCGCATCCTCGCCACCCGGCAGCCCGACGGGTTCTTCGGTCCCGCCCGGCTGCGCACCGCGCTCGACGGCGGACCGGACTACTGGCCGCACATGCCGGTCCTGGACGCGCTGCGCACCTGGCACGAGTACAGCGGCGACGACCGGGTCGTACCGGCGCTGACCGGCTGGCTGAACTACCTGCACGGCCAGCCCGGGACGCTCTTCGGGAAGGGCTGGGGCGCGGCCCGCGTCGGGGACACCGTCGACACCGCCTACTGGCTCTACAACCGCACCGGCGACGCCTGGCTGCTCGATCTGGTCCACACCCTGCACGCCCACAGCGCCGACTACACGCACACCGTCCCGACCTGGCACAACGTCAACCTCGCCCAGGGCTTCCGGGAGCCCGCCCAGTACGGTGTCCTGGCCGGCGACCCCGCCTTCCTCGCCGCCACGCACCGCGTCTACGACACCGTCATGGGCACGTACGGCCGGTTCCCCGGCGGTGGTTTCGCCGCGGACGAGAACGCGCGCCCCGGCTACCACGACCCCCGGCAGGGCTTCGAGACGTGCGGCGTGGTCGAGTTCATGCACAGCCATCAGCTGCTGACCCGCCTCACCGGCGACACCGTGTGGGCCGACCGCTGCGAGGAGCTGGCCCTCAACCTGCTGCCCGCCGCCTTCGACCCGCGGCAGAAGGGCACCCACTACGTCACGGCGGCGAACAGCGTCCAGCTGGACAACGTTGCCAAGACGCACGGCCAGTTCAACAACTCCTTCGCCATGCAGGCGTATCAGCCCGGCATCCACCAGTACCGCTGCTGCCCCCACAACTACGGCATGGGCTGGCCCTACTACGCCGAGGAGATGTGGCTCGCGAGCCTGGACGGCGGCCTGTGCGCCTCGCTGTACGGCGAGTCCTCGGTGCGGGCGAAGGTCGGCGACGGCACCACCGTCACCGTGACCGAGCGCACCGAGTACCCCTTCGGCGACACCGTCACCCTCACCGTGTCCACCCCGCGCGCCGTCGCCTTCCCGCTGTACCTGCGCGTCCCCGGCTGGTGCCAGGACCCCTCGGTCCGGCTGGGCGGCCGCCCGGTCGAGGTCCGGCGCAGCGGCGGGCACCTCGTCCTGGACCGCAGGTGGCACGACCGCGACCAGATCGTGCTGCGGCTGCCGATGCGCACGACGGTACGCACCTGGGGCGCCGAGGAGGACTCCGTCTCCGTGCACCACGGGCCGCTCGCCTACTCGCTGCGCATCGAGGAGGACTGGCGGCGCTCCGGCGGCACCGACGCCTGGCCGGAGTACGAGGTGTTCCCCGCCTCGCCGTGGAACTACGCGCTCGTCCTGGACCGGCACGACCCCGCCCGCTCCCTCACCGTCGAACACACCCGGGCCCGGGCCGCCGACCCCTTCACCCACGACGGAACCCCGGTCCGCATCCGGGCCAGGGGCCGGCGGCTGCCCGGCTGGACGAGCGACGACCAGGACGTGATCGCCCCGCTCCAGCAGAGCCCGGCGCGCACCACGCGGCCGGTCGAACAGCTCACCCTGATCCCGGCCGCCGCCGCCCGGCTGCGCATCACCTCCTTCCCCACCGCCGCCACCTCGGCCGCGGCACGGCAGTGGGCGGCGGTCTCGGCCTCCTTCAGCGGTGTCGACAGCCCGCAGGCACTGCTCATGAACGCCGCCGTGGACCCGGCCGGCTCCTACGACCAGAACATTCCGCGCTTCACCTGGTGGGACCGGACCGGCACCGAGGAGTGGGTGCGGTACGACTACGCCGAACCGGTCCGCGTCGACGCCGTGGCGGTGTACTGGTACGACGACACCGGGCACGGCGCCTGCCGCGTCCCCGCGTCCTGGCGGCTGGAGCACCGCTCGGCCGACGGCCGGTGGCTGCCCGTCGGCGGCACCCCCGAACCCGGCGTCGCCGCCGACCGCTTCAACCGGATCTCCTTCCCGGCCGTGACCACCACCGCCCTGCGCGTCACGGCGCAGCTCAGAACCGGGTTCTCCGGCGGCCTGCTGGCCTGGCGCACCGGGCCGGGCGGCCCGCGCGTCTGAACAGCCGGAAGAACCCAGGGCCTGCCCCCGAGGAGAGCGGGCAGGCAGGCCGTCCTCCACCGCCCCGACGAGAGGTGAACCCCCTTTGAGTCCCGGACGACACCGCATCCCGCTCCCCCGCCGGCTGGCCGCCGTGGCGCCGCTGCTGCTCGGCGCCGCACTCCTGACCCCGGCCTCCCTCGCCCACGCGCAGCCCGCGGCCGAGGCCGCCGCGCCCGCCGCCGGCACCGCGCAGGGCCTGCGCAGCGACTGCTATCTCAGCTCCGACAGCACCTCGCTGGACTTCGCCACCTACACCAGCACCGGCGTCCAGCCGTCCCTGAACACCAAGGACCTCATCCCCACCCTGCGCAGCTGCGCCGGCTCCACCCTGAACGTCGCCGTGCACTGGACGGGCCTGCTGGACGTGCCCGCCGGCGGGTCGTACACGTTCTACATCAAGGGCGACAACGGCTTCCGGATGTCGCTCGACGGCACGAGCGTGATCAACCACTGGACGACCGACTGGGACGTGCAGACCCAGTCCGAGCCGATCACGCTGACCGCCGGTGCGCACCAGCTGGCGTTCGACTACAACCAGGGATACGGCGGCGCCTACATCCAGACCGAGTGGTCGGGTCCGGGCATCGACCGGCAGCCCGTCCCCGACTCCGCGCTGCACCTGCCGGACGGCTACGCGCCGCTCGACCTGCACAGCACGGTGGACTCCTCCGGCCGCAAGGCCGTCGTGCAGCTGCCCGGCCCGGTGGACTCGCTGCCCGCCGACCTGACCCGGCACCTCTCGGTGATCGCCGGCGGCCAGCGCTGGTCCCCGTCGGTGGCCACGGACCGCTCCGACCGCTCCAAGCTGGTCCTCACGGCCGCCGACAAGGACACCCCGGCGGCCATGAAGTCCGACGTGCGGATCAGCTACGACGGGCAGGGCGGCGTGAGCACACCGGCCGGTCCGCTGGCCGTGTTCTCCAGCGTCGCGCAGAACAACTCCACCTGGTACTTCGCCACGAAGTACGCCAAGGACGTCTCCCCGTCCAACGCGCTGCCCGACTACCCGCGCCCCCAGCAGACCCGCAAGCAGTGGGCCAACCTCAACGGCACCTGGCAGTTCCAGGGCACCGCGCAGGACGCCCCGCTGCCCAGGGGCAGGCTCAGCGGGAAGATCCTCGTCCCCTATCCGATGGAGGCGCCGCTGTCCGGCGTCGCCGAGCACCACGACTGGTCGCTGTACCAGCGCACGTTCAAGGTCCCGGCCGGCTGGCGGGTCGGTTCGGGCAACCGCCTGCACCTGAACTTCGGCGCGGTGGACTACGAGGCGTGGGTGTACGTCAACGGCAGGCAGGTGGCCCACCACACCGGCGGCTACCAGGCGTTCACGGCGGACATCACGGACGCCGTCACCCGGCACGGCGACCAGACCGTGCTGCTGAAGGTCAAGGACACCACCGACAGCTCGCAGCAGGCGACGGGCAAGCAGTCCCGCGACCCCAGCGGCATCTGGTACACGCCGACCTCCGGCATCTGGCAGACCGTGTGGCTGGAGCCGGTGCCCGAGAAGAGCGTCGACTCGCTGGTGCTCACCCCGGACGTGCGGGGCGGCTTCCTGTCGGTCACCGTGCGGCCCAGCCCCGGCACGAGGTACTCGGCGCGGGTGACCGCCACCGCCTACGACGGCCGCCGGCCGGTCGGCTCGGTGACCGGCAGGGCCGGTACCGCGCTGCGGCTGAAGGTCCCGCACGCGAAGCTGTGGAGCCCGGACCGCCCGTTCCTCTACGACCTGAAGGTCACCCTCGCCGACGGCCGCTCGCACGACGTGGTGGGTTCCTACTTCGGCATGCGGTCGGTGTCGGTCGGCAAGGTCGGCGGCGTCAACAAGGTCGAACTCAACGGCAAGCCGACCTTCCTCCTGGCCACCCTCGACCAGGGCTTCTGGCCCGACGGCATCTACACGGCACCGACCGACGCGGCTCTCAGGTCCGATCTGGAACTGCACAAGCAGCTCGGTTTCAACGCGGTGCGCAAGCACATCAAGGTGGAGCCGGCCCGCTGGTACTACTGGGCCGACAGGCTCGGGCTGATGGTGTGGCAGGACATGCCGAGCCGCAACACCGACTCCGCGAGCGCGGCGAGCAACGCGGAGTTCGACAAGGAGGTCCACGAGATCGTGGACCAGCACCTCAGCAGCCCCTCCGTCGTCATGTGGACCATGATGAACGAGGGCTGGGGCGAGCAGAGCAAGCAGTCCACCGGTGAGCTGGCCGACGCGGTCAAGCGGCAGGACCCCTCCCGGCTGGTCGACGCGCACTCCGGCGTCAACTGCTGTGCCTCCAAGGGCGATTCGGGCCGGGGTGACGTCATCGACCACCACCTCTACCACGGCCCGGCGAACCCGGCGCCCGACGCCACCCGCGCCGCCGTCGACGGCGAGCACGGCGGCTACTCGCTCACCATCCCGGGGCACATCGCCGGGGTCGCGGGCGGCCAGGACTACGGTGACGGGCCCGCGGACATCGCGGAGATGACCCGGACGTACGTGGAGAACACCAGCCAGTTGATCCCCGGCGCGGCGGCCGGGCTCTCCGGTTCGGTCTACACCCAGATCAGCGACGTCGAGGGCGAACTCAACGGCCTGGTGACGTACGACCGTGCCGTCCTGAAGGTCTATCCGCAACAGGTCAGGGACATCAACCGCAGGCTCATCGCGGCCGGTGCCTCAGCCGGCGCGGCCACCCGCTGACGGCGGCCACCGCACGGCGTCCCGCCCTCCCGGACCCGGCACCCACCGGGGCCGGGAGGGCCGCCGGGGAGCGGCCCCGCCGTCGGGCCGGGTGCGCTCCCCGTCCCTCCCCACTCTCCCCCACACACCTCACCGGGAGCACACCATGCGCTCAGAGAGTCCGGTACCCACCCCGACCGCCCCGCCGCTCACCAGGTGGCCGCGGGCCGTGCGCCTGCTGAGGCCGCTGCTGTCCGTGGCGGCGGCCTGCGCGCTCGTCCTCGCGGCGCTGATCGGTCTCGCGGGACGTTCGCAGGCGGCGGGCTCGCTGCCCTGCGACCTGTACGGCGCCGCCGGTACGCCCTGTGTGGCCGCGCACAGCACGACCCGCGCCCTGCTGTCGTCCTACAACGGGCCGCTGTACCAGGTCACCCGGGCCTCGGACGGGGCCCGCGCGGACATCGGCCTGCTCACCCCGGGCGGCTACGCGAACGCCGCCCAGCAGGACGTGTTCTGCCAGAACAGCACGTGCCGGATCACCAAGGTCTACGACCAGACCACCCGGCACAACGACCTGACCCCCGGCCCGGCCGGGACCTCCGGGATGGGCGCCGACCGCGGGGCCGACGCCGGTGAGATCGCGGTGACGGCCGGCGGGCACAAGGTGTACGGCATCTGGATCTCGCCGGGCGTCGGCTACCGCTACACCGGGGTGGCCTCCGGGGTCGCCGTCGACGGCCGGCCCGAGGGCGCCTACATGGTGGCCAGCGGCACCCACGTCGGCTCCGACTGCTGCTTCGACTACGGCAATGCGGAGAGCACCCCGGCCGACACCGGCAACGGGCACATGGACGCCGTGTCCATCGCCACCACCTGCTACTTCGCGCCCTGCACCGGCTCGGGGCCGTGGGTCGAGGCCGACATGGAGAACGGCATGTTCCAGGGCGGCGACGGCTCCAACACCGCCAACCGCGGCAACAGCAGCCCCTTCGTCACGGCCGTGCTGAAGAACGACGGGCAGACCAAGTACGCCCTCAAGGGCGGCAACTCCCGGTCGGGAGCGCTGTCGACGTGGTGGGACGGCGGCCTGACGACGCGCGGCGGCTACCGGCCCATGCACCAGGAGGGCGGCATCATCCTGGGCACCGGCGGCGACAACAGCAACTGGAACCGGGGCACCTTCTTCGAAGGCGTGATGGTCGCCGGCTATCCGGGCGACGCCGCCGAGAACGCCGTGCAGGCGAACATCGTCTCCGTCGGCTACTCCGGTGAGACCGACGTGCCCAACGGCCCGCAGGGGACGATCACGGGACCGGGCGGCAAGTGCGTCGACGCCGCCGCGGACGACACCGGCACCGACGGCACCGCCGTACAGCTGTGGGACTGCCAGTCCTGGGCCGAGGACCAGCACTGGCAGCACAACGCCGACGGCTCGCTGAGCACGATCGGCACGTGCCTGGACATCGTGGGCAACGGCACCGCGAACGGCGCCAAGGTCGAGCTGTGGGACTGCGACGGGGTCGGCGGGCAGAAGTGGGTGCAGCAGTCCGACGGTTCGCTGCGCAACCCGCAGTCGGGCCGCTGCCTCGACTCCCCCGGCGGCGCGACCGCCAACGGCACCCGGTTGCAGATCTGGGACTGCAACGGCGCCCCGGCGCAGAAGTTCGCCGTGAACGGCGGCGCTCCGGTGACCGGCCCGGGCGCCAAGTGCGTGGACGTGGCGGCCGACGACAGCGGCGGCGACGGCGCGGCCGTACAGCTGTGGGGCTGCCAGTCCTACGCCGTCGACCAGCACTGGTACCACAACGGTGACGGCTCGCTGCGCACCCTGGGCCGCTGCCTGGACCTCGTGGGCAACGGCACCGCGAACGGCACCCAGGCGCAGCTGTGGGACTGCGACGGCGCCGGAGGGCAGAACTGGCAGCAGCGCTCGGACGGTTCGCTGGTCAACCCGCAGTCCGGCCGCTGCCTCGACGCCCCCGACGGCGCCACCGCCGACGGGACGCGGCTGCGGCTCTGGGACTGCAACGGGTCGGCGGCACAGCGGTTCACGCTGAGCTGACGTCACGTCAAGTGCGAGAGAGGGAGGGATGCGGGAACCGGTCTCCGGTTCCCGCACCCCTCCCTCTCCCCCCTCGGCCTCAGTTGACGTACACCTCCGCCCGGTCGACGCTGACGAACGACGCCCCGGACGATCCGTCGTGCTCGCCGGTCACCCGCACCCGGAGGGTGTGCCGTCCGTAGGGCAGGCGCGGGCTGAGGAACTGGAGCGTCTCGCCCGTGCGGATCGCGCCGTAGTAGTCCAGCCGCTGCTCGGGGCCGCCGTCGATGCTGAGCGCCGCGTAGCCGTTGCCGGTGTCGCGTACGGACAGCAGGGCGATGCGGGTGCCGGTGAAGGTGAACGCGGCGGTGTTCCCGGCGCGGTCGCTCCAGTGGTCGTCGCCCCAGAAGCACTGCACGCCACAGCCGGTGCCGGAGTTCCAGGAACCGGTGTAGGCGAGGGAGCCGGCGCCGTTGGAGCGGCCGTCGTCGTTGATCCAGTAGGCGCCCGGGCCCGGGTCACCGGAGGGGAGGTCCTGGGTGGCTCCGGTGGCGAGCGGGACGCCGAGGGAGGGGCTCCCGTCGGCGTTCCAGCCGATGCGCTGTGCGCGGGTGGTGCGGTCGCTGTAGGTGTAGGCCGAGGTGGTCTTGGCGTGGTAGACGATCCAGTCCTCGGTGCCGTCGGGTGAGCGGAAGAAGGCGTGGTGGCCGGGTCCGTAGACGCCGTGGGCGTCGGCGCGGGAGAAGACCGGCCCCTGGTGCTGCGTCCAGTTGCCCGGCACCAGCGGGTCGGCGCCGGACGGCAGCGACATCATCCAGAGCTGGTAGTCCGGCTTCCCGGTGTCGCAGGTGGAGTACGTCATCCAGGTACGGCCGTTGCGATACAGGAACTCCGGTCCCTCGCGGACCTCGGGGCAGCCGCCGGCCGCGTCGATCGCGACGGCGTCGCCGGAGACGGTGTACGGGTTGGACAGGGGCGCGATGTTGATGCCGTTGTGCTGGTACGGGTTGATGCCGCTGTAGGCCAGGTAGAGGCGGCCGTTGTGCTGGAGGATGCCCGGGTCGATGGCGAAGTCGGCGGCGTGGTTGGGCGGCGCGAGTTTCGCCTTGAAGTGGTAGGGGCCGGCCGGGTCGTCGCGGTCGGACTCGGCGACGTAGATCCGGTGGTGGTCGTCGGTGCCGTCGTCGGCGGTGTAGTAGAGGTACCAGCGGCTGCCGAAGCGGTAGAACTCCGGGGCCCAGATGTCCCGGCCGCGCGAGGCGTCCGTGTCGGTCCAGACGGTGACGGGATCGCTGGTGAGCAGGGTGGCGAGGGACGGGGAGCGCCACATGCGGATGCTGCCGCCCTGGGTGGTGGTCAGGTAGTAGTTGCCGTTCCAGTACGTCATGAACGGGTCCGGGCCGGTGTTGAGCGGGTTGCGGAACGTGCCCGTGACGGTGGTGCGCGGGGTGGCCGCCGCGGCTTCGGCGGGCCGGACGGCGCAGGTTCCGGCGAGGACCAGGACGAGCGCGCCCAGGACGCCGAGCAGTCGCCTGCGGCGCGGTGAGCGGGTGGCCGCGAGGAGTTGCGTGCGCATGATGGACTCCTTTTGCATCGATGTAATATCGATGGTGCGTCACCGTAGGATGGGCCTGATACGGCGTCAAGGTGGCCCGGCGCCGGGTTCGCGGGGAAGGCGTCGGCCGGATCGCCTGCCCGGACACGGGAGGAACGTCGTGCGGGTGAGCCTCAAGGACGTCGCGTTGCACGCGGGCGTCTCCATCAAGACCGTCTCCAACGTCGTCAACGACCATCCGCATGTCACCCCGGCGATGCGGGCGCGGGTGCGGAAGTCCCTCGACGAACTCGGCTACCGTCCCAACCTCACCGCCCGCCATCTGCGCGCGGGACGCACGGGCATCGTCGCCCTGGCCCTGCCCGAGCTGGGCAACCCCTACTTCGCCGAACTGGCCGCCGAGGTCATCGACGTCGCCGCCGAGCACGACTACACCGTGCTGCTCGACCACACCGGTGGCCGCCGGGACCAGGAGAGCCTGGTCAGCCAGGGGTTCCGCGCCCGGGTCATCGACGGGCTCATCCTCAGCCCCATCGAGCTGGAGGCGGACGACCTGCGGGGACGGGCCGAACCCGTGCCGCTCGTCCTGCTCGGCGAACGCGAGTACGACCTGCCGTACGACCACATCGCCATCGACAACGTGGCCGCCGCGCGCGAGGCGGTACGCCACCTGATCTCCCTGGGCCGGCGGCACATCGCCTTCCTGGGCGCGCGTCGCGGTCACAGCCAGCCCGCTCATCTGCGGCTGCGCGGCTGGCGGGAGGCGCTGGACGGCGCGCGGCTGGTCGCCGACGAACGGCTGGTGGCGGCCACCGACGGCTGGGGTCACGCCGACGGGGCCGCCGCCATGGCGCGGCTCCTGGACGCCGGTCACCGGCCGGACGCGGTGTTCGCCTACAACGACCTCATCGCTATCGGCGCCCTGCGCGTCCTGTCCGAACGGGGGCTGCGCGTGCCCGAGGACGTCGCCGTGGTCGGCTTCGACGATGTGATGGAGGGCCGGTTCGGTGCCGTCACCCTCACCTCCGTCTCGCCCGACAAGGCGTCCATCGCGAGGATGGCGGTGGAGTCGGTCCTGTCCCAACTGGGCGGCGCGCCCGCGCGGGAGGCCCGGCGGATCCGGGCCGGTCACTTCCTGGTGTGCCGGGAGAGCACCCTCGGGCGCGGGGCGCCCGCCGTCCGCACCGGTCCGGCGGCGGGCTTCTGAGCGGGGGGCGTTTTTGCGGGAGGTTGATGCTGCCTTCGCGGAGTTAGGTGCCTTCGCGGAGGCGGGTGCCGCCGCACCTCGTCGCCGGGGCGGCCGGTGCGGCCGGTCACGACATTCGGGGCGGTCGGTCGCGCGGTCCGCGGGGGCGCAGGCGCACGCGGCCACCGTGGGCGGGGACGAGGGTGACGGAGACGAGGCGGGGCGGTTCCGGGGGTCCGGCGGGCTCGGGGACGGCGGCGGCGAGGACTTCGGTGAGGACGGTCTCCGTTTCGAGCTGGGCGAGGGAGGCGCCGATGCAGCGCCGGACGCCGCCGCCGAACGGGGTGAGCGCGTAGGGGGCCGGTTCCGGGCCGAGGTGGCGTTCGGGCCGGAAGGCGTCGGGGTCGGGCCACAGCGCCGGGTCGAGGTGGGTGAGCGGGAAGAGGGCGGCGACGAAAGCGTGCCGTGGCACCGGACGGCCGCCCAGTTCCGTGTCGTGGGCGGCCGTGCGCATGGCGTTGTAGACGGCGGGGCGCAGCCTGCTCGACTCCTTGAGGGTCGCTTTGAGGAGCTGGTCCGAGCCCGTGTCGAGGTCGGCGATCAGGGCGTCGCGGGCGGCGGGCTGGTGGGCGAGCAGGTGCAGCGTCCAGGCGATGGTGGTGGCCGTCGTCTCGTAGCCCGCAAGGACGAGTCCGGTCAGCTCGTCCAGAAGCCGGTCGTCGTCGTCCGGCCCGACGCCTTCCTCGTCGCGCGCGCCCAGCAGCAGGGACAGCACGTCGTCGCGGTGGGCGCGGTCGGGCGCGGCGCGGCGGGCGGCGATCTCCTCGCGGGCGAGGGCCCGTACGGTCGCGCGCAGGCGGTGGAAGCGGCCTCCCGGTGACAGCGGCCCGAGGTCGCGCCGCACGGGGCCGGGCAGGAAGAGCACGGCCAGGTTGGCCGTGCCGACGAACGGCGTCAGCGCGCGGCGGAAGGCCGCCGTCCGGGCGGGGTCGGTCAGGCCGAGGACGACGCGCAGGATGACGTCCAGTGTCAGCCGCTGCGCCCAGGGGCGTACGGGGCCGCCGTCGCGGGCGGCCAGCAGTTCGGGCAGTCCGGTCCGTACGAGTTCCCGGACCCGCCCCGCCCATTTCGCGATCCGCGCGCCGTGGAAGGGCGGCAGCAGCAGCCTGCGCCGGCGCAGGTGTCCCGGCGGCGGTGTGCAGATGAGCGAGCCCGCGCCGACCGCCGGTGCCAGCAGCGCGGCGGCGTCGCCTCCCGTGAACCGGCGGTGGTCGGTCAGCACCGTGCGGTTGGTGTCGGCGTCGGCCGCGCAGACGAGGGCGCCCCGGTAGGGGAACGCGCGGAGCGAGAAGACCGGCCCGAAGCGGTCGCGCAGGGCGCGCGGGTAACCCTGCGGGTCCCTGAGCATCCGTGCGGTCTGCACGGTCCGCGGCGCCCGTGCGGCCGGCGGGAAGCGTCGCGGGTCCCAGACCGGCTCGCGTGAGAACGCGTCGCTCATGGTTCGTGCTCCCTCCTCGCGGGTGCGGAGGGCGTGGTGGAGGGGGCGGTGGAGGATGCCGTGAAGGGTTCCCGCCCCGGCTCGGCCGGCCGCACCTCGCTCCACCGCGGTCCTGCCGGATCGTCGTACGTCGCCGTGTGGCCGCCCCCGGCGATGGGTGCCCGCAGGAGCGCGTCCGGTACGGCGAACGCCGCCACCAGCTTCAGGGCGTGGGGTGCCAGCCGGGCGGCGAGGCGGTCGACGGCCGCGCCCAGGTCGCGGACCTCGTCGGCGGTGAGGTGGCCGTCCGCGAGCAGCGGTCCCGCGTCGGGTGTGAGGCGTTGCAGCGCGTACAGCCGGAACACGTCCGCGAGGACACCGCGGGTGGCCCGGTCGCCGGTCCGCTCGACGGCGGCCAGGAACGCCTCGGCGGCCCGCCGGGCCGCGTACGCGTCGACGAGTGCAAGGCCCGCGTTCACCGCCTGGTTCCAGCGGTCCAGCGGATCGGTGCCGGACCGGTCGAGGCGGGCGCGGGCGCGCTGGAGACACGCCAGTTCGTGGCGTACGAGCAGGTCGAGGAGGCGGGTGCAGTCGGACAGCGCGTCATGCGTGGTGTCGGTGCGGGGCGGTGCGCTGTAGCCCCGTCCTGTCAGCATGTCGGCCGCCGCCTTGCTCCAGATGACGAGGTTGTCGCCTTCCGCGGTGATCGCGCCCTCGATGGGTGTGATCAGGTCGACGACGCGGTTCTCGGACAGCAGGCCCTGCGCGCCGCAGCGTTCCCGGCACTCGATCACGATGTCCCTGGCCTGCCAGGTGATCCAGCCTTTCGTCGCCGCGACGAGGACCTCGGCCCCGGCCTGCTCGCCGGTGTCGTCGCGGAGGCAGCCGCGGACGGCCTCGCGCAGCAGGAACGTCGCCGCGTAGGCGCGTGCCAGCGCCCCGAGCAGCCTGGTCTGGTGGCAGCGGTAGGCGAAGAGGGGGACGCCGGTCCTGCGCGCGGGGGCGAACGTGTGCCGCCGGTGGCCGTGGCGCACGGCGATGGTGAGGCATGCCCGGGCTCCGCCCAGCGCGCCCGCGCTCAGACAGAGCTTGCCGACCGTGACGCGCTGGATGGAGCGCAGGAAGCGGCGGCGCCGGCTGCCGATGGTGCTGCGGAAGGTGCCGTCGGCGGCGAGGTGCGCGTGGTCGCCGGCCAGCAGTGCCGTACGGGGCAGTTCGACGTGGTCGAAGGAGGTCAGGGCGTGGTCGACGGCCGAGCCGGGTGTCTCGGACAGGGGGCGGGTCCGGATGCCGGGCAGCGTCCCGTGCTCGTCGCGCAGCGGCACCAGGAACAGGAACACTCCGCAGTCCTGGTCGCGGACGATCAGCCGGGCCGCGACCAGTCCGCTCTTGCGGCCGCCCGCCGGGCCGGTGTTGGGCATGAACTTCCGGGCGCCGGGCGAGGGTGTGTGGAGCAGGAAGGTCTCGGAGTCCGGGCGGTAGGCGGCCGTGGTCTCCAGTGCGGCGGCGTTGTTCCCGTAGTCGAGTTCGGTGATCAGGACGGTGCCGTAGCGGTGCAGCCGCGTGAACGGTTCGCGGTCCACGGTCCGTTCGGGGTCGAGGTGGAGCAGGCTGCCCAGGAACAGGTTGTAATGGATGGTCGCCAATGTGGTGAGGGTGCCGTCGACGATTCCTGACCATTCGTGCAGGGCCACGAGCCGGTCCGTGGCGGCGACCAGCCCTTCTACCGAGGTGATGCCCCCGTTGAGTACGCGCAGGCGTTCATAGGCGAGTTCGGCACGCTGGGAAAGCGACAACCCGTCGCGGTAGTGGAAGATGTCGTGGCGGAAAAGCTCCGTCCAAGGTCGGTGGAGTTCGTCGAAACGGCCTTCGAAAAGGGCTTCGGTCAGCAGCGGCACCTTCACCGCGCGGTCCGGCGCGCCCGCGCGGGAGCGGTGCCCGGCGGGTGCTCGCCCGGCCATCGCCACGCGTTCGCCTCACAGGGTGCCGAAGAGCAGATGGCCGGCGGTGTCGGCCGGGTCCTCGGTGCGGTAGAACTGCTCCGCCGCGCTCATCAGCTGGTCCTGGGACAGCTGCCCGTCCGGTCCACCACCCCGCTCGGTGAGCCGGTCGAACGCCGCCCCGGCCTCTTCCGGGGGCACTCCGATGGCCACCATGACCACGGTGAACTCCTCCTTGGTGACCAGGCCGTCGTCGTCGCGGTCGGCGAGGTGGAAGCCGGCCCGGTAGAGCGGTCCGACGAGGGTGTCGAAGCTGTCGCTCACCTGGTGCAGGGCGCGGCTGAACTCGTCCTTGTCCACCTGTCCGTCGCCGTCGGTGTCGGCGGTGTCGCGCAGCGCCCGCCAGTACTTCAGCATCTCGTCGGCGTACGCCTTGCCCTTGCTCGCCAGGGGCCCGTCGCCGAACGTCTCGATGACGCGGGCGGCCATCAGCGTGAAGTCGTCCTCGGCGATCACCCCGTCGCCGTTGGCGTCCAGCAAGGAGAAAAGCTTCTCGTACTTCTGATCCAGCAGCGCACCCATGTGGCCCTCCCCATACCGCCAGTTCGCCCCGGCGGTCATTTCCGGCGGCATATCGTGAGATTACCGGGCCGTGATCGGGTGAATCCATCCGTACCGGCCATATCGTTCGAGTGAATGGCCGGTACGGAAATTGACGCACCTCGCGTGCGGGGCGCCGCGCGTACGCGCCGGAAAACAATGGCCGGTCGTCGTCCCCTTGTCCGATTGTCCCCGTGGACGAACCGGCTCCGCGTGCCGTACAAGAGATCGTGTCCGGCCCGGTCGAGGGTTCTCGCAAGCTCAGGAATGGGGGGGCGACGGTGACTGGTCGCACGGAGTCCGTCGAATCGATGGAACAGCTCGCCACGGTCTGGCGGGCCATGGTGCTCGACCGCGACGCCGATGCGGACGTGCGCGACCTGCCCGGCATCGCCGTCCGCTGGGCCGACTGCCGGTTCGCGTTCTGGAACTGCGTCACCCTGACCGAGACGGGCGCGGGGGCCGAACTCGTCGCCGAACGGCTGGGCCGGGCCGTGGACATCATGCGCGCGAAGGAACACCCGGGCTTCCTCTGGCTCTTCGAGGACCTCCTCGACGCCGAGGCCCGGCCTTCGCTGGCGAGCGCGGCCGACAAGGCGGGCCTTGAGTACGCCTTCTCCGGAACGGGCATGGCCGCAGACCTGCTCCCCGTCCCCGAGCCGGTCCACCCCGACCTGACCTTCGTGCGTGTGACCACCGACGAGCACCTGCGGGCCTACGCGGACATCAACTCCCTCGGGTACGGCTTCCCCTTGGAGGAGGGCCGTGACGGACTGGCCGGTTCCGCCCTCTGGAAGGACAAGGTGCACGCCTACCTCGGCCTGCGCGGCGGCATCCCGGTGACATGCGCCGGCACGGTCGAGGCGGACGGCCGCCTCTTCGTCGTCCTCGTCGCCACGGACCCCCGGTGGCAGCGCAGGGGCTACGGCGAGGCGGTCACCCGCAAGGCGCTGTACGAGGGCGCCCGGGCCACCGGGCTGACCAGGGCCACCTTGCACGCGACCGCGGCCGGCGCGCCCGTGTACCCGCGCATCGGGTTCGAGCCGAACTCACCGATCCACTTCTACGGCCTCAAGGACTGACCGGGCCCGCCGTCGCGCACCGGGGAGCACCGCGGCGGCCACTCGGGCGCGGGGTCCTCGGCGAGCAGGGGCCGCAGGGCCCCGAGGACGGCGCCGACACACACGTCCCGCAGCTGGGCGCGGGTGCACGTCTCCTGGGTGAGCCAGTCGACACAGAGCACCTGGACGAAGACCAGCCAGCTCTTCAGGACGCCGGAGACGGCCGCGCGGGACCCGTCGTCCGCGAGCGGGAGCACGGCCAGCAGCCGCGCCCGGAGCGCGTCCAGCTCGTTCGTCATGATGGTCTGGATCACCGGGTCGCCCGCGAGGACCCGGTTCGCGGCGAGGACGGCATTGCGGTTCGCCACGAAGTAGTCGAGATGGACGTCCATGCCCTGGACGAGCTGTTCCACCAGGGAGTCGGCGGGGTCGAGCCGGGTCTCGGCGAGCAGCTGGTCCGCCGCCTGCCGGTAGACCGCCGCGAAGAGGGCCTGCTTGCTGGGGAAGTGACGGTAGAGCAGGGCCCGTGAGACACCGGCCTTTGAGGCGACCTCCTCCATCAGTACGTCGTCGTACGGGCGGGCGGCGAAGAGCCGCGCCCCTACGGCGAGGAGCTGGGCGCGGCGTTCGGCGGGGCTGAGGCGCTGGCGGGAGGGCGGCACGGACCCAGATTACTTGACACGTGTCTACTGGCGCGGCCACCCTGGTAGACACATGTCAACCAAGCTCGGCCGGCACGGCTCGGAGGGGTCATGGCGAGAACTCTGCGCGCGCTCACACAATTGATGGGCTGGGCCTGCGTGGCGATCGGCCTGTTCCACGTGCTGGCGGGCAACGCGGCCATTCCCGGCGCCGGTTCGGCCGGTGCGACGGTCGACAGCTGGGGCCGGTTCATGGGCTCCAGCTTCGTCGGCTACGGGCTGGTGTGGCTGTGGGCCGTACGGCAGCGGCCGATCCCCGCGCAGGTGGTGCGGTGGATGGCCGGCGTCTTCCTGCTGGGCGGCGCGGGCCGGCTGCTCTCGCTGGCGGTGGCCGGCCGGCCGCAGTGGTTCCAGCTCGCCCTGACGGTCATCGAACTCGGGCTGCCGCCGGTCTTCTTCTGGCTGGCCGACGCGGAGGAGCGGGCCCTGCGCGACGCCGCGGGCCGGAACGGCGGGGGCGACGGTGGCGGTGGCGGACGGGCGGCGACCGCTCCCGGCAGCAGTTCTCCCGCGGCCTGACACCCCGGCACCCGGTTCCCTGTCCTGCTTCCACTGGCCGCAATCAGGTGAACGGCCTCGTCGAGCGCGCCGGCGGCCGTTCCTCCTCCGGCGTGTCGAAGAAGACCGCCCTGGTCGTGGCCGGGGGGGGGAGCCGGGTCCCAGCGCGTCGAGGCCCAGGAGCTGGAGATACGCCCGGTCACTCCCGACGAGTGCGCGGTCCTCGTCGGGGACCATCTGAGCCGACCGTTCCGCGCGGGCGGGGCGCGGGTACGCCGATCGGGTGCCGGCGGGCGTCGTGCGGCCAGTCGCCGGGCGGGGCGGGGCGGGCGAAGGTTGTCATTGCGGGGCCGTGCTCGTGCGGGGCCCGGCGGCGGGCGTGTGCGAGGTGCGGCCGCGGCGCACGGCGGAAGCGAGACAGCGGCGATGGTGGACGACCGGCGGGAACAGGGAGACGGGGATCCGCAGGGCCGCGGTGCTCCACCACCGGAGGAGGCGTCCTACACCTCGCTGCTGGGCCTGCCGGTCAGCTCCGACCTGAACCGCATCGGTGCACAGCTGCAGGCCCTGGCCCGTGCCCAGGGCACCCTGCAGGAGCTGCTCCAGGCGGTGGTGGACATCACCAGCGAGCTGGAACTCCCCGCGGTGCTGCGCCGCATCGTCCGTACCGCCATGGATCTGGTCGGCGCCCGCTACGGCGCCATGGGGGTGCTCGACGACGAGGGCAGGTTCCTGGCGGAGTTCATCCCGCTGGGGCTCACCGCGCGGGAACTGGCCGACCTGGAGGGAGTGGAGCTGCCCCGGGGCCGGGGTCTGCTGGGTCATCTGATCCACCACCCCGAGCCGTTGCGCATCCAGGACATCGCGCGGCATCCGGAGTCCGCGGGTTTCCCGCCCGGCCATCCGCCGATGCGCACCCTGCTGGGCGTCGCCATCGGCGTGCGCGGCCGGGTCTACGGGAACCTCTACCTCTCCGAGCGCGGCGACGGGCAGCCCTTCGACCGGCACGACGAGGGCGTGATCCGCGCGCTGGCCGGCACCGCCGGGGTGGCGATCGAGAACGCCCGGCTCTACCAGCAGGTCCGCCGCAGCGCCGAACAGTTCCAGCGGCTCCTGCTGCCCCGGCTGCCCGATCTGGCCCCGTTCGCGGCGGGCGCGGCCTACCGCCCGGCGAGCGCCCCGGCGGCGGTGGGCGGCGACTGGTACGACGCGATGCTGCTGCCCAACGGCGCGTGCGCGGCGGTGATCGGCGACGTCGTGGGCCACGACCTGCGCGCGGCGGCCGACATGTCGCAGATCCGCAACATGCTGCGCGCGCTCTCCTACGACTGGCGCACACCGCCCAGCACCTCCCTCACCCGGCTGGACCGGATCCTCCACGCCCTGGACGAGGCCCCTGTGGCGACCGCCCTGCTGGCCCGTCTCGAACCCTTCGAGGGGGCCTGGCAGCTGCACTGGTCCAGTGCCGGGCACCCGCCGCCGCTCCTGCTGCTGCCCGACGGGCGGGTGCGCTTCCTGGACACCCGGCCCGGACTGCCCCTCGGGGTGGCGGCCGAGCTGCCGCGCCCCGACCACTGCCTGGTCGTCCCCGTCGACAGCACCGTGATCCTCTACACCGACGGCCTGGTGGAGACCCCCGGCGAGCTGCTGGACCGGGGGCTGGACGCGCTGGCCGCCGCCGCGTCCCGGTTCGCCGGACGGCCGCCCGGGGAACTGTGCCGGCACCTGGCCGAGCACCATCCCAGCGACGGGCACGACGACATGGCCGTCCTCGCCCTGCGCACCCCGCCCCTGACCGGCTACGCCCGCACCTGACCGTCACCGGGCGCCCTCGGGACAGCCACCGGGTGCCCTCGGGTCGGCCAGCGGTGTCACCCGGGGCGCTCGCGGTGGCCTTCGTCGGCGGCCGCGGGGCCGGTGCCGCCGCGGGCGATCCGGGCCAGGTCGGTCATGAGGGACTCCAGCCACGACACGGTCGCGTAGTACAGCCGGGGCGCCTCGGGCGGCTCCGTGCCGAACTCCGCGAAGGCCGGGTCGATCAGCGGCACCGGCGCGGTGGGCGTGTCCCCTCCGGGGTCCAGCGCCGCCGAGACCAGCAGCATCCGTCCGGCCACCCGCTCCCCCAGGGCGCCGGCCGACTCGGCGGCGGCCGGGCCCAGCGCGGTGAGCGGTGGACGCAGCAGCCGTTGGGACCCCCACAGCGTGTGGTGCCCGGCCATCAGCGTGGCCTGCCAGTCCACTCCGGGCAGCACCGGCGCGCGGGGCCCGCCGCCGAAGTGCGTCGGTTCGCTCTGGTACTGCGCGTACGCGGACTCCGCGAGGATGACCGCGTGCCGCAGCGACCGGTGGCCGGGAACCCCCGACGGCGCGGCGAGCGCCCCGCCGCCCGCGACCGAGGCGCTGGTCGCCACCACGATCTCCGCCGCCCTGCGCAGGAGTCCCGCCGCGGCGTGGCGCAGCTCGTCGTGGGCTCCGCGGGGCCAGGCCAGCACGCCGAAGACGGCGCCGATCGCGCTGCCCACCAGCACGTCCAGCATCCGCACCTCCGCCAGCCGCCAGGTGGGCGGTGCCAGCTGGGCGAAGACCAGCGCCACGAGCACGGTGAACAGCCCCTGCGCCCAGCCGACGCCCTTGACCGGCCCGACCGTGAAGGCGAACAGCATCCACGCCGGCAGCACCACGGCGTAGACCGCGGTGTCGGTCCCCACCAGGGTCAGTGTTCCGGCGGTGACCAGGGCCCCGGCCAGGGTGCCGGCGAGCGCCAGGCGGATGGTGTGCCAGGTCTCGTCCATGGTGGTCCTGGTGAGGGTGAGCGTCGCCAGCATGGCCCAGAAGCCGTGCGGCAGCGTGTCCACCCCGGCCACCAGCCGGGCCGCCGTCAGGGCCAGGGCGATGCGCACCGCGTTCTGGAAGAACACCGAGCGGCGTCCGGCGTGGCCGCGCAGCCGGTGCCACCACAGCAGGGGCGAGCGGGACACGGCGTACCAGAAGCGGCCCGGCGGGGCCGGGACGCGGGCGTGCCGGCCCCGTACGGCCAGATCGGCCGCCGCGGCCATGGTCAGCGCGGCGTCGGCGGCCTCCAGCACGGCGGCGTGGCGGCGCAGGACCGCGGGCGGCGCGGGCGGCGGTGCGGGGGCGGTCCGGCGGGCGGGGGCCGGGGCGCGGGTGCCGGTGGCCGGCGGGCCTACGGACAGGGCCGACAGGTGGGCGCGGGCGGCCGCCAGTTCCTCGTACGGTGCCACCGGCGACGGACCCGCCCGCAGGCAGGCCGTGGTGGCCGTGGCCAGTCGTGCCACGGCGCGCAGCGCGACGGTCGCCTCGGGTGCCGGTGCGCTTGGTGCGTCGGGGAGTTGTGCGAGGCGGCTGAGGAGGGTGCGGGCGGCCAGGCCGATGTCCGCGAGCGCCCGGTCGCGCAGCCCCGGCCCGGCCGGGCGTTCCGCCTCCGGGACGGTCAGGGGCCGCAGCGCGCGCCCGGCCGCGCGTGCCGTCCGCCGGTCCGCGCCGGTCAGCGTGTAAGGCGGCCCGCCGAGGAGGGTCGCGCAGTGCGCGGCGGTCCGGGCCGCGCGGGCGGCCAGCTCCCGGTACGTGGTCGCGGCGGGCTCCGTGAGGATCAGCGCCTCGGCGGCGACGAGCAGGGCCGTTCCGGCGGTCGTCCCGATCAGCCGGTCGCCGAGCGAGGCGGGATCGTACGGCGGGAAGGACGGCAGGATGTAGAGCAGTTGGAGGCCCGGTGCCGCGCCTGCCGGACGCGGGCCGCCCACGGCGACGAAGGCCAGCGCGAAGCCGACCGCGAGCATGCCGGCGACGGCGCTCCAGGTGCGTACCGAGAGGTAGGTGCCGATGATCACCAGCAGCCAGCACACGGGCAGCAGGCGCAGCATCGTCCTGGCGCGCTGCCGTCCGGTGCCGGGGATCTTGGCCAGTCCGCCCAGGGCCACGGCGGCGAAGAGCGCGTAGGTGGCCGCGACCGGGCGTTCGAGTCCGTAGCGGAAGGCGTAGAAGCCGGCCGCCGCGACCAGCGTCACGCGCACCGCCCGGCGGCCCGGGGCGGCATAGGCCGCGGGAAGCCGCCCGACGTGGACACCACACACCCCTTCAGCATCGCCCACCACCGGGCGCACGGCACCCGGCACCCGGCGCGGCCGCGTCACGGCGGGCGGGCTCTCGGGGTGCGCCGCGCCGGACTCAGGGAGTGTGCCCCGCCGGGCTGAGGGTGGGGGTGTACAGGACGGCGTCGAAGGCGGTGGCGGCGTCGGCGAGCGGGGCGTCGGGGTGAGCCGCCGGTGACCCGCCGGACGTGGCCGTGCCCGGGGCCGCCCGCCACGGCCGCAGGTCGAACACCGCCGCTCCGGCCGACCCGGCGGCCCCAGCGGACCCGGCCGATCCGGCGGGCGCGGCGAGCAGGGCGGCGCCGCTGTGCTCCGGTCCGGCCTGCCCGGCCGGCCCGGCCCGCGTCAGGTCGTGCAGCCGGCGGCTCAGCTCGCGGTAGCGGCCCAGTGGGTACCGTACGGTCGGGTCGCCGTCGCGCCACACCGCGCCGACCGCGCGGAAGCGGCCGAGTTCGTGCCGGGCGAGGTGTGCGCCGAGCGAGTCGGGGACGCGCCGGTCGAGGTGTTCCACCTGTTCGAAGAGGAGGACCCGGTCGTCCGGGTGGCGGCGGGCGACCTCCTGGAGCGTCAGGTACTGGGCGGCGTCGCGTACCGCGAGGTCGCGGTGGTCGCCACCGGCGGCGCGGTGGTCCAGCAGGAGGCGGCGCAGGTGGTCGGCGTGCCGGCGGTCGGCGAGGTCGTCGAGCGCGGTGGACTCCGGTGTGCCGCCCGGTTCCCCGGGGCCCGTGCCGTACATCTCCAGTCCGTAGAACCGTACGTGCCGGGCGGGGTCGAGAGCGGCGTTGTGCCGGCGCAGCCATCGCAGCAGCGCGCGGTTGTCCGGCAGGGGGGTGCTGCTCCAGGACCACACGCCGGTGACGGCGGCGGGGGTGGGCTCGTCCGGGCCCAGGCCGCGGATGTACGCGTCGGAGGCCCGGGACAGCGCGAAGTTCGTCTCGGCGGCGATCGCCCGGACGGCGTGCCGCTCGACGAGGTGGCGGACGGCCGCGTTGCGGGCGGTGAGGTACTCGGTGCGCAGGTGGACGCCCTCCGACCAGCCGAGGACGCGGGCGTCGGCGGCGAGTTCGCCGAGGAGGGCCGCGCACCGGCCGTCGAGCGGCGGCGGGGCGCCGACCGGGGCCGCCCCGGTGTCCTCGGCCGGCCGCACCGGCCGCCGGTGCCCTTCGGTCACGGGGTCTTTCCCTTGGCCGCGGTGCTCAGCAGCGGCAGGTAGCGGTCGAGCATCCAGGGCAGGCTCAGCACCGACACGGCGCTGGTCGCGTACACCATCGCGGGGTCGGTGAGGGGCACGTACCCGCCGCGTTCGACGGCCGGCATCCGCCGGAACAGCGCGTTGCCCTCCAACTGCTGCTGGACGGGCTTGCTGAGGTACCAGGAGACCAGGACGTCGGAGTCGACCGAGTCGAGTTTCTCCAGGCTCAGCTGGGCCGCGAACGACTTGGCCTTCGACGGCAGGCTCGGGGAGACGGTGAAGCCCAGCTGGTGCAGCAGCTGTACCCGGGAGTCGGAGGAGAGGTAGAGGTTGTAGCTGCTGGTGGTCGTGCCGGAGCCGAAGGCGACGGTCTTGCCGGTGAACTCCGGGTGCCGGGCCTTGGCGTCGGCGATGAGCCGGTTCGTCGACTTCTCCAGCGCGGCGGCCTTGCCGGGCATCCCCAGCGCCCTGCCGACCAGCCGCAGTTGGTCCTGCCAGGAGGTCAGCCACGGCTTGCCCGGGTAGCCCACGGTCGGGGCGATGTGGCTGAGCTGCTGGTACTGGGTCCGGGTGAGGCCGGAGTCGACCGCGAGGATGACGTCCGGGCGCAGCGCGGCGATCTGCTCGTAGGGCACGTCGTCGGTGAGGTACTTCAGCAGCCTGGGCTTGGCGCCGTGCAGTTTCGGCGCGTCCCACGGCAGGATGCCGGTCCTGTCCCCGGTGTCCCCGCTCATGTCCTGCATGCCGACGGGGACGACGCCCAGGGCCAGCGCCACGTCCTGGCTGCCCCAGCCGATGGTGACCACGCGCTCGGGGCGGGCCGGGACGGTGGCCTTGCCGACGGCGGAGTCGATGGTGACGGGGAAGGCCGCGGGGTCGCCGGTGGAGGTCTTCGCGTCGGAAGAGGCGTGCGAGGGCGCTTCGCTGTCGCTCGAACAGCCTGCCGCCGCCAGGCAGAGGGCGGCCACGACGGCGGGCAGGAGCCGACCGGTCCAGGTTTTCATAAGGTGAGCCTAACCTAACCAGCTCACCTCACCGGCCGGACAGCGGCGGCGGCAGGCTCTGCTCCACCCAGAGGGTCTTGCCGTGGCGGGTGTAACGGCTGCCCCAGCGGGTGGTGAGCTGGGCGACCAGATACAGGCCGCGGCCGCCCTCGTCGGTCAGCCGGGCCCGGCGCATCCGGGGCTGGGTCGCGCTGGGGTCGGACACCTCGCACGTCAGGCACTCCGCGAGGATCAGCCGCACCTGCAAGGGGCCGCCCGCGTAGCGGATGGCGTTGGTGACCAGTTCGCTCAGCACCAGTTCGGTGGTGAAGGCCAGTTCCTCCAGGCCCCATTCGCGCAGCCGGCCGGTGGCAAGCTCGCGCACCTTCGCGACCGCCGCCGGGTCGGCCTCCATGGACCACACGGCCGTGTCCGCCGCCGGGACGCACCGGGTGCGCGCCAGCAGCAGGGTGACGTCGTCGGCGAGTTCGTGGGCCGGCAGGCCGGCCACGATCTCGCGGACGGCCTCCCGCAGCGGCCGGTCCTGGGGGCAGGCCCCGGCCAGCCGCCGGCCCAGCTCGGCCATCCCGCGGTCCAGGTCGCCGCCGATCTCTTCGAGCAGTCCGTCGGTGCACAGCGCCAGCACACTGCCGGGCCGCAGTTCGAACTCGGTGGCCTCGAAGGGCACACCGCTGACCCCGAGCGGCGGGCCGGGGCTGACCGGCACGTACGTGACGACGCCGTCAGGGTCGATCACCGCGGGCGGCGGATGTCCGGCGGAGGCGACCGCGCAGCGGCCGGACACCGCGTCGTACACGGCGTAGACGCAGGTGCCGCCGATGGTGAGCGGCCGCCACTCGGCGCCTTCCGGCTCGCCGTCCTCGACGACCAGCTGGGCGACCAGGTCGTCGAGGTGGACGAGCAGTTCCTCCGGGTCCAGTTCCAGGTCGGCGAGGGTGCGCACGGCGGTGCGCAGCCGCCCCATGGTGGCGCTGGCGCCCAGGCCGTGCCCGACGACATCACCGGCGACCAGGGCGACGCGGGCCGAGGAGAGCGGGATGACGTCGAACCAGTCGCCGCCGACACCGGTGGAGGAGTCCGCGGGCAGATAGGCGCCGGCCGTGGTCACCGCGGCGTTGCTGGCCTCGGACGGCGGCAGCAGGCTGCGCTGCAGGCCGACCGCGGCCCGGTGCTCGCGGGTGTAGCTGCGGGCGTTGTCGAGGGCGAGGGAGGCGCGGGCGGCGATCTCGCGCAGCAGGTCCAGGTCGGCGGGTTCGAAGGCGCCCCGGTGCGGCTCGCGCCGTACGGTGACGTAACCGAGCAGGACGCCCCGGGCGCGCAGCGGGGCGGTCAGCTCCAGCGGGGCGCCGTCCGGTGCTGCGGGCTCGCCGTGGCCGGCCGGGACGGCGCCGCTCAGGGCCGGGGCGTCACCGGCGACGGCGGTGCGCCGCAACGGCAGCCGCCCGTCCGGTTCGACGGCGGGCTCGCCGCCCGAGAAGACGGCCTCCGCGATCTCGACCACGGCGGCGTCGGCCAGGTCCGGGACGAGGACCGCGGCCAGTTCCTCACCCGTGCCGGTGACGGACAGCAGACCGCCGACCGCGGCCGTGGCGCGGTGCAGGAGTTCCAGGCGGGCGCGCGAGCGGTGCAGCTCGGTGATGTCGGTGAACAGGGCGGTCAGCCCGACCACGCGGCCGTCCGGCGCTCGCAGGCCGAACGCCGACAGGTCCATCACGACCCCGCCCCGCGGGTCGTCCAGCGTCCGCGCCAGCACCTCGCCGCGGACCAGCGGCCGGCCCGTCTCCAGCACCCCGCCCAGGTGCCGTTCGATCTCCGCGGCGTCCTCGGGCATCAGGAAGTCGGCCAGGGCCCGGCCGGTGAGACCGGCCGGGACACCGGTGTACGGCAGGAAGTGGATGTTGGTGCGCACGAGCCGGAGCCGGTCGTCGAAGACGGCCAGGCCCACCCGGTCCTGGAGGAACAGCCCGCGGGTGATGGCGCGGTCCTGCCGCCAGTGGGAGGCGTCCGCCGCGGCCGCGAGCAGGACCAGACAGCGGGCCGTGTCGTCGCACCCCCCGTCCTCCGCTCCCGCATCCGCATCCGCATTCACCCCCTCGCCGGCACTCGCACCGGACAGCGGGAGCACCCGGAAGACGACCTTCTGCTCTCCCCCCGAGCCCCGCCGGAGGACGGCCTCGCCGTACCAAGGCTCGTCGTGCCCGTACCCCGGCGGTGCCACGGGCCGGGCGTCCGGGTCCCGCAGCAGCTCCCACACGGGCCGGCCGCAGACGTCCTCGGCGCGATGGTCCAGCAGTTCCTCGGCAGCCGGTGTCCACGCGACGATGACGCCCTGCCCGTCGAGAACGACACCGGCCATGCTCTCGGCGAACGGAAACAGCTGGCTCTCCATATGCGCACCTCGGGGCTTCCGGTCCCTCCCATCGTCTGCCGAATCCCGCCGGGGCGCACCGGCAGCCGCACGGGTACGGACCGGGGCGGGAAGGACGTACGCGGCCGCCCCGAGGGCCGGTGCCGGGGCGGGCGGTTCCGGTCCGGCCCCGGCGGGCGCCGCCCGAGCCGGGTGCGCCGGCTACGCCGAAGGACGGAGGAAGGACCGAGGAAGGACCGAGACGGAGGCCCGGACCCGCCGCGTGCGGGACCGGGCCGTGGGGTGCCGTGGCCGGGCTCAGCCCTGGCGGGCCTTGGACCGGGGGTCCTTCTTGTTGATCACGAAGGTCCGGCCGCGGCGGCGCACCACCTGCGCGCCGGGCCTGGCCTTGAGCGAACGCAGGGAATTGCGCACCTTCATGGCGTTCTCCTCTCCTCGGCCGGCATGTCTCCTCCGGGCGGGACGCCCTGCCGTGCCGGCGGGTTCCGGGCCGCACAACACCGCCTCCCGCCGGTGCGTTCCCCCGCCCGCGGGCCGTGCCGCGTGGTGCTCAGCAGTCCTGCCAGAGCCGGGTCATCACCCGTACGCCGAAACGCAGTCCCTCCAGCGGCACCCGCTCGTCCACGCCGTGGAAGAGGCGGCTGTAGTTCAGGTCGTGGGGCAGCTTGAGCCCCTTGAAGCCGAAGCAGCGGATGTCCAGCTTGGTGAACGCCTTGGCGTCGGTGCCGCCCGGATTGCAGTACGGCACGGGGTGGCCGTCGGGGTCCTCGGCGCGCACGGCGGCGCACATGGCGTCGACGAGCGGGCCGTCGAAGGAGGTCTCCATCGCGATGTCGTGGTTGACCCACTCGCGGGAGACCGAGGGCAGCAGCAGCGCGTCCACGGTGTCGATCAGCTCCTGCTCGTGGCCGGGCAGGAAGCGGCCGTCGACGCGTGCGGTGGCCCGGCCGGGGATCACATTGGTCTGGTAGCCGGCCGAGAACATGGTGGGGTTGGCCGAGTTGCGCAGGACCACCTGGAGGAAGTCGGTGACATGGCCCAGCTTGGCCAGCTCCGCCTCCAGTCGTCCGGCGTCCTCGGTGTCCAGGTCGACGTCGACGCCCTGGAGCTGGGCGGCCTCCTCCAGCACGGCGCGCACCGGGGCGATCAGCCGGACCGGGAAGGTGTGGCGGCCGATGCGGGTGAGGGACTCGGCGAGGTCGGTGACGGCGTTCTCGGTGTTCGGGGACGAGCCGTGTCCGGCGCGTCCGGTGGCCGTCAGTTCCATCCAGGCCATGCCGCGCTGGGCGTTCTCGATCGGGTAGAGGCGGCGGGTGTCGTCGAGGGCGTAGCTGAAACCGCCGCCCTCCCCGATCGCCTCGGTGACGCCGGTGAACAGCTCGGGCCGGTGCTCGACCAGCCAGTGGGCGCCGAACCTGCCGCCCGCCTCCTCGTCGGCGAGGAAGGCGAGGACGATCTCGCGGGCGGGCCGGGTGCCGGTGCGGGTGAAGTGGCGGGCGGTGGCCAGCATGACGGCCACCGTGTCCTTCATGTCGATGGCGCCGCGGCCCCACAGGTAGCCGTCGCGGATCTCGCCGGAGAACGGCGGGACCTGCCATTCGGCGGCGTCGGCGGGTACGACGTCCAGGTGGCCGTGGACCAGCAGGGCGCCGCGCGCGGGGTCGGTGCCGGGGATGCGGGCGATGACGTTGGCGCGGCCCGGGGCGCTCTCCACCAGTTCGGAGGCGATGCCCGCCTCGGCGAGCCGGGCCACGACCCAGTCGGCGCAGGCCCGCTCGTCGCTGGTGGGGTTGGAGGTGTCGAAGCGGATCAGCTCCGCGCACAGGTCGACGACTTCCTTCTGCGCCTCGTCGGAGGCGGGGACGAGGGCGGGGGCGGTGCTGGTCATGGTGCTCCTACGGGGGCCGCGCCGGAGGCGGCCGGGGTCGTGGTGCCGGTGTCGCCGGGGTGGTCCTCGACGGTGGTGGTGCCGTACGGCCTGATCCAGCCGGCGAGGCCGAGGACGGCGTAGAGGACGAAGGCGGTCAGCAGGGAGTTCAGGGCGGGGATGCCACCGTCGTAGAACTTGCCGACGCAGAACGCGGCGGCCCAGATGACCAGGGACATCGGGACCCAGGTCGGTGAGGTGGCGGGCAGGGTCCCGGCATCGCGGGTGGCGTCGAGCGGGGCGCGCATGCGGCGGACGACCCAGTACTCGGCGACGATGATGCCGCCCACCGGCGGGATGGCGACGCCGAGCACGGACAGGAAGTCGGTGAAGTGGGTCATGATGCCGACGGCGGACAGCACGGTGCCGGCGATGCCGAGGACGATGGTGACCGCGCCGCGGTGCAGGCGCCTGGCGAAGACGACCTGGAAGAAGTTGACGACGCCGAGCGAGGAGCCGTACAGATTCCAGTCGTTGATCTTGGCCGTGGACATCAGGACGACCAGGACGCCGAAGACGCCGGAGGTCGACAGCACGATCTGGGAGACCTGGCCGTTGCCGACCATGTGTCCGAGCAGCACGCCGGTCAGGCCGACGATGTACTCGGAGAGGATCATCGACGAGGCGCTCTGCAGGAAGACGTGGCTGCCCCTGCGGTTGTAGCGGGTCATCTCGGGGGAGACGATCGCGCCGGTCATGTAGCCGCCCGCGATGGCGGTGGCGGCGACCGAGAGCGGGATCGCCTGGCCGGGGGCCGGGGAGTGGATCAGCTCGGACAGGGAGTGCTTGCCGAGCGCGTCGGTGACCGACCAGGCCACCATCGCGAAGAACAGCGGGGTGACGATCTTGGCGAAGACGGCCATGTACCGGAAGCCGAAGATGACCAGGACGGTGATGGCGACGCCGGCGACCACGCACCACAGCCAGGAGGCGCCGCCGGCCAGCGAGGACACGCTGTCGCCGAAGATCGTGTTCTGGACGCCGAACCAGCCGACGAGGCTGATCGAGATGACCAGGCTGACCAGGGCCGAGCCGTTGCGGCCGAAGCCGGCCCAGCGGGTCAGCAGCGGCGTCGCCAGGCCCTCGCGCATGCCGGCCAGGCCGATCGCGAAGATCACCACCTCCAGGATCACCGCGCCGAGGGTGAAGGCCCAGAACGCGCCGGCGAAGGACATGCCGACGCCGATGGTGGCGCCCAGGGTGAACTGCGAGATGGAGCCCGACTGGGCCAGCCACTGGAGCAGCATGGTCCAGAAGCCGAGCCGCTTGTCGCGCGGGACGCGGGACAGCGCGTAGTCGTCGCTGCCGACGGTTTTGGCGCCGCCCGGCTGCGGGGGCGCGGCCGTGTTCTCGTGTGAAGCCATGCTCACGACTCCCTGGGGGCGTTGCCGAGGGTCTGCAGGTGGGCCAGCGGGCCGTAGCGGGAGACGAGGGCGGCGAACTCGGCCTCGTCGTGGAAGCCGAGGCGGCCGCCGCCGTACGCCTTCGCGGTCTCCACGGCGAACCGGGCCGCCGCCGCGATGTCGGTCTCGTGGCTCGCGCCCGTCTGGCAGCCGGGCACCGCCGCCGCGGAGGTCACCGCCACGCCCACGACCGGGGCGGAGGTCGCCGTGGCCGGCTGCAGGATCGAATTGATGTGGTGTACACCGTTACCGTACGGGGTGATGTCCTGGGTGGTCACCGGGTACGTGACCAACGGCTCACCGGTGACCACGGCGAGCAGTTCACCGAGCTGCTCGCTCACCCGGAGCACCCAGCCCTCCTTGACGGTGGGCGACAGGGCCAGGCCCTTGTGGTTGATGATCCGGTTGCCCTTGGTGGTGTCGATGGAGAGCACCGCCTCCATGTCGGCGGTGACCTCGTGCCGGTTCATGGTGGCGATGTCGACGGGTGAGTCCATGAACGGGACGGGGTCGTGCGGCGCGGTCGGGGCGTTCGGGCAGATGTGGGTGGCGACGACCACGTCGCCGTCGAGGACGTCGCCCCGGCGGCGCATGTCGAGGAGCTTGGCGGCGGTGGCCAGCGCGGCGAGGGCGCCGTCGGCGTCAGAAACCAGCCCGGTCATCTGAGGGCGCGCGCCGACCCCGCCCAGGCGGCCCACCACGCCGAGGGTGCGGGCCGGGCCGCCGCGGGCGCGGCCGTTGCGGCCCGGTATCCGCACGAGCACGAAGTCCGTCGAGCCGCGCTCGCCGGTGACGGTGGTGACCTGGGCACCGGAGCCCTCGGGGCCCGCGAGGGTGTCGAGGTGGGCGGCGACGCGCTTGCCGTCGACGTCGGGGTCGTCGAGCAGGTCGACGAGGTCCAGGACGTACTTCAACATGGGCAGCTCTCCTGATCCGCACCCGGGGCGGTGCTGACAGCAGGTTCGGGACCCGTTAACGTTCTCCGCAACTGTTTCCCGCTATCTGCAATTCACGTCTGTATGCCGAGATGCCTGTGTGCCGAGATACGGGAACGGGCGAGTGCAGAGAGAGGAGGCTGCCGTGTCCGGTCAGCCCGCCGACCGCAGGACCCCGGCCGGGGCCCTGCAGACCGTGGACCGTGCCCTGCTGGTGCTGCTGGCCTTCGAGCGTTCGCGGCCCGACTGGGGGGTGACGGAGGTGGCCGGCGAGTTCGGCTGGGACACCTCGGTCGCCCAGCGGCTGCTGTCCACGCTCGCGGGCCGCGGCTTCCTCGTCTCCGACCCGGCGACCCGCCGCTACCGCATCGGCCCGGCCGCGCTGCGCCTGGGCCGGCTGTGGGAACGCTCGGGCTCCCTGGAACTGCTGGCGGAGCCGGTCCTCCAGGAGCTGCGGGCGGCGACCGGTGACACGGTGCTGTTCTGCCTGCCGGACAGCTTCCACATGCGCTGTGTGGCGGCCGTCGAGGGCGAGGAGGGTCCGCTGCGCTACTACCCGCTGGTCGGGGAGCTGTACCCGGCGCACGCGGGCGCCACCAGCAAGTCGTACTACGCCTTCCTCCCCGACGACCAGCGCCACCGGCTGTTCCGCGGCCGCCCCATGGCGCGCTTCACCGAGCGCACGGTCACCGACCCCGACCTGCTGGAGCGGGAGTTCCGGCAGGTGCGCGCGCAGGGGTACGCCTGGACCGTCGGCGAGTACGACGCCGGCATCGGTACCGTCGCCGTGCCCGTCTTCCTCGGCGCCGAGCCCTACGGCAGCCTCAGCCTGGGCGCCGCCAAGGAGCGTTTCCCGGACGGGCCCGAGGACCGCCTGGACGCGCTGCGCCGCGCCGCCCGGCTGCTGGAGCGGCGGCTGACGCACCCGCCGCAGCACCACCGCCGGCCCCGGACCACCCGCCCGGCCTGACACATGACCGTCGCACCCGTCGATGAGGAACACCCCGTGAATCTGCTGCTCCTGTCCAACTCCACCCAGTACGGCCGCGGTTACCTGGAACACGCGCTGGACACCGTGACCGGCTTCCTGCCCGCCGGGGCGCGGCTGGCGTTCGTGCCGTACGCGCTCGCCGACCATGACGCGTACACCGCCAAGGTGCGCGACGCGCTCGCGGGGGCCGGGATCGAGGTGAGGGGGGTGCACGAGGGCGGTGACCCGCTGGCGCGGCTGGCCGCGTCGGACGCCGTGTTCGTCGGCGGCGGCAACTCGTTCCGGCTGCTGAGCGCCCTGTACCGGACGGGGCTGCGGGAGGCGCTGCGGGACGCCGTGCGGGGCGGGCTGCCCTACATGGGGGCCAGCGCGGGCACCAACATGGCCGCGCCCACGCTGCGCACCACCAACGACATGCCGATCGTGCAGCCGCCGTCCTTCGAGGCGCTGGGCCTGGTGCCCTTCCAGATCAATCCGCACTACCTGGACCCCGACCCGGGCTCCACGCACAAGGGCGAGACCCGCGAGGAGCGGCTGACGGAGTTCCTGGAGGAGAACGACGTGCCGGTCCTGGGGCTGCGCGAGGGTTCCTGGCTGCGGGTGGCGGACAGCCGGGCCACGATCGGGGGCGAGCGTCCGGCGCGGCTGTTCCGGCGGGGCGCGCGGCCACGGGAGCTGGCCTCCGGATCGGACGTGTCCGAGCTGCTCGCGGTGACCCCGGCGTTCGACCGGCGGGCGTAGTCCCCCGCTCCGCTGTCATCGGGCGGGCTCGGGTCCGCTGCCGTTGCGCCGCACCCGCCCGCCGAGCAGCACCGCGCAGGCCCCGGCGGTGAGCAGGCCGCCGGCTCCAGCGGTGTCCGGTCGTCGCGGCGAACATTCTCGGCCGAAAGCGTCCTCGGGCCGCCTCCCCCGGCCGTACGCGGTGCGTTGTCCGGCCGGGCACCTCACCGCCCCGCCCCCGGCCGGGACGCGGCGGTTCTCGCGCATTCCTCCAGGAGAAAAGGAGCCATTCGCCTTCCTGTGACGGAATGATCATCTCTCATTTCCGTGCGGGGCCGTCCCGGTCGCCACCCCGCGCCCCACCGTCCGGATCCGGCCAGTCGCGAGGGGCTCTTGTGGCGCTTGTTCCGGCCGGAATACGATCCCGCTCGTTTCGTTCTCGCCACACTCTCTGCACGTTTTCGCCACATCGGTGAGGTGCTTCGTGGAACGGCCAGCGGCAACCGCACGACCGTCCCGCGACCGGACGGGGTCACGCGACTTCCGGCTCCTGTGGTGGGCGAACGCCGCCGACGGGATCGGCAGCCAGGCATCGGGTGCCGTCCTCCCCCTGCTCCTGCTGGGCCTGGGCAACTCGCCGCAGGTGGTCGGCCTGGTCGCCGGTGTCTCCACCGCCCTCGGACTGCTGCTGGGCCCGCTCGTCGCCGTGCCCGTCGACCGGGGCGCCCGCAGGCGCGTGCTGCTCGGGTCGGCGGCCGTCGCCGCGCTCGCCATGGGCTGCGTGGCCCTCGCGCTGGCCACCGGCCGGCCGCCGCTGACGCTGGTCCTCGCCGCCGTGCTCGTCGAGCGGTTCGCGACCGCCTGCTTCGAGGCGGCGGCGCGCGGCACGGTTGCGCTGGTCTGCCCGGGCCCCGAGCAGCCCCGTGCGCTCTCCCGACTCGCCGCCGCCGACCAGGGCGCGCTGATCACCGGCCCGGCGCTCGGCGGTGTGCTCTACCAGGCCGCCCGCGCCTTCCCGTTCCTCGCCGACGCCCTGTCCTACGTGGTCAGCGCCGTGTGCGTGGGTGCCATGCGCGCGGACCTCACCGCGCCGGCCCCGGCCGAGCCCGGCGAGTCACTGCTGCGGGAGAGCGCGGCCGGGCTGCGCCTGGTGCGTTCCTCCCCGCTGCTGCGCCTGGTCCTGGTGTGGAGCGCCACGGTCAACCTCGTCGTGGTGGCGCTGTACTACCAGGCCGTCTTCGCCCTCCAGCGCGGCGGCCACGGCGGCGCCGTGCTCGGCGCGGTGCTCGCCGCCTCGGGCGCCGCCGGCCTCGCGGGGGCGCTGGCCGCGCCGGGGGTGGTGCGGCGGCTCGGCGCGGCACGCGTGGTGACCGGGGTGACCTGGCTGCTCGTCCCGCTCGCCGCCGCGCTGGCCATGACCACCGGGGCTTGGGCGTACGGGCTGCTGTTCAGCCTGGTGTGCCTGCTGATGCCGCTCGCCTCGGTGCTGCTCCAGGCCCGCGCCCTGCAGGCCACCGCGCTCGCGCTGCAGGCCCGTACCGGCGCGGTCCTGGCCACCGCGACCACCGGCGCCGCGGCCCTGGCCCCGGTGCTGTCCGGTGCCCTCGCCGACCGGGTCTCCACCGCCGCGCCGGCGGTCGCCTGCGGGGTGACGCTGGCCGCCCTGGCGGTGCACACCTCACGGCGCCCGGTGCGCGGCGCCCTCGCCACCGGGGTGACCGCGTGACCGGCGGCTACCAGGTGTACCGGGCGGCCCTGCCGGAGGTGTGCGCCGGCGACCCGGCGAAGATGGTGTTCACCGCCGACGCCGAGGGCCGGTGCGAGGTGTTCACCTGGGACGCCGCCGCCCGCCGCGCCCGGCAGGTCACCCGCCGCCCCCGGGGCACCCTGCACGGCGCGATCGACCGGGACGCGCACGTGTGGTGGTTCGACGAGGACGCCCGCGGGGCGGGGCGGTGGCGGTTCCAGCCGTTCGCCGGCGGACCCGACCGGGCCGGGCTGGCCGGCGTACCGTCCGGGCTGCCGCGCGGCCTCGCGGTGAGCGACCGCGGCACCGTCGCCATCGCGCTCGGGGACGGCCGGTCCACCACCGTCCACACCGGCCCGCGCGGCGGCACGGCCCGCACGGTCGCCCGGCTCGACGGCCACGCCACGCTCACCGGCATCACCCCCTCGGGCCGGCTGCTCGCCCTGGCCGGACCGGACGCCGTCACCGTCCTCACCGACGCGGGCGCCGTGGCGGCCGTGCTGCCCGGCGGCGGCGCGGGCCGGCTGTGGTCGCTGGGGTTCGCGCCCGCCGGGGACGGCGACGAACTGCTCCTGATCCGCGAGTGCGAGGACCGCTACGTCCTGGTGACCTGGCGGCCGGCGACCGGGCCCGCCGCACACGACTGGTGCTCCTTCGACACCGAGATCACCGCCCGCTGGGAGCCGGACGGCCGGTCCGTGCTGGTACGCCAGGACCGCCACGGCCGCTCCGCCCTGCACCGCGCCGACCTCACCGCGCGCACCCTCACCCCCGTCCCCACCCCGCCGGGCACCCTGCTGGACGCGGCCACCCGGCCCGGCGGCGACCTCCACTGCCTCTGGACGTCCACCGGCCGGCCGCCCCGGCTGTGCTCCACCCGGGGCACCGCGCTGCCCGTGCTGCCCACGGTCGCCGACCGGGTGCCCGGCACCCACCGGGACGTGTGGACCGCGGGGCCCGACGGGCCCGTGCACACCCTGCTCAGCCTGCCCGACGACGCGCGCGGCCCGGGCCCGGCGGTGTTCCTGGTGCACGGCGGCCCCGCCGACCACGACCGCGACGCCTACGACGGCGTCGTGCACTCCCTGGTCGCCTCCGGTTTCGCCGTGGCCCGCGTCAACTACCGCGGCTCCACCGGGTACGGCCCGCGCTGGCGGCGCGCCTTCGGCGCGGGAGTGGGCCTCACCCAGGTCGCGGACCTGGCGTCGGTGCGCGCCGACCTCGTCGCGCGGCGGCTGGTCCGCGCGGACGCCGTGGGGCTGTGGGGCACCTCCTGGGGCGGCTACCTCGTGCTGCTCGCCCTCGGCACCCGGCCCGGCCTGTGGCAGGCGGGCGTCGCCGTCAAGCCGGTCGCCGACTGCGCGGCCGCCCACCGGACCAGCACGCCCGCGCTGCGCGCCCTGGACGAACGGCTCTTCGGCGGCACCCCCGAGGAGGTCCCCGAGCGCTACGCGCGCAGCTCCCCCGTGCACTACGCCGACCGGGTCCGCGCCCCGCTGCTGGTGGCCGCCGCCACCCATGACGCCAAATGCCCGCCCGGCCAGGTCCGCGCCTATCTCGCCGCGCTCGACGCGGCCTCGGTCCGGCACGAGTCGCTGTGGCTGGACTCCGGCCACGACGGCTACGACGGCGGCGACCACGTCACCGTGCTGCGCCGGGCCGTGGTCTTCCTCGACCGGGAACTGCGCGGCCCGCGCCGCCGCCCCCAGACGCCCCGCTCCGTCCGGAGCGGGGAACACCGCACCGCAGAACACCTCACGGAGAGGAGAAGGTCCCATGCAGAAGGACATCATCCACAACGACCCGCTCGCGGGTGACGAGGAGAACCGCAAGCCGAGCGTCGGCATCACCGTCACCGTCCCGTTCCGCAACGCCGAGGACGCGGACGAGGACTGACCCCCGCCGGACGGCCCGGTGGTGCACCGCCGGGCCGTCCGGTCCCCCATCCCCGAGGAGCCGACATGCGTGTCCTGCTGGTCAACATGCCCTGGTCGCCCATCGACCTCCCGTCCCTAGCGCTGGGAATCCTCAAACGCAGCGTGGACGAGCGCGTGCCCGGCGCCGAGGCCGAGGTCCTGCACGCCAATCTGGAATTCACCGACTGGATCACCGCCCGCACCGAGTTCACCGGTGACGACTACGAGTACTACGCGCTGTCGTCCTACTTCATGGGCTGCGGCGACTGGGTGTTCTCCTCCGCCCTCTACGACGACCCGGCCTGGCGCGAGGAGGAGTTCACCGCGGTGATGCGCGGCAAGCTCAAGAAGTCGCGCATGGAGATGACGCGGGCGCTGCACCGGGTGGTCCCGGAGTTCGTCGACGAGATCGCGCGGCGGATCGTCGCCCACGCGCCCGACGTCGTCGGGTTCACCTCCACCTTCCAGCAGAACGCCGCGGCGCTGGCCTGCGCCCGCCGGGTCAAGCAGCTCGCCCCGCACATCGTCACCGTCATGGGCGGCGCCAACTGCGACGGCGCGCAGGGCGCCGCCGTGCACCGCAACTTCCCCTTCGTCGACCATGTCGTACGCGGCGAGGGCGAGGCCGCGTTCCCGCAGCTGCTCACCGCGCTCGGCGACGGCTTGGACCTCGCCGGGGTGCCCGGGCTGTGCCACCGGGGCCCGGACGGGGAGAGCGTCGCCAACCCCATGGCCACCCGTCCGCTGCCGCCCGCCGCGATCCTGCCGCCCGACTACAGCGGCTACTTCGAGCGCCTTGCCGCCTCCGTCGCCCGCAACTGGGTCGAGCCCAAGCTGGTCGTGGAGGGCGCGCGGGGCTGCTGGTGGGGCGAGAAGCACCACTGCACGTTCTGCGGGCTCAACGGCTCGTTCATGGAGTTCCGTTCCAAGAGCCCGGACACGTTCTACGAGGAGATCGTCGAACTGGCCCGCCGCCACCGGGTCCTGGACATGTACGTCGTCGACAACATCCTCGACATGGGCTACCTGACGACCGTGCTGCCCCGGATCATCGAGAGCCCGTACGACCTGCGGCTGCACATCGAGATCAAGGCCAACATGCGCCGCCCGCAGCTGCGTACCCTCGCCGAGGCGGGGATGATCTACGTCCAGCCGGGCATCGAGTCGCTCAACGACCGGGTCCTGGACCTGATGGACAAGGGCGTCAGCGGCTGCCAGAACGTGCGGATGCTGCGCGACGGCGCGGAGACCGGGCTGTCCGTCGCCTGGAACTACCTGCACGGCTTCCCCGGCGAGACCACCGCCGACTACGAACCGGTGATCGCGCAGATCCCGGCGCTGGAGCACCTCGACCCGCCGGTCGACCTGTCGGCCCGGATCGCCATCGAGCGGTTCAGCCCGTACTTCGAGCGGCCCGAACTCGGCTTCACCGGGCTGCGGCCCGAGGAGCACTACCGCTTCACCTACGACCTGCCCGAGGAGGAACTGTACGACCTCGCGTACGTCTTCGAGGCGCCGGCGCGTGGTATCGGGGAGCCGACGGTGACCGCGCTGAACGACGCGCTGGCCGCCTGGAAGAAGCACCACGCCGACGCCCGGCTGACCCATGAGGACCTGGGCGACCGGATCGTGCTGATCTCCCGGCGCCGCGCCTTCGACTGGCGGACGCGGCAGCTCACCGACCCCTTCGAGCTGGCCGCCTTCCGCCTCCTCGACCAGCCGCACACCCCGGCCGCGCTGGCCCGCAAGGCCGCGCGCAAGGCGCCCGCGGACGCCCGGGACGAGGACGCCGTGCGCCGCCTCCTGGACTCGTGGGCGGCGCTCGGGATCGTCTTCACCGACGGCGGCCAGTACGTCCACATCGCCCCGGCCGCCGTCAACGAGGACCTGCTCCGGCTGGACTTCATGCGCCACGCGCACGCGGCGGAACCGGTGGCCGCGAGGCCGGTGCCCGCCGAGCCCGTCACCGTATGACCGCGCCCCGAGGAGGAGCACGCCCATGAGCACCGTCCTGAGTCCGCCCGCCGTCCTCGCCTGGCGCGACTACGACCCCGCCGCCTGCGAGCTGCCCGGCATGTTCCTGGGCGAACTCGCCCTGCCCGGCCCGCCGCAGGGCGAGAGCGAACGGCTGTGGCAGCTCGGCGCCCGACGGGTCCGGCTGCCCCGGGCGGTCGACCTGTCGGGCGACCCGGACGCGGAGCGGGCCGCGGCGGCGGTGGCCGCGCTGAGCCTGGTGCGGGACCTGACCGCGCGGGCCGTCCTCGTGGAGTGGGACCTGTGCCTGGCACCGGACGCGGCCGACGACGCCTGGCAGGTGCTCAGCCACCTCCAGCCCCCCGGGCGCGTCGAGGGCCCGGCCGGGTCCGGTGAGACGCTGCGGGCCTGGCGGCGGGGCCACTACCTGTGCAAGTGCCTGTGGCGCAAGGGCCCCGGGTTCGTGCAGATCCGCGACCGCCGCTGGGGCGAGCTGCGCCGCTTCACCGCGGACGAACCGGAGTACGAGCAGACCATCGAGCGGCTGGCGTACGGGGCGCCGGCCGACTCCGTGCCGGCCGCCGTCCTGGACGACTTCCGCGGTGAGCGGCTCGTCCTGGACGTCGGGCCGCTCGCCTGGTGGCTGCCGTACCGGATCAGCCGCTGGCTCCAGGAGTCGATGACCATCTGACGGTACGCCGGGACGGGCCCGGAGGCGGGCCCGTCCACCGTCGTGCCGCCCGCGGGCCGCGTGACCTGCGGGCCGGTCAGGTCGCGCCGCCGGGGCCGGACGTGTCGACGGCCAGGGAGACGGCGAGGGCGCCGAGGACCGTGCCCATCACATAGCGCTGCGCCTTCAGCCAGGACGGGCGGCGGGCGAGGAAGGCGGCGATCGCGCCGGCCGCCAGCACGATGCCCAGGTTGACGCCGACGCTGACCACGATCTGGACCGCCCCGAGTACGAGCCCCTGGACCAGCACATGCCCCTCGCGCAGGTCGACGAACTGCGGGATGAGCGAGAGGTACATGACGGCGATCTTCGGGTTGAGCAGGTTCGTCAGCAGGCCCATCGTGAACAGCCTGCGCGGCGGGTCGGGCGGCACGTCCTGCGGCGCGAACACGGAGATTCCGCCGGGCCTGAGCGCGCTCCAGGCCAGGTAGCCGAGGTAGGCGGCGCCCGCCAGCTTCACCGCGACGTACAGCTCGGGCACGGCGAGGAAGACCACCGACAGGCCCAGGTTCGCCGCCAGCAGGTACACCATGAACCCCAGGGCCACCCCGCCGAGGGAGATGATCCCGGCCCGCCTGCCCTGCGTGATGCTGCGGGAGACGAGGTAGATCATGTTCGGGCCGGGCGTGAGGACCATCCCCAGGGCCACCACCGTCACGCCGAGCACACCGCCGAGTCCCACCATCATGACAACTCCTGATTCGCTGGCTGATCCTGCCTGGGGGTGTCGGTGCAAGACATCCGTCCGCTCGGTGCAATGACCGCGCTAAAGGGCCCCCGGGGCACAGGGATGAGAATATTGCCGTCTCCCCCCTCAATGCAATGCGTGATATTGCACCGAGGGCAATGATGTGGTTCGATGGCGGACGTCCGACAGGAGGGAGGGCGCGGTGAAGGACTACCAGGGCGTCGCCGACGCGGTGGCCGAGGAGATCCGGAGCGGTGTGCTGCGGCCGGGCGACCGGCTGCCGCCGCAGCGGGAGTTCGCCCGGCGGCATCGGATCGCCAACTCGACCGCCACCCGCGTCTACCGGGAACTCGCCCGGCGTGGCCTGACCGTGGGCGAGGTGGGCCGCGGCACCTTCGTCCGCGCCGAGTCCGAGACCGCCGCCCCCGCGCTCACCGAGCCCACCGGCAGCCGCGTCGACCTGGAGCTGAACTATCCGGTGGTGCCCGAGCAGGCGGCGCTGCTGGCGGAGAGCCTCACCGGCCTGCTCCGGCCCGCGGCCCTGGGCGCCGCGCTCGGGCCGGTCGGCGCGGCCGGGGCCCCGGCCGTCCGCGCGGCCGGTGCGGACCTGCTCGCCCGGGGCGACTGGCGCCCCGACCCGGAGCAGGTGCTGTTCGCCGGGAACGGCCGGCAGGCCCTCTCGGCCGTCCTCGCCGCCCTGGTCCCGCCGGGCGGCAGGCTGGGCGTCGAGGAGCTGACCTATCCCGTGGTCAAGGCCATCGCGGCCCGGTTCGGCATCACCCTCGTCCCCCTCGCCATGGACGACGACGGGCTGCTCCCCGAGGCCGTCGAGGAGGCCCACCGCGGCGGACCGCTCAGCGCCGTCTACGTACAGCCGACCCTGCACAACCCGCTCTCGCTGACCATGCCGCGGCCGCGCAGGGAGCGGCTGGCCGAGGTGCTGCTGCGCCTGGGGGTCCCGGCGGTCGAGGACACCATCTGGGCGTTCCTGCGCGACGAGGTGTCACCGCTGGCCGCGCTGGCGCCGGACCTGACCGTCCTCGTCGACAGCCTGTCCAAGCGCGTCGCCCCCGGGCTGAGCCTCGGCTTCGTCGTCGCGCCCGCCGCGCTGGCCGGCGACATCGGCGCGTCCCTGCGCTCGGGCGGCTGGGCCCCCATGCGGTTCGCGCTGGAGGCCGCCTACCGCTGGCAGCAGGACGGCACGGTGAAGGCGCTGGTCCGGGCCAAGCAGCGGGAGGCCGCCGTACGGCAGGAGATGGCGGGCCGCCTGCTGGACGGCTTCGCGGTGCGCGGCGATCCGCGCTCCTACCACTGCTGGTGGCAGCTGCCCCGCCCGTGGCGTGCCGACACGTTCGTGGCCGCCGCCGCACGGCACGGCATCGCGCTGGCGCCCGCCGCGGCGTTCACCGTCGGCCGCGGTCACGCCCCCAACGCGGTCCGGCTGGGGCTGGCCTCACCGAGCACCGGCGTCCTCGCGCAGGCCCTGGGCACCCTGGCCGGGCTCGCCCGGTCCGCCCCGGACACCCTGGTCACCGACTGAGGCGACGCCGCGCCCGGCGACACCGGGAGCGGCGAACGGCGGCCGTCCTTCAGGCCCCCCCCGCCGTCGGGGCGGCCTCCCCTCACAGCTCCTCGTCGCCCCACTGGCTCAGCAGGAGGTCGCCCAGGTCCCCGGCGGGTTCCGCCGGCCCGCCGTGCAGGGACTGCTCGGTCCAGATGACCTTGCCGAGGGGTGTGTACCGGGTGCCCCACCGCTGCGCCAGCTGCGCGACCAGGAACAGGCCGCGCCCGCCCTCGTCCGTGCTGGCGGCCCGGCGCAGGTGCGGCGAGGTGCTGCTGCCGTCGGAGACCTCGCAGATGAGGGCGCGGTCGCGCAGCAGCCGCACCCGGATCGGATCACCGCCGTAGCGGATGGCGTTGGTGACCAGTTCGCTGAGGATCAGCTCGGTGCTGAACGCCGCCTCCTCCAGCCCCCACAGGCGCAGCTGCCGGGTGCAGGCGGCGCGGACCCGGGCGACGGCGGCGGGATCGCGTCGTACGTCCCACTCCGCGACGTGCGCCGGGTCCAGCAGCCGGGTGCGGGCCACCAGCAGCGCCACGTCGTCGCTGGGGCGGGCCGGCAGCACGGCCTCCATGACCGCCCGGCAGGTCTCCTCGGCGCCGCGGTCGGGGTGGCCCGCCAGGGCGTCGCGCAGCAGGGTGAGGCCGGGGCCGATGTCCCGGTCGCGGGACTCCACCAGCCCGTCGGTGAACAGGACCAGGCTCGTTCCCTCGGCCAGGTCCAGTTCGGCGCTCTCCACGGGCAGGCCCGCCGCCAGGCCCAGGGGCGGGGAGACGGGCAGCTCGGGGAAGTCCACCGTGCCGTCGGGGCGGACCAGGGCGGGCCCGGGGTGGCCCGCCGTCGCCATGACGCAGTGCCCGCAGACCGGGTCGTAGATGGCGTACAGGCAGGTGGCCCCGGTGATCTGCTCGCCCTCGGCGGTCTGGTCCTCGTCGAATCCGGCGACCAGTTCGTCGAGGTGGGCGAGGATCTCCTCGGGCGGCAGGTCGAGCGCGGAGAAGTTGAGCACGGCGGTGCGCAGGCGGCCCATGGTGGCGGCGGCGTGCAGCCCGTGGCCGACGACGTCACCGACGACGAGCGCCACCCGGGCCCCGGGCAGCGGCAGGACGTCGAACCAGTCCCCGCCGACCCCGGCCCGCGCGGGCAGATAGCGGTGGGCCACCTCCAGGGCCTGCTGCTCGGGCAGTTCCCTGGGCAGCAGGCTGCGTTGCAGGGTCACGGCGACGTGGTGCTCACGGGTGTAGCGGCGCGCGTTGTCGACGCAGACGGCGGCCCGGGCGACGAGTTCCTCGGCGAAGGAGAGGTCGTCGGACTCGAAGGGGTCGCGCCGGTCCGTGCGCCAGAAGTCGGCCAGGCCCAGCACGACGCCCCGGGCCCGCATCGGCACGGTGACGAGCGACCGGATACCGTACTCCAGGGCCTTCTGTGCCGTGGCCGGGCTCTGCACGCGCCAGCCGCGGGCGGTGCGCAGGTCCGCCTCCAGCACCGCGTGCCCGCTCTCCAGTGCCGTCGCCATGGGGGTGCCGGGCCGCCAGGTGATCAGCTCGTCCACGGGGAACAGCGGCTGTTCCGGGCCGGTGCCGCGGGTCGCCGTACGGCGCATGTCCGCGGTGTACTCGGGCTCGTCACCGCGCAGTACGGGTTCCAGCAGGTCGACGGTGACGAGGTCGGCGAAGGCGGGGACGGCGACCTGGGCCAGTTCCTCGGCGGTCCGTACGACGTCCAGGGTGGTGCCGACGCGCACACCGGCGTCGTACAGCAGTCTCAGGCGTTCCTGGGCGACCTCGGCCCGGCCCGCGAGGGCGCGCAGGTCCGTGGTGTCCCGCAGCGTCGCCACACTGCCCGGTGTGCTGCCTCCGTCGCGGTCGGTGCGGCGGGTGTTGACGGCCAGCAGCCGGTCTCCGGCCAGGACCATCTCGTCGCTGGCCACCCGGCCGGAGGCCAGCAGTTCCGCGGTCCGCCCGTCGAGGCCGAGTGCGGCGACGGGCCGGCCCTCCGCGTCCGGCGGGAGGTCCAGCAGGCGGCGCGCCTCGTCGTTGGCGAGGAGCAGCCGGCCGTCGCCGCCGAGGACGAGGACCCCTTCCCGCACGGAGTGGAGCACGGCGTCATGGTGGTCGTACATCCGGGTCATCTCGACATGGCCCAGGCCGTGGGTCTGCCGTCGCAGCCGTCTGGTCGCCCACGCCGATCCGGCCGTGGACAGGACGAGCGCCGCCGCGACGGCGCCGGCCAGGACGGGCAGCTGGCCCTCGACCGTTCTGTTCACCGCCTCCAGGGTGATCCCGACGTCCACGATCCCGGCGATCGAGCCGTTCGGCCGGACGACGGGCACGAACGAGTCGACGGCGGTGCCCCGGCTGCCGTTGACGATCTTCGTGGACTGCCGGCCCCGGGCGGCCTGCTGGTACGGGCCGACGGCGCGTTTGCCGATCAGGGCGGGGACGGGGTGCGTCAGGCGGATGCCGTCCGGGCGGTAGACGACGACGAAGGCGACACCGGTGCGCTTGCGGGCGGCTTCGGCGCGCGGTTGCAGGATCGCCGTCGGGTGGCTGCTGTCCAGGGCTTCGGCGGTGCCGGGGGCGCTGGCGAAGGAATTGGCCACGGCCAGGGTGCGGTCGCGGGCGTTGTTCAGGCTGCCGCGCCGGGCCTGGAGCACGAACACGGTGCTCGCGGCGGCGATGAGCACCAGCAGCATCGCCATCTGCAGGGCGAACGCCTCGGCGGCGAAACTGCGCGTGCCCGGTCGCCGGCGCCCGCTCGCGGACCCGCGTGATCGATCTCGCTCGTCCGCGGCCCGGGCCCGCTGTTCCGGCCCCGGCCCCGGGTCCGCGCCATGGCGGCGTGGACGACGACCGGTGCGGTTCCGGAAGCCCGGAATCCGGCAGCGGCCGAAAAATCCGGCCATGTACTTATTTCTAGCACCGGGTGACGTACCGGTGCTCGCGTCCCGGGGCGGGAGCGGCCCCGGACACGGGGCGGAGAGCGGTCCCGGCGGCCGGGGCGGAGAGCGGCTCCGGCGGCCGGGGCGGAGAGCGGCTCCGGCGGCCGGGGAAACGGCCGCGACATCGCCCGGCGCGCCCCGGCTCCCGCTACGCTCGGGCGGACGCAGGACCAGGCGAGGAGGCGGTGGCGTGCCGCAGGACCGGCCGGACGACGGGTACGCGACCACGGCGGCGGTGACGCAGGAACGCCGGCTCCGCCGGGACCTGGGCTTCTGGGCGCTGACCGCCATCGCGTTCTCCAACATCGTCGGCTCGGGATGGCTGTTCGCCGCGATGTACGCGGCGCGGACCGCGGGTCCTGCCGCCCTGCTGTCGTGGGTGGCGGCGGGGCTGCTGTGCGTCCTGGTGGCGCTGGTGATGATCGAACTGGGGGCGTCCCGGCCGGAGGGCGGCGGCACCGTGCGCTGGCCGCTGTACGCCAGCGGCCGCCTGGTGGGCACGCTGGTCGGCTGGTCGGTGCTGCTGTCGGTGGGCGGTACCGCGGCGGAGATCAGCGCCATCATGCAGTACGCCGGTCACTACCTGCCCGGCATCTACCGCGGCGGTTCGCTGACCGCCACCGGCCTCGGCGTGGCGACGGCGCTGAGCGTGCTGCTGACGGCGCTGAACTGGTTCGCGGTGCGGCTGTTCGCGCGGCTGAACAACCTGCTGTCCGTCTTCAAGATCGCGGTACCGGTCGTCACCGTGGTCGCGCTGCTGGCGTCCGGCTGGCACACCGGACGGCTCACCGACCACGGCGGGTTCGCCCCCTACGGGTATGCCGCCTGCCTGTCGGCGCTGGCCGGCGGCGGCATCGTGTACTCGGTCAACGGCTTCCAGGCACCCCTGGACTTCTCCGGCGAGACCCGCGATCCCCGGCGCACCGTGCCCGCCGCGGTGCTGACCGGCATCGGGCTGGCCGTGCTGATGTACCTGGCGTTGCAGGTGGCGTTCCTGTTCGCGGTGCCGGCCGGCGCGCTCGGGCACGGCTGGCACGGCGTGGACTTCGACTCGCCGTTCGGCCAGCTCGCGCTGCTGCTCAATCTGCACTGGCTGTCGGCGCTGCTGTACGCGGACGCCGTGGTCTCGCCGGGCGGCTCGGCGTACGTCGGTGTGGCGCTGGACGCCCGGCACACCTACGCGCTGGCGAAGAACGGCACCCTGCCGCGCTGGTTCATGGCGGTGGAAGCGCGCTCGGGCGTCCCGCGCCGGGCGCTGGTGCTGAACCTGGCGGTGATCGTGGTGTTCCTGCTGCCGTTCGGCGGCTGGCAGGACATCGTGAGCGTCATGGGGGACATGTACCTGCTGACGTACGCGGCCTCCGCCGTGGCCGCCGCGGTGTTCCTGGCCGACCCGGGCAGCGGCACCGCCGGCTGGGTGCCCGGACTGCGCTGGATCGCTCCGGTGAGTTTCACGGTGGCGGCGGAGTTCGTGTACTGGTCGGGCTGGCACGACCTGCGGCTGGCGCTGCCCCTCGTGCTGGCGGGTGTGCTGGTGTTCCTCGCCATGCACCGCGGCGCCGCGGCGGACCGCCCGCTCCTGGCCGAACTGCGCACCGGCGCCTGGCTGGTGGTGTTCCTGGTGGTGCTCACGGTGCTGTCCTGGCTCGGTTCGTTCGGCGGGTCCGGCCGGCTGCCGGCGCCGTGGGACTCGCTGGCGGTGGCGGCGTTCGCCTTCGCGGTGTTCTTCTGGGCGGTACGGGCGGGCACCGGACGGCTCGGGCGGTCCCGCGGCGCGGACGGCGGCCCCTCCCCCGGCCCGGCCTCGCCACGGGACGCGTCGCCGCGGCCGTAGGGGAACGCGGGCTGCCGGGACGCCGGCGCGGTGGGCGAAGATGGCCCGGTCAGGGACCGCCCTTCCCGGGCCTGACGTCAGGAACCAGCGTCCGCCCCGCCAGGAGCCGCACATGACATCCGAAGCCGCCGGTATCCCCTCCGCCGCCCTCGCCTCCCCCGTCCGCGCGTCCGCCGCCCTGCGGGACGAGCTGGTGGAGCTGCGGCGTGCCCTGCACCGCGAGCCCGAGGTGGGGCTCCGGCTGCCGCGCACCCAGCGCCGGGTGCTGGAGGCGCTGCGCGGGCTGCCGCTGGAGGTGTCCACGGGCCGTCGGCTGTCCTCGGTGACGGCGGTGCTGCGCGGCGCCCGCCCCGGCCCCGCGGTCCTGCTCCGCGGCGACATGGACGCGCTCCCGGTCGACGAGCGCACGGGTCTCGACCACGCCTCGCGGCTCCCCGGCGTGATGCACGCCTGCGGCCACGACCTGCACACCGCCATGCTGGTGGGCGCCGCCCGGCTGCTCACCGAGCGGCGCGCGGAACTGGCCGGTGACGTGGTGTTCATGTTCCAGCCCGGCGAGGAGGCCGACGGCGGTGCGCGGCTGATGATCGAGGAAGGGCTCCTCGACGCGTCGGGCGCACTGCCGGTCGCCGCGTACGCGCTGCACGTGCAGTCCGCGCAGTGGCTCGGTGAGTTCTCGTGCCGGGCCGGGGCGGCGCTCGCGGCCGCGGACACGCTGTCGGTGACCGTACGCGGCCGGGGCGGGCACGGCTCGGCCCCGCACTCCGCGCTCGACCCGGTGCCCGCCGCCTGCGAGATGGTGCTCGCGCTGCAGACGATGGTGACGCGCCGGTTCGACGTCTTCGACCCGGTGGTGATCGGCGTCGGGCGCCTGCGGGCGGGCGACGCGGAGAACGTGATCCCGGACCGGGCCGAGTTCTCGGCCACCGTGCGCTCGTTCTCCCCCGGCGCGCGGGAGCGGGTGCGGCACGAGTCGACCGCACTCGTACGGGGCATGGCACGGGCGCACGGCCTGGAGGCCGATGTCGATTACGTCATGAGGTATCCCGTGACGGTCAACGACGCCGGTCAGGCCGCCTTCGTGGCCCGTACGGCGGCCGAGGTGTTCGGCGCGGACCGCTACCGGGAGGCGGACCGTCCGATGACGGCGTCGGAGGACTTCAGCTATGTCGCGGAGCGGGTCCCCTCGGCCTTCGTGATGCTGGGCGCCTGCCCGCCGGACGCCGATCCGGCGACCGCGGCGAACAACCACGCGCCGCAGGCGGTCTTCGACGACGCGGTACTGGGCGACGGGGCGACGCTGCTGGCCGAACTGGCGCTGCGGCGGCTCGCCGCCGGCTGACGCGCGCGTGCGGTGGTCACGGTCGCGGACTGTGTCCACCGCACCCGGGGTGGCGCGGGCCAGCGCACACGTGGTGGCGTCGGCCAGGGCACACGTGGTGGCGTCGGCCAGCGCTCGGCCGGTTCCCGGCCGCGCGTCGGCGGCGGGGTGCCGCTCCGGCTCACACCTGGGGCCGGAGCACGTCGTACGCCCAGGACGCCAGGGTGGTGGGGGTGGTGCTCCGTACCGTGCGCGGCTGCTCGGGCACGAAGTCCTCGCGCAGTCCCGTCGACATGCCGATGACCGCCTCGGCCAGGCCCGGCGGCATCCCGGCGCCCCGGAGCAGACCGCGCATGGTGTCGTCGTCGACGCGTTCGACGCGCAGCGGTCGTCCGGTGGCGGCCGAGACGATGCCGGCCACCTGGGTCCAGGTGAGGTCGGCGGGGCCGTGGACGGCCTGGACGTGCCGTCCGGTCCAGTCGGCCGACAGCAGGCGCGTGACGGCGACCTCGGCGATGTCGCGGGGCGCGACCCAGGCCATCGGCTGGTCCAGCGGGACGATGACCGGCAGGGTGCCCGCGCGCAGCGCTTCCGTCTGCAGTTCGAGGTTGCTGAAGAAGTAGCCGCAGCGCAGGTGGGTGACGTCGGCGCCGAGGGCGTCGAGGGCGGTCTCGGTCGCCGCCAGGCCGTCGATCTCGCCGGCGCCGTGCCGCTTCTCGGCGCCCACGCTGCTCTGCAAGACGGTCCGCCCGATCCGGTTGGCCCGCACGGCCCGGGTCACGCTCTCGGTGGCGAGCGCGTAGTCGGCCAGCGGGTCGGGGCCGCTGCTCGGGGGGTCGACCCAGAACAGCGCGTCGACCCCTGCGGTGGCGGCCACGACCGCGTCGGCGTCGCGCTGGTCCACCTCGACGGTGTCCACCTCGGCCCGGACGGCGGGGTCGAGCCGGCCGGCGTCCCGGGCCAGGACGAGCGGGCGGACGCCCGCGCGCAGGAGCATGGCGACGACGTGCCGTCCGACGTTGCCGGTGGGGGTGGTGAGGGCGATACGCATGGATGCGATGTCCTTTCGGTGAGCCTCGGTCCTGACGCTACGAGCCGAACCGGACATCTTCTGTCTGCTTTGACGGACGTCTTCAGGGAGCCTCGTCCGCGGACGGGCGGCTGGGGCCGGCCCGGGTGAGGGCGAGGATCGCCATGTCGTCCTGGTTGCGTCCGCCGGTCCAGCGGAAGACGTCTCGCACGAGGGCGTCCACCAGGCGCCGGGGATTGGGGTGGTCGCCGGGGGCGAGCCGCCGGCACGGGTCGTAGAACACGCCGTCGCGGTCACGTGCCTCGGTCACTCCGTCGGTGACCAGCAGCAGGGAGGCCCCGTGGCTCAGCGGGAACACGTCCGCGTCGGCCTCCTCCCGCGCCGCGCCTCCCGGTATGCCGAGTCCCAGCGGCAGCGCCCGGGCGGTGGGCTCCAGCCGGGACACGGACCGCGGGTCGATCCGGTACGGCGCCGGGTGCCCGCGGTTGACCACCTGCACCGTGCTCCCGTCCGGCGGGATCTGCAGCAGCACGGCGGTGGTGAAGCCCTCCAGGGCGGCGTCGGTGCTCGCGTCACCGCCACGGGCGAGGGCCTCGTCCAGCCGGTCCGCGAGCCCGGCCAGGGTGGGCACCCGCCCCGCCTCCTGGCGGAAGACACCGACCAGCACACAGACGGTGGAGACGGCTCCCAGGCCCTTGCCCCGGACATCACCGACGATCGCGCGGACCCCGTACGGGGTCGTCTGCACCGCGTACAGGTCGCCGCCGATGCGCGCCCCGCTGTGCGCGGCCTCGTACCGGGCGGCCACCTCGACCGGCCCCGCACGGCGCGGCGGGTCCGGGAGGACCGCCCGCTGCGCGGCCTCGGCCACGTCGCGGACCTGCGCCAGGCGGCGCTGCTGGCGGGCCAGTACCCGGTTGACGCCCAGCGCCAGGGCGCCGGTGACGAGGACGTCCGCCAGGTCGACGAGGAGGGCCGTGCGGGGCCGGCCCAGGTACAGGTCGAGCGCGACCGAGGCCACGCAGGTCAGCACGGCGAAGAGCACGCTGGCGGGGAAGGACAGCAGGGCCGCGGCGACCAGCGGCGCCGCGGAGAGCAGCGGCAGCCCCGTGAACGGCTGGGGGCCGAAGAGGTCGGCCAGCACACCTCCGAGCAGCGGCAGGGCGGCGGCGAGGAGGAGGCCGCGGGATCTCCTACGGCTGCTGCGCATCGCTCCTCCTCGCACGTCCGCCCGGCCGGCCCTGTCCCCGGGCCGTGCCACGGACACCGCCGCGGCCGGCGCGTGCGGCGAGGAGCCCGCCTGTACCCACAGGGTGGTCGCTTCCCGGCACCGGCGCACGGCGGCCGAGGTCGATCGGGGCGGCGGGGAGGCCGCGTCCGCCTGGGCTTTTGCCTGCGTCGGCGGTGCGGCCGCGGGTGCCGGAGGGGCTACTGCGTCCCGGGCTCGGCCGCCGCCGTCGTCGCAGTCGCAGTCGCAGTCGCCGGCGTAGTCTCCGCGCCGCGGCCGACCTCGTCCTCGATGAGCGCGGAGAGCAGGGAGGCCACGGTCCGGCCGGCCTCCGCCGGGTGCCGCAGCACCTTGCCCGGCTCGATGCGGTAGGTGTTGCTCCGCCCCTCGCGTGTGTGGGACAGGTACCCGTCACGTTCGAGGTCGGCGATGATCCGCTGCACTGCGCGCTCGGTGAGGCGGCAGTGGGCGGCTATGTCGCGGATACGGACGTTCGGGTCCTCGGCGATGGCCGCCAGCACGCGCGCGTGGTTGGTGACGAACGTCCATCCGTTATGCGGCTCAGGCACTCCAACCATGGGTGAATCTTAGGTTCAGCTATGGCCGGAGTCGAATACATGACATATATTTCGTGTCACCAGTGACACACCTGCTGGCACAGCACCACGAGGACGGAGTCGCCGACGCCCATGGAGAGGCCGACCACGGGGGCCGCACCCGTGCCCCGTGCGCTGTCGACCAGTCGCCGTCCGCACGGCGACAGGACACTCGTCGTGGTGCGCGGCGAGGTCGACCACGAGTCCCGTGAAGTCCTCCACCGCTGTCTGCTGAGCGCCCTCGGTGACTCGGCCGGGGGGATCGTCCTCGACCTCGCCGAGGTCTCGTTCTGGGACTGTTCCAGCCTGAACGTCCTGCTCACCGTGCGCCGGCTGGCACTGTGCGCCGGCAAGACCGTGACCGTACGCGCGGCCGGTCCCTGCGTACGCCGCGTCCTGGAACTGACCGGCACCCTGCCGCTCTTCACCCCCGGCACCGACAACTGACCCCGGCCGGAACCGTCCGGCCGGGGCGCGACAGAGCCGAGTGAAGCGGTCAGTAGTAGTGCCGCATGAGGTCGGTGGCCCAGTCGGGCTGAGTGGTGGGGCCCTGCGGGCCGAACTCGTCCATGTGGGGCTTGATGTCGAGCACAGGGGTGCCGTCGACCGCGTCCAGGCCCTGGACGTGCAGGTCGAGACCGTCGACCTTGATCAGGCGGCAGCGGGAGAGGCCGATGCGGTTGGGGCGGTTCTTGCCGCGCTGGGCGAAGATGCCCACCAGGGGCCAGTCGGTGTTGCCGCGCGGGTGACGGGCGCCGGTCTCGATCTTCTCCACGGGCACCCGGTCGAAGTGGTAGACGACCTCCAGGTGGGAGAAGGCGTCCAGACCGGCCAGCGCCTCCGGCGCGTAGCGGGCGCCGTCCAGCCGGATCACGGCCGTGACCCCGCCCCAGTCGTCGTCACGGACCTCGTCGCGCCCGCCGACCACCCGGCCCACCGGATACGAGACCACCTCGGCCGCTCCGCCGTTCTCAGCCATCCCCCGTGCCTTTCCTCGCAGGAGGGCGCCCACTCGGGGCGCCGCCGCGGACCATGTGCCGCGCGGCGCCCGAGCCTACTCCACGCCTCTCTCCGGCCGCCGCCATCCTCGCTTCCCGCACGGCCCCCGGCCGGTCCGCACCGGCGGGCGCGGGGAGGGTGTCCGGCCTACGGCCGCCGCACCTCGAACTGGAAGCAGCCGTACTCCAGGGCCCGTACGTGCACCAGCGCCACCTCCGGGTCGGCGAACGCCTCGTCGAAGGCCCGGTCGAAACCGGCCCGGGCGTCCTCGGGGATCTCGAAGAGGCGGCCCCCGACGATGTGCCCCTCGGCGTCGTAACGGCGGATGGTGCGCAGCGCGCCCGGTCGTGCGAAGGGGTGGTCGCCGGTGTTCCCCGGTCCCGCGCACTCTTCGGCGTGGATGAAGACCGGCCCCGCCTCGTCGTAGGCGCCGGGGTCGGCCCCGGTCGCCGCCGCCCAGCGGCGCAGCGGCGCGTAGGAGACGAGGGCGATCCGGTCACCGGGCTCGACGGCCCGCAGGCAGCAGCGCAGCGGACTGCCCACGGAGTCCAGCGGGACACCGTCCTCGCGTGCGGTGCAGGGCCGCAGGGGGTGTCCGGAGTCGTCGCGGTCGCGGAGTTCCTTGAGGGCGGCGGGCGGGATGGCAAGGGGTGTGTATGCGGTCATGTGTCCAGTGTCGGCAGCGTGTCACCGGCCCGCCGGCGCTATTCGGACGCGAAGCCCGCGACCCGCCGACCCCGCCCGCCGGCCCCGCCCGTCATCCCTGTCCCTCCTCCACCGGCCCCTGTGCGGCCTGCGCGGCCTGTACGGCCTGCGCGGTCCGCAGGATGTCGGCGTCCCACTCCAGCAGCCGGACGAGTTCGCCGTCGTCGCCGGTCCGCCGGGAAGCGGCCGCCGCGCGGGCGGCGGGGGACGCGGTGTGGGTGCCGCGCGAGATGTTCCCGCTGACGGTGGTGTTGTGTTCGGTGCGGGGCCGGCGCAGCGTCTCGTAGAGGGAGAGCGCGGCCTCGGTGCCGGGTGCGTCGCGCAGGCACTTCGCGAGGACCACGGCGTCCTCCAGCGCCATCGACGCGCCCTGCCCGGTCGCGGGCGAGGCGGCGTGGGCGGCGTCGCCGACCAGCAGGACGCGGCCCGCGCGCCAGGGGGTGCCCGGCGGCAGCTCCGTGGCGTCGGTGACCATCAGCTCCTCGCCGGTGGCCGCGACGATGTCCGCGGCCGGGGTGGTGTCCGCGCGCAGCAGGGGGAGGAGCTGCGCGCGGCACATGTCCGGTGTGGCGGCGGCGATCTCGTCGGCGGTGAGCGGGTCACCGGCCACCCGCGCGAACCAGTACGTCTCCCCCCGCGGTGACACGGTGTGGCCGAACGCGACCGCGCTGCCCCGCACCATCGTGATGCACTCGCCCGGTGCGGTCACGGGAGCGGTGCCGGTGTAGCCGTAGAAGACGTGCTGGCCCGCGTGGCGCGGCCGGGTGTCGGGCGCGACGATCGGGCGGACGGTGGAGCGCAGGCCGTCCGCGCCGATGAGCAGGTCGCCCGTCGCGGTGCTGCCGTCGGAGAACCGCGCGGTCACTCCCCGCGGGCCGTCGTCGATCGCGGTGAGCCGGGCGCCGTGCCGGACGGTGATGCCCCGTGCCCCGGTCTCCCGCTGCAGGGCGGTGTTGAGGTCGCCGCGGCGCAGGCACCTGTACCGCAGCCGGGGGTCGTCGGCGTCGCCCAGCGGTACGTGCGCCGTCTCGGCCCCCGTCCGGTCGAGGACGCGCATCGAGGTCAGCGGGAAGCCGAGCGCGGTGACCATGGCGGAGGCGTCGAGCTGGGCGAGGGCGCGCATGCCGTTGCCGGCCAGCGTGAGGAACGCGCCGATGTCCGCGGCCGAGTCCGGGTGGGCCTCGTACACCGTGGCGTCGAACCCCGCCTTGTGCAGGGCCAGCGCCGTCGCCGTACCGGCGATCCCGCCGCCGATGACCAGAACCCGTGCCATGCGGCTCCCCCGCTCGTCCGTGTACGTACGGAAGCCAGGATGGCATCCGCCTGTGGACGGAACGTGCGGAGCGGGGCGGGAAGTTCCGCGCCCGGGAAGCGGACCGCCCGCAAGGCTCCGGTACGCCGTGGCCGGCGGCCACCGTCGACAGGGCATGGAACTGCTCGGCGAACTCGCCGAGCACCTGCTGCCTCGACCCGGCCCCGGGACGTCAGGGGCGCCAACGCCGGCGCGTGGTGTGGTCCTCGTAGGGCTGCGGGTCGGGGTAGGTGATCAGTTCCAGCGTGCTGCCCCAGGGCGTTCGCGTGTAGACCATGCGGTTGCGCGGGCCCGCTTCGGGGCCGGGCAGCGGGGCGGGCACGGACAGCGCCTGCCCCCCGGCCTCCTCGACGCGGGCGAGGGCGTGGTCGAGGTCGTCGACGTGGACGGCGAGGTGCTGCCAGCCGAGGTCGCAGGGCAGCGCCGGGGTCCGTCGAGGGGGGCCGGCGAACTCGAAGAGTTCGAGGCCGGGTCCGTGCGGCAGGGCGAGCATCCGGATCGCCCGCTGCTCGGTGCCCCCGGGCACCCCCAGCCGCCGTTCCAGGGCCTGCCCGCCGCGCGGCCCGTCCTCGCGGCGCAGCGTGTCGTACAGCACCTCCGCCCCCAGGGCGTGGACGAAGAAAGCGGTCGCGGCCTCGATGTCGGGGACGGTCACGCCGACATGGTCGATGCCCCGCACCGGCACCGGCACCGGAGGGACCCGCCGCTCGGGGTCAGGCCGGGACACGTGCGGGCCACGGCGGTGGACACGTCTGCATGCGGACACCCTGACACCCGCCCCGCACCCGCCCGAGCGGGCCGCACCGCCACGCCCCCGCACCGCCATCCGAACGGCGGCGACGAAACCCCCGGCCCGGCCCGGCCCCGGCCTCACCTCACCCCGCCTCCCCCCCCTCAGTCCTCCAGCATCCGCCGCGCAGCGACAAGCATCCCTTCCAGCGCGAGATCGAACGCCCGGTCCGTCCGGCTGCCGTGGACCGCGCCGAGCGCCTCGGCCAGGCGCGGGGTGGCCGTGTCGTCGGCGATCTCCCACATGGCCTGCGGGGCGGCGAGGTCGAGGGCCGAGCCGAGGACGACGTTCTCCAGGGCGGTGATGACCACCATGACGTCGGCGGTCGCGAAGCCCGCGTCGAGGAGGAGGGCGACGGCCCGCTCGTACTGCTCAAGGACCCGGGGCGCCCGTACGGGGTTGGCCATCAGCAGGGGGATGGCCCGCGGGTGCGCGCCGAACGCGGCGCGGTAGGAGCGGGCCCACCCCGCCAGGGCCGTGTCCCAGGGCCCTGCGTCCAGGGGCGCGGTGTCGATCGCCTCGGCGATCCGCTCCCGCACCAGTTCCACGATCCCGTCCCGGCCGTCCACGTGGTGGTACACCGAGCCGGTCTGCACCCCGAGCCGCCGTGCGATCTGCGGGACGCTGAACTCGCCCTGCGCGTCGAGGAGATCGAGCGCGGTCGCGGTGATGCGCTCCCGGTCGAGCAGAGCCGTGCGCGGCCGCCCCATGTCGCGTTTCCCCTTCGAAGGTCTTCCCATCCGTACGAACGGAAGGCTACATTGCGGAAACCGAAAGCCTTTAGATTTACGGGCTCCGGCCACCCCCACGCCTGTCATCCCTCCCTGCCCGCAGCCTTGCCCGCAGCCAGAAGGGCTTTCGCTCATGCCCGTCACCACCCCCGGCTCCAGCCCCTCCGGGAGCGTCACCTCCCCCGCCGCCCCGACCCTGCGCTCCGGGTCGCTCGGCACCACCGACATCGCCTTCTTCGTGGTGTCCGCCGCCGCTCCGCTCACCGTCATGGCCGGTGTCGCCCCGCTGGCGATCATGCTCGGCGGCATCGGCGCCCCGGTCGGCTATCTCGTCGCCGGGATCACGCTCGCCGTCTTCGCCGTCGGCTTCACCACGATGAGCCGTCATGTCCGGGGCGCCGGCGCCTTCTACGCGTACGTCACCCGTGGCCTCGGCCGCCGCGTCGGCATCGGCGCCGCGCTGCTCGCCCTGCTCGGCTACAACGGCATGGAGATCGGCGTCTACGGCCTCCTCGGCACCGCCACCCAGGGCACCGTGCGCGCCCTGGCCGGCACACACATCCCGTGGCTGCCCGTGTCGCTGGCGGGCCTGCTGCTGATCGGCTACGGCGGCTTCCGCTCCATCGACTTCGGCGCCAAGGTGCTCGGCGTGCTGCTCACCGCAGAGACCGGCATCCTGGTGCTGCTCGCCGCCGGAGTGCTGGTCAAGGGCGGGGCGCACGGGCTGTCGGCGGCCTCCTTCGCCCCGGCCCATGTGCTGGTGCCCGGCACGGCGGCCGTGCTGGCCTTCGCGTTCGCCGCGTTCACCGGCTTCGAGTCGACCGTCATCTACCGCCGCGAGGCCCGCGACCCGGCGCGCACGGTGCCCCGCGCCACCTACCTCGCGGTCGGATTCCTCGGCCTCTTCTACGCGTTCATCGTCTGGATCGCGATCCAGGCGTTCGGTGACGCCGAGGTGGTGCGGGCGGCGGGCGGCGACCCCGCCGGACTGTTCTTCTCCGCGATCACCACGTACGTGGGCGGCTGGGCCGCCGACACCATGCACGTCCTCATCGTCACCAGCGTCCTGGCCTCCCTGCTCGCCTTCCACAACGCCATCAACCGCTACGGTCTGGCCCTCGCCGAGGAGGGCATCCTCCCCGGGGCGCTGGCCCGCGTGCACCCGCGCCACCGCTCCCCGTACGTCACCGGTGTCGTGCAGACCGTGCTCGGCGCCGCCGTGGTCCTGGCCTTCGCCGCCGCCGGGGCGGACCCGTACCAGCAGTTGCTGCTGTGGGTGAACACCCCCGGCATGCTGGCCCTGCTGGCGCTGCAACTGCTGGCGGCCCTCGCCGTGCCCCTGTACTTCCGACGCGTCCGGCACCAGGAGGGCGTCCTGCGCACGGTGGTGGCGCCCGTCGTCGCGGCCGTCCTGCTCGCCACCGCCATCGCGCTGGTCGTCACCCACCTCGACCTGTTCACGGGGGCGTCCGCCGCGGTGAACACCGTGCTGGCGGCCGTCGTCCCCCTGGTCTTCCTCGCCGGGTTCCCGCTCGCCGGCTGGCTGCGCCGCCGCCGGCCCGGCGTCTACGAGCGGTTCGCCGCCGAGCCCGGCGAGGACGCCGCCCGGCCCGCCGACGCCGCCGCGCCGGACCCCGTCTGAGGCCCACGCCCCCGTCCAGCCCCCCCTTCCCGAACCGCAAGGAGCCCCCGCATGCCCACCACCGACCTCGTCCTCACGGGCGCCCGTGTCCGTACTCTCGACCCGCGGCGCCCGTACGCCGGCGCGGTCGCCGTGCGCGACGGGCTGATCGCCGCCGTCGGCGAGGAGAGCGACGTACGGGACTGGCGTGGGCCCGCCACCGAGGTCGTGGACCTGGCGGGTGCCACCCTGGTGCCCGGCCTGGCGGACTGCCACAGCCATCCGGTGATGGGCCTGGACATGACCACCGGGACCGACCTGTCCGCCGTGCGCGACCTCGACGGGCTGCGGGCGGCGCTCGCCGCGGCGGAGCGTGTCGACGGCTGGGTCATCGGCTTCGGCCTGGACCACAACGTCTTCGACGGCCGGCCCGTCGACCGGTCCCTCGTCGAGGACGTCCTCGGCGGAGCCCCCGCCTTCCTGCGGCTGTACGACGCGCACTCCGCCCTGGTCACCGGGGCCGCGCTCGACGCGGCGGGCGTCACCGGGCCGCGCGCGTTCGCGCAGCGCTCCCACATCGCCGCGGACGCCGACGGCCGCCTGACCGGGCACCTGGTCGAGCACGCCGCCATGGAGCTGGTCACCGCGGTCATGCCGCGTCCGTCGTACGCCGTGCGGCGCGCCCGGCTCGTCGAGCTGCTCTCCGCCATGGCGGCCACCGGCCTCACCGGCGCCCACGTCATGGACATCGGCGACCTCGACCTCGTCGGCGCCGTCGCCGAGGACACCGTCCTGCCGCTGCGGCTGCGCTTCGCGCCCTGGTGCATGCCGGGCGCCGACAAGGACACGCTGGACGAACTGGTCTCCCTGCAAGGACGCGGCGGGCGGCACTGGCGGGTCGGCGGGGTGAAGTTCTTCATGGACGGCACCGTCGAGGGCGGCACGGCCTGGCTGGACCACCCCGACTGCCACGGGCAGGGCACCGAGGCGTTCTGGCCGGACCCGGCCGCCTACAGCGAGGCCGTCCGGCACCTGGACACCGCCGGGGTGCGCACCGCCACCCACACGATCGGGGAGGCGGCCGTGCGGCACGTCCTGGACACCGTGGAGTCGCTGGGCGCCGGCGCTCACCTCACCCACCGGGTGGAGCACATCGAGTCGGTGCCCGACGACGTCGTGGCCCGGTTCGCGCGCCTGGGGGTCATCGCCTCCATGCAGCCCCCGCACACCGCCTACACCCGGGCCGACCGGACCGACGCCTGGTCCGTGCGGCTGGGTCAGACGCGCGCCGGGCGCGCCTGGCGGCTGCGCGACCTGCGGGACGCCGGGGCGGTCGTCGCGCTCGGTTCGGACTGGCCCGTCGCCCACTACGACGTCCGCGCCGTCCTGGCCACCGCGCGCAGCCCGCGGGGTGCCGCCTCCGCGCGGGCGGGACTCACCGGCCTGGAGGCCCTGGAGGGCTGCACCACCCACGCGGCGGTCGCCGCCGGTGAGGCGGCCGTCGCCGGGCGTATCCGCCAGGGCTTCCGGGCCGACCTGACCGCCCTGGGCCTGGACCCCGTCGAAGCGCCCGCGGACGAGGTCGCCGAAGCGGCGGTCCGCCTCACCGTGACCGGCGGCCACATCGTGCACCGCGCGTCCTGACCTGCGACGGGCTGCTGAAAGGGCAGGTCAGGAAGGGAACCGAGGACGCTGTGAGCCCCTCTCACCCCTCAAAGGGGGCTCACAGAATGAAGACCATGACCCGGTACGTGTCCACGGCCGCGCTGCTCGTGTGCTGCTGCCTGCCGCTGACCGCCTGCGGCACCGAGCACGCCGGGACGCGGGCGGACGGTGCCGCGGGGGCGGCCGGATCGTCCGTGGGCGACGCCACCGGCGACGACCAGGGGACGGACCTGCCGGACACCACCACGGACGACCAGCACACCGATCTGCCCGACACCACCAGCGACGACCAGCACACCGACCTGCCGGACACCACCAGCGACGACCAGCACACCGGCCTGCCGGACACCACCACGGACGACCAGCACTCCGGCCCGGACACCACCAGCGACGACCAGGGCTACGGGCCGCCCATGGGCGACACGACGGACGACTCCGAGGACGCCCCCTCGACCGGCCCGCACCGCTGGTTCCCGATGCTCCGTGAGTTCCGCGCGTACCTCACCACGAAGGCCCCGAAGGCGGACGCGGTCCACGCCGCCCATGTGGAGAGCGTCTACGTCCGCACCCCGGAAGGCAGCGCACGCGCCACGGCCGTGGTCCATGTCGACTACGGGGTGGACGGGGCCGACGCCGCGGAACGCACCGCCGAGGCGTTCACCGCCTGGCGGCGCACCGCGTACGGCGACCACGGCCATGTCGAGGTCCTCGGCCCGGGGAAGACCACGGTCGAACGGGACTGGTGAGGGCCGGCGGCGCCCGCCGCGCCGGCCGGTGACCCCGCTGCCGGGGCCCCGGTCAGGGGGCGATCGGCAGCTGCCGCTTGTGCTCGGTGAACCGGTAGCGGCGGACGATCGCCTCGAAGGCGGCCTCGGAGACCGGCTTGCCCTCCAAGAAGTCGTCGATGTCGTCGTAGGTGACGCCGAGCGCCTCCTCGTCGGGCCGGCCCGGGCTCAGCGTCTCCAGGTCGGCGGTCGGGACCTTGCCGACCAGCGCGGCGGGCGCGCCCAGCGCCTGCGCCAGGGCCCGGACCCGCCGCTTGGTGAGCCCGGTGAGCGGGACGACGTCGGCCGCGCCGTCGCCGAACTTGGTGAAGAACCCGGAGACCGCCTCGGCCGCGTGGTCGGTGCCCACGACCAGGCCCTCGTGCGCGCCCGCCACCGCGTACTGGACGATCATGCGCTGCCGCGCCTTGATGTTGCCGTGCAGGAAGTCCTGGTGGTGGGCGTCGCGGAAGACCGCGCCGCCGGTCAGCACCGCCTCCAGCGCGGCGTCCGAGGCGGGCCGCACGTCGACGGTCAGGGTCTTGTCGGGACGGATGAAGTCCAGCGCCCGCTGGGCGTCCTTCTCGTCGGCCTGGGTGCCGTAGGGCAGCCGCATGGCGTAGAACGTGGCCTCCTGCCCGGTGGCCCGGACCCGCTCGACCGCGAGCTGGCACAGCCGGCCCGCGGTCGTGGAGTCCACGCCGCCGCTGATGCCCAGCACCAGCGAGCGCAGACCGGTGCCGGTCAGCCGGCCGGCGAGGAAGGCCACCCGGCGCTCTCTCTCCTGCTGTACGTCGAAGGACTCGCTCACCTGGAGATCCCGGGCGATCTCCTGCTGCGGGCCGGTGGACGCCAGGTCGGTCACGATTGCTCCTCGTTCAGGCCCCGGGGCGGAAGCGGCGGGTGCCGCCGGGCCGGGGCCGCAAGTGCGGGTAGGGGACGCAAGCACTCTAGAGGGGCGGTCGGGGCCCCGCGTACGGCCGGGGGCCCGTGACCGGGGACGACGCCGCCGCCCGTGCCCGCGTACGGGCCGGGCGGGCGTCGGGGTGCGAAGGGGCGGCCCCTGCCCAGGGCGCGGGGTGCGGGGGCCGCCCGGGCCTTGCCGGTCCTGTCACAGCGCAAGGCACTTCGAGGCTAGAGCCGCGCCCGGGGACCGCGCTCGTCCACAGCGGCGGCCGGGTGAGTGCGGACGCCTCCGCCCACCCCGCGCCGAGGCGATCCGCACCGGGCGGCGGGCGGCCGGACCGCCGCTCACCGGCCCGAACGGACCTGCGATGATCGATGATGATCGATGGAGATCACCCGGCGGTGCGGGCGCCCGCACGTCGCCGTGTCCCCCCGACCGAAGGAGCAGGCCAGATGACGGACGGCGTGTGGAACGGGCTCGACGAGCTGGGCCCGCGGCTCGCGGACCTCTACCGCGATCTCCACCGGCACCCCGAGCTGTCGCTCCAGGAGCACCGCACGGCGGGCCTGCTGGCCGACGGCCTGCGGCCCCTGGGCTTCGAGGTGACCGAGCAGGTCGGCGGCACCGGTGTGGTCGGTGTGCTGCGCAACGGCGACGGCCCGGTGGTGATGCTGCGCGCCGACATCGACGCCCTTCCCGTGGCGGAGAGGACCGGGCTGCCGTACGCGAGCACGGAACGCGCCACCGACGCGGACGGGCAGGAGGTGCCGGTGATGCACGCCTGCGGTCACGACATGCACGCCACCTGCCTGCTCGGCGCCGCCACCCTGCTCGCGGGCGCCACCACGGCCTGGGCGGGCACCCTGCTGGTGGTGTTCCAGCCCGCCGAGGAACTGGCCCGGGGCGCGCGGGACATGGTCGAGGACGGGCTCTTCGAGCGGTTCCCGAAGCCGGACATCGTGCTGGGCCAGCACGTGGGCCCGCTGCCCGCGGGCTTCATCGGGCACGCCGCCGGGCCGGTGATGGCCGCCTCGGACAGCGCGCGCGTCGTGCTGCACGGGCGCGGCGGGCACGGTTCGCGGCCCGAGTCCACCGTGGACCCGGTGCTGATGGCCGCCCATGTCGTGACCCGGCTGCAGGGCATCGTCGCCCGCGAGGTCCCGCCAGCGGAGGCCGCGGTGGTCACCGTCGGGCGGCTGCGGGCGGGCACCAAGGACAACATCATCCCGGACACCGCCGAACTCGGCGTCAACGTGCGCAGTTACACACCGCGGGTCCGCGACCGGGTGCGCGCCGCCGTCGAACGCGTGGTCCGGGCCGAGGCGGCCGCCCAAGCGGCGCCCCGGCCTCCCGAGATCGACTGGACGCACGGCATGCCGCTCCTGGTCAGTGACCCGGAGGCGACCGCGGCCACCGTGGCGGCGTTCGCCGCTCACTTCGGCGCGGAGCGCCTGCTGCCGATGCCGCCGGTCTCCGCGAGCGAGGACGTGGGCGTGTTCGGCGAGGCGGCGGGCGTGCCCACCGTCTTCTGGTTCTGGGGCGGCCTCGACGCCGACACCACCTTCGCCGCGCTGGCCGCCGGGCAGCTGGACACCCTGCCGGGCAACCACTCCGCGCACTTCGCCCCGGTCGTCGAGCCGACCCTGGGCACCGGCGTCCAGACCCTGGTGGTCGCCGCGCTGGCCTGGCTCACCACCACGACGGCCGACGCGTAACGCCCGCGGTCCACTCCCAGGTCACCAGCGGTCCCGGTGGATCACCTCCGCGACGGGCCGGCGCCGTACGGGGCCGAAGCTGCCGCGCGGCCGGCCCACCGGCACCGCCGCGAAGGTGTGCATGTCCTCGGGGATGCCGAGGGCGGCCTTCCACTCCTCCTCCAGCATCAGGTGCCAGATGGTGATGTTGGCGGCCAGTCCCAGCGCGCGGGCGGCCAGCAGCAGGTTCTGCACGCCCGGGTACACGCAGGAGCCCTCCGCCAGCGCGGCGAAGCGCTCCTGGGTCTGTGCCATCCGGGCCGTGGCCTCGGCGCCCAGGGCCTCGGCCGAGGCGCGCAGGCCCTCTTCGTCGAGCCTCGGTGCGGGGAAGCGGTAGCAGGGCACGATCAGCGCCGGGGTCTCGGCGAAGTGGTCGCGCTGGTACTCGATGGCGGCGACCATCCGCGCGTACGCGGCCTCGTCCATGCCCGCGGGGGCGTGCTTCCCGGTGGTCGCGAGGTAGGCGTCCACGCAGCGCCGCCACAGCGGGGCCAGCCGGGCCATCACCGCCGGGTCGGTGACCACGACGTACTCGTAGCGCTGCATGTTGCCGCCGCTGGGTCCCCAGACCGCCGCCTGGATCAGCCGCTCCAGCAGATCCTGGGGAACGGGGTCGGGCTTGAGGCGGCGCATGGCCCGCATGGTGGCCATGGTCGAGAAGAGCGCGGGGCCATCCTCGCCGGTGTGCGTCGTGGGCTCGGGGGTGGTGCTGTCGGTCGTCATGATCGCGAGTCTAGGAGTGGCGTGAGGGGGCGTCATCATCCGGGCGGTGTAAGGGAGTCGGTGGCCGCCTCGCGTCAACGACCGGCGGCGCGGGTCACTCGGAGGAATGGAAAGGGCCGTACAGCCGTGCCGGGCGGCCCGGGGGCGGCGGGCCGGTCGCGATCATGGGCCGGTGATGTCAGAACACCGCCGTGCCGCACGCCGCCGGACCCTCCTGGCCGTGGCTGCCCTTGGCACTCTCAGCGCGTCGTTGATGGCGCCGTCCGCGTCCGCCCGTCCCTCCTCCGTCCCCGGCGGCGCGGGGTCCGCGCCGGCCGGCGTCCCCGCGGCTCCGCGCCCGATGACCGGGTCGGAGGCGGGCACCGACGCGTATCTGAGGTCGGCCCGCGACGCCCCCCGGTCGCTGCGCGACTTCTTCGACCGGCTGCCCAAGGGTGGTGACCTGCACAACCACCTCTCCGGTGCGGTCACCACCGAGTACCTCGTCGAACTGGCCGCCGAGGACGGCCTGTGCGTCGACACCACGACGCTGACGGCGCTGCCCGCGCCCTGCGGTCCGGGCACCCGTCCGGCCGCGGACGCCCGCACCGACCGCGCCTTCCGGGACGCGATCGTGCGGGCCTGGTCCATGCAGGACTTCCCGCCGGACCAGAACGGGCACGACCATTTCTTCGACACCTTCGGCAAGTTCGGCGAGGTGACCTGGCGGCACCGCGGCAAGCTGCTGCTCGACGTGGCCGACACCGTCGTACGCCAGAACCAGTTCTACCTGGAGACCCTGGTCACCCCGGCCTCCGACAGCGCCAAGAACCTCGCCACCGCGGTCGGCTGGGACCCGGACCTGGCCAGGCTGCACGGCAAGCTGGTCGCCGGCGGCAAGCTCGACGCGGTCGTGGCCGAGGCGCGCAAGGAGGCCGACGACGCGGACGCCGAGTTCCGTACGGCGGCCCGCTGCGGCACCCGGCGGGCCGAGCCCGGCTGCGCGCTGACGGTGCGCTGGATCTCCCAGGTCTCCCGGGGCAGTGCGCCGGAGCGGGTCTTCACCCAGATGGCCCTCGGCATGCGGCTGGCCGAGCGCGACCCGCGCTTCGTCGCCGTCAATCTGGTCCAGCCCGAGGACTGGGACAGCTCGCTGCGCGACTACAGCCTGCAGATGCGCATGCTCAAGTACCTGCGCGGGGTGTACCCGCACGCCCAACTCACCTTGCACGCGGGCGAGTTGACACCCGGGCTGGTCAAGCCGGCGGACCTCACGTTCCACATCAAGGAGGCCGTGGACGTCGCCGGCGCCGAACGCGTCGGGCACGGCGTCGACCTGGTCCACGAGGACGACTGGCAGCGCACCGCCCGCACCATGGCGCAGCGTCAGGTGGCCGTGGAGGTGCCGTTCACCAGCAACGCCCAGATCCTCGGCGTCAAGGGCGCCGAGCACCCCTTCAACACCTACCGGGCCTACGGCGTGCCGGTCGTGCTGGCCACCGACGACCCGGGCGTGAGCCGGATCGACATCAGCCACGAGTACGAGTACGCCGCGCGGACCTACGGCCTGTCCTACCCCGAGCTGAAGGACCTGGCGCGGGCCTCGCTGCAGTACGCCTTCCTGCCGGGCGTGAGCCTGTGGCAGGGCGACCCGACGCGGGACGGCTACCGCCTGGCGGGCGGGTGCCGAGGTGAGCGGCCGGGAGTGGTCCCGCCCGGCGTGGCGTGCCGGCGGCTGCTGGCCGCGAGCCCCAAGGCGGCCATCGAGTGGCAGCAGGAGGTGGCCTTCCAGCACTTCGAGCGGGTGTTCCGCGCCGCTCCCTGATCCGGTCGGGTGCCCGCGCCCAGTGCCCCGTGACCGGCGACACCGCCGCCGATCGTCAATGCGAAGCATGCCTGTTTCACCCGTGAAGGTGAGCCATATGGCTGTTCGTCGGCGGATTTTCGGTCATTCCGGGTACCGGACCCGCCACTGCGGTCGGCCCCTCCCGCCGCCTCCGTCACTCCGGATGGGCGGGGCCGGCCGACGCGCCGGGCGGTGACCGGCGCACATGCCGTCGAAACCCGGTCGGACCGGATTGACCGGGAGGCGGCAGCGGTCCCTTCTCGAAGCCGTGCCGGTGGGCTTTTCTGCCGGGGACGGACGCCAGTGCCCGCCGAGACAGCCGGTCTCCCCGGCCCGGGGGGCGTACCAGGCAACGGACGAAAGACGGGAACCACCATGCACATCCGCAAGATCGTGGCCGCCGCGGCAGCCCCGGCGCTGCTCGGGAGCGGCCTGCTCCTGGTGGCCGCGCCGAGCAGCGCCCTCACCGCGGCCCACCAGGCCGCCATGCCCGTGGCCGGCCGGCCCGCGGCCGGCCTGGAGTGCGGCCGCAACTGGCCGCACCACCAGTACCGCAAGGGCGGTGTGACCGGGGCGTACACGGCGTTCCACCTCTGCTGGGACAACCGGTACAACGCCCGGATCGACTACTCGTCCTCCTACGTCAAGGACACCCGGACGGACCGGGACAAGGCGTACGTCTACGTCAGGTACGACAAGCTCATCAACGGCCACAGCTACCGGAGGTGGACCGGCCCGGAGGCCTCCGCCGGGCCCCAGGGGGGCAGGACGAAGCACTTCCAGTGGGGCAATTCCTCGGTGCGCAACGTGGCGGTGGCGGTCTGTGCCGGCACCAGGGCGCCCTGGCAGGGCGGGAGCCACTGCAAGCTCGTCTGACGGCCCATCGGTACACCCGGGACGCCCGGTCCGGCGGCGGACAGCCGCCGGACCGGGCGTTCGCGCTGCCGGGCCCCCGCACCGCCCTGCCGCCGACCCGGAGGGACCCGCCTGGCCGGAAGCGGTCGGCAGGGTGTCCCTCAATGGTTTGCAAAGAGAAAGTCAAGTCATGATGGGTTCGGACCGGGAGACACGCGTGGGAACTGCGCGCATGAGCCGTACACCGCTGCCGGGCATCGGGAGCCGCTACGACCTGACGACCCGGGAGCGGCGACGCCTGTCGGTGGTGGCGCACCGGGACGGGTCACGGACGCTGAGCGCGTACCGGGAGGACGACGCGGACGCCTGCGCGCTGTCGGTGCGGCTGTCGCCGGGCGAGGCGGACAGTCTCATCGACGCGCTGATGCCGACGCACCACAGTCCCAACCTGCTGTCGACGACCGGACTGGGCCTGGTGGCCGAGCGGATCATGCTCTCGGCCACCTCGCACTGGAACGGCCGGCTGCTGGGCGACACGCAGATGCGTACACGTACCGGCGTGTCCATCGTGGCCGTGCTGCGCCGGGCCGAGGCGATCCCCTCCCCGGGGCCCGACTTCCGGCTGGCCGGCGGCGACACCCTGATCGTCATCGGCACGCTCGAAGGCGTGGAGGCGGCCGCCGTGATACTCGGACGGGAGTGAACGCATGCATTCGACCGCGGTCTTCCTGATCGAGTTCGGCGCCATCCTGCTCGCCCTGGGACTGCTGGGCCGGTTCGCCGGCCGGTTGCGGTTCTCCCCCATCCCCCTGTACCTGCTGGCCGGGCTGGCGTTCGGGGAGGGCGGGCTGCTCCCGCTGGGCGCCAGCGAGGAGTTCGTGGCGATCGGCGCCGAGATCGGCGTCATCCTGCTGCTGCTCATGCTCGGCCTGGAGTACACGGCCAGCGACCTCGTCTCCCATCTCAAGACCCAGTACCCGGCCGGTCTCGTGGACGCCACGCTCAACGCGCTGCCGGGTGCGCTGATGGCGCTGCTGCTGGGCTGGGGGCCGGTCGCGGCGGTGGTCCTCGCCGGGGTCACCTGGGTCAGTTCCTCCGGGGTGATCGCCAAGGTACTGGGCGACCTGGGGCGGCTCGGCAACCGCGAGACACCGGTCGTCCTCAGCATCCTGGTGCTTGAGGACCTGTCCATGGCGGTGTACCTGCCCATCGTCACCGCGCTGCTGGCCGGCAGCGGTCTCGCGGCGGGCAGCGTCACGCTGGCCATCGCCCTCGGGGCCGCGGGCCTGGTGCTGCTGCTGGCGGTGCGCTTCGGACGGCACATCTCCCGTTTCGTCTCCAGCGACGACCCGGAGAAGCTGCTGCTGGTCGTGCTGGGGCTGACCCTGCTGGTCGCCGGTCTCGCCCAGCAGCTCCAGGTGTCCGCCGCCGTGGGCGCGTTCCTGGTGGGCATCGCGCTGTCCGGGGAGGTCGCCGAGGGCGCGCACCATCTGCTGTCCCCGCTGCGGGACCTGTTCGCCGCGGTGTTCTTCGTCTTCTTCGGGCTGCACACCGACCCGGCGGACATCCCTCCGGTCCTGCTGCCGGCCCTCGCGCTGGCGGCCGTCACCACCCTCACCAAGATCGCCACCGGGTACTGGGCGGCGAAGCGGGCCGGGATCTCGGCCCGGGGGCGCTGGCGGGCCGGTGGCACGCTGGTCGCCCGGGGCGAGTTCTCCATCGTCATCGCAGGGCTGGCCGTCACCTCCGGGATCGAGTCCTCGCTGGGCCCGCTGGCCACGGCGTACGTGCTGATCCTCGTCATCGCCGGTCCGCTGACCGCCCGTTGGACCGAGCCCCTGGCCCGGCGCCTCACCGCCCGGCGCACGGCGCCTCAACTCGCGAGCCGTGACCGCTCGTTGCCGGCCCCGCGCCGGGCGGCGGACAGCCAGGACGCCGTCGACCGGTCCTGACCGGGCACTCCCCCGGCGGCGCCCGCCTCGCGGCGCCGCCGGGCAGGGTGCTCGCATAGAGTCATCCCATGGCCCGACTTCCTGACGACGCCGCCCTCGAAGCGCTCGCCGCCACCGACCCGCAGCGGCTGTACGACCTCGCCCTGACAGTCGGCGACAACCGTGCCCTGGGCAAACTGTCGGGCCTGCTGGCCGACCGGGAGACCCGGGAGGCGACCGACCTGGCGGTGCGGCTCGCCGAGACCCGGGGCGAGCAGGCGGAAGGGGACGCCTGGCGGCCGCTGGTACGGCGGGCCGCCTGGCAGTTGGTGCAGCGCCCGAGCACCGCGTACCTCAAGCCGCAGTTCGCCGACCGGACACCCGTGTCGCTGGACGACCCGGGCACGGAGCTGCGGGCCTGCCTCCTGCACGAGATGGCACTGCGGCACGGAGTCACCGACGAGGTCTACCTCGCGTACGCAGCCGGGCTGGCCGAACTGGGCCATCCCCTGGCCTGGCTCCCGCTCGACGCGCTGTACTTCGAACACACCATGCGCGGCGGCAGCACGATGGAGGGGCTCATGGTGGGGTCGTTCTCCCCGCGTGAACTACGCGCCTGCTACCCCGAGGTAGCGCCCACGGCGGGCGGAGAGCGGGCCGGCCGGACGGCCCGGCGGCTGGTGGACGAGGCGCGCGCCCGCACGGCCGCCGAGGGGTTCGCCGAACTCGCCGTGTGCGAGGTGGCGTTCTACACCCTGTCCGAGCCGCTGGCGGCGGGCGACTTCAACGCCGCCCTGCTCGCCGGACTCGACGCGCAGTGCCTGGAGGCGACCGACGCCGAGACGATCACCACCGTGCACACCACCGCGGACGACCTCGCCTCCGACCTGTTCAGCGCCGCGTTCGGTGGCGGGCTGTGGTGCCAGGGGCGGCACGGCGCCTACGCCAGGCTGGCCGCCTGGCGCAGCCTGTACGCCCTGATGGGCCTCGACACCCAGGTCCCGCACCGGGACGCCGTGCGCCTGGCCGCCGAGTACCGGTGGCTGCGGTTCGCCCTCGCCCCGTACAGCGAGAACCGCTGGTTCTTCGGCGATTTCACCGACACGGCCTTCGCCTGCCTGGACCCCACCCGCACGGTGGTCGGTGTGATCGCCGCGACCGAGACGGACTGAGCGCGCCCTCCCGGCCGGATCAGGTCAGGTCAGGTCAGGTCAGGTCAGCCGCCGACGTACCAGTGGAAGCCGCCGTTCGACGCGGCCACCGCGAGCAGCACGAAGAAGAGCACGAGGTCGACGACACCGAGGATCAGGCCGGCCTTGGCCATACCGCTGCCGCCGCCCTTGGCGCTCTGCTGCCGCAGGGCCACACCGCCGAAGATGATGGCCAGCGGGCCGAGGACCACGTTCAGGAAGAACACGCCGACGATGCCGCAGACGAGGCTCGCGACCGCCAGGCCGTTGGTGCGCGATCCGGAGGACGCCGCGGAGGGGCCACCGTAACTGGTCATCACTCTCTCCCGTGATCGGTGTGGTTGACGCAGGGCGTGCCCGAAGGGTCACGCCCTCTTCGCCGTTCCTTCACCGCCCGGGTGCCCGCTCCTCCCGCGACCATGCCCGAGGCCCGCACCGGGACAACTGAGGGCTGCTTCCGGTCAGTTCGCACTCTGGTCACGGCGACCGCCGTGCGCTATACCTTCGCATGATTGATTCTGCTTGCTTCAGTGCCGTATCACGCACGTTCAATCACCGCATTCCGTATCAGCCGACGTGTGCGAAGGGACCGACATGACCGCTCCACCCCGCAGACGCAAGGCCCTCCGTTCCTCCGGGGCGGCCGTGGCGGCCACGGCCGTGCTCGCGGTGCTCGCGACCACGGCCGGACCGGCCGGACCGGCCCGCGCCGCGACGACCGCCTCCGCCGCGGCCCCGACCGTCATCGGCGCGGTCACCGGGTTCTCGCACTCGGGCGCCGCCTACACCTTCACCGCGAACTCGGCGAAGGCGCGGGTCAGTTTCGTCTCGGCCGACACCTTCCGCATCGAGGTGGCCCCGGACGGCACGTTCACCGACCCCGTGGGCAGTGACATCGTGCTGCCGCAGGGCAAGGCGCCGGCCACCCACTGGCGCGACCGCGGCGACCGCTACGAGCTGGCCACGGACAAGGTGACCCTGCGCGCCTACAAGTCGCCGCTGCGGTTCGCCCTGTACCGCGCGGACGGCACCCGCCTGTGGGAGGAGACCCAGGGCATCAGCTGGGACGGCACCGCCACCACCCAGACCCTCTCGCGCGGCGCCGGCGAGCAGTTCTACGGCACCGGCGAGCAGAACGGCAGCGGCAACACCTCGCAGCGCGGCAAGACCCTCGAAGTGGGCGTCGACTACAACTGGAACGAGGGCGGTCACCCCAACTCGGTGCCGTTCTACCTGTCCTCGGCCGGCTACGGCGTCTACCGCAACACCTACGCCCCCGGCACCTACGCCTTCACCGACCCGGTCACCGCCACCGAGCAGGAGAACCGGTTCGACGCCTACTACTTCGCGGGGAACTCCGCCAAGGACGTCATAGGCCGGTACACCCAGCTCACCGGCCGGCCCATGCTGCCGCCCGTCTACGGCCTGGAGATCGGTGACTCCGACTGCTACCTGCACAACGCCAACCGCGGCGAGCGGCACACCTTGGACGCCCTCAAGGTGGCCGACGACTACGTCAAGAACGACATGCCGCTGGGCTGGATGCTCGTCAACGACGGCTACGGCTGCGGTTACGAGGACCTCGCCGAGACCGCGAAGGGCCTCAACTCCCGCAAGACGCAGATGGGTCTGTGGACCGAGAACGGCCTGGACAAGCTGGCCGATCAGGTCAAGGCGGGCCAGCGGGTGGCCAAGCTGGACGTGGCCTGGGTGGGCGACGGGTACAAGTTCGCCCTGGACGGCTGCAAGGCGGCCTACCAGGGCATCGAGGACAACAGCGACGCCCGCGGCTTCACCTGGGCCCCGGAGAGCTGGGCGGGCGCGCAGCGCTGCGGCGTGCAGTGGAGCGGCGACCAGTCCGGCGGCTGGGACTACATCCGCTGGCAGATCCCGACGTACGCCGGTGCCACGATGTCGGGCCTGGCCTACACCTCCGGTGACGTGGACGGCATCTTCGGCGGCAGCGCCAAGACGTACACCCGCGACCTGGAGTGGAAGTCGTTCCTGCCGGCCGTGATGACCATGGACGGCTGGGCCGCCCAGGACAAGCAGCCCTACCGGTACGGGGAGCCGTACACCAGCATCAACCGCAAGTACCTCAAGCTGAAGGAATCGCTGCTGCCGTACATGTACACGTACGCGGCCGAGGCCCACCGCACCGGTGTCGGCGCCGTGCGCCCGCTGGCGCTGGAGTACCCGGACGACGCGACGGCGGCGAGCGACGCGGCCAAGTACGAGTTCCTGACCGGCCGGGACTTCCTGGTGGCGCCCGTCTACAGCGACACCGCCGTGCGCGACGGCATCTACCTGCCCAAGGGCGACTGGATCGACTACTGGACCGGCCGGACGTACCACGGCCCGGCCACCGTCGACGGCTACCAGGCCCCGCTGGACACCCTGCCGCTGTTCGTCAAGGCGGGCGCGACCGTGCCGATGTGGCCGGGCGTCACCTCCTACCAGGACCGCACCGCCGGCTCCCCGCTCGCCTGGGACGTCTACCCGCAGGGGCGCAGCTCCTTCACCCTGTACGAGGACGACGGCGTGACGCGCCGGCACCGCTCGGGCAAGTACGCCGAGCAGCCGGTGACCGTGACCGCCCCGCGCAGCGGCGCGGGTCCGGTGCGCATCGCGGTCGGCGCCGAGAAGGGCGACTTCACGGGCAAGCAGCAGAGCCGCCCGTACGCGTTCACGGTGCATACCGGTTCGGCGCCCGGGCATGTCTCGCTGGACGGCCGCACGCTGCCCCGGTTCACCTCGAAGGCCGCCTTCGACGCGGCCGGCCAGGGCTGGTGGTACGACCCCTCGGACCGGGCCGGGGTGGTCCAGGTCAAGACCCGTTCGCTGAGCACCGCCCAGGGCTTCCGGATCGACCTGGCCGGGGCGAGCGCGGTGGGCGGCAAGGTGCCCGGCGCCACCGGTACCGTCGCGCTCACCCCGCCCGGGGAGCTGGGCGCCGGTGTGTCCGGCAAGGTCACGGTGGGTTTCACCGCGGGCCGTACCGGCAGCTCCGCGACCCGGCTGTCGGTGACCGCGCCCGCCGGGTGGACGGTCTCGCCGGAGCGCGATCTCGGCCGGCTCAGGCCGGGGCAGCGGGTGAGCGCGGACTTCACCGTGACGCCGCCGGCCGGCGCCACGGCGGGTGAGGCCGTGCTGACCGGGACCGCGCGCTACCGGTCGGCGGGAGAGGACCGTGTCACCACGGGGCGGACCGCGATACGCACCATGCCCGCCCCGCCCCGGGGCGACAGCTGGGCCAGTGACCTGCCCTGGCTGAACTCCACCAACGGCTACGGACCGGCCGAACGGGACCGCAGCAACGGGGAGTCGGCCGCCGGTGACGGCCACACCCTCACCCTGAACGGCACCGCCTACGCCAAGGGCATCGGTGTGCACGCCGACTCCGCCATCGAGTTCTGGCTCGGCGGCCGGTGCTCCGCCCTGACCGCGACCGCCGGGATCGACGACGAGATCAACGGCTACGGCGGCGTGTCCTTCTCGGTCGTCGCGGACGGGAAGAAGGTGTGGTCCTCCCCGACCGTGAGCGGCACGTCAGATCCGCTGCCGGTGGACGTGCCGCTGGCCGGTGCCCGCCATGTCCAGCTGGTGGTCACCGACACGGACGGCACGAAGTCCGGCGACCACGGCGACTGGGCGCAGGCGAAGTTCCACTGCGCGGGCTGACCGGCCTGGCTCCCTACGGTGCCCCGGCCCCCGTGGCCGGGGCATCCGCCTGTACGGCGGCCGGTGCGGCCGGGGCAGCGGCCCGCGCGGCCGGGGTGCCGGCCTGGGCGGCCGGGGTGCCGGCCTGGGCGGTGCTGGCCCGGACGATCAGCTGCGGTTCCACCGAGGCCGGTTCGGGCACGGCCGCCGGATCGGCGATGTGCCGAAGGAGGTGGGCCACGGCGAGCGTGCCCATCTGGCTGAACGGCTGGGCCACGGTGGTCAGGGACGGCGAGCAGTACTCGGCCAGCTCGATGTCGTCGACGCCGACCACGGAGATGTCCTCCGGTACCCGCCGGCCCAGCTCGTGCAGTGCCCTGATCGCGCCGAACGCCATCTCGTCGCTCGCGACGAACACCGCCGTGGCGTCCGGGATGCGGCCCAGGATCAGTCCGTTGCGGTAGCCGGAGGCCGGGGACCAGTCGCCCTCCAGCGGCGGCGGCACCGGGCGGCCCGCCTCCTGGAGCGTGCGGCGCCAGCCGTCCCGCCGGGCCGCGGCCTCCAGCCACTCCTCGGGGCCCGCGATGTGCCAGACGGTGTCGTGGCCGAGGTCCAGCAGATGGCGGGTGGCCAGCCGGGCGGCGAGCGCCTGGTCGATGGCGACCACCTCGGTGGCGTCGGTGCGCGAGCCGTCGATGGTGATGGTGGGCGTGGCCCGGGTGAGCTGCTCGATGCGCGGGCTGCTGTGGTTCAGCGGCACCGACAGGATGACCCCCTCGACGCCCTGGTCGGCCAGCCGGGACAGGGCGGCCTCGATGGCGGAGGTGTCCAGCGAGGTGGTGGTCGCCGTGCTGACCGCGTATCCGGCGGCCTGGGCGGCGTGCTCGATGCCGGAGGTGACGGCGGCCCGCGAGTAGAAGTCGGTCTGGAGGGTGACCACGCCGATGGTGCGGCTGCGCCCGGAGGAGAGCATGCGGGCGGCGTTGTTGCGCCGGTAGCCGAGCTGGTCCACCGCCGAGAGGACCTTGGCCCGCGTCTTCTCCTGCACGTTGGGGTGGCCGGACAGCACCCGTGACACGGTCTGCGCCGACACCCCGGCGACCCGGGCCACGTCCGCCATGCCCGGCGGCCGGCCCCCGCCGTCACTCCGCTTCGCCATGGGTTCCTTCCTCGTACCCCTCCTGCTGGGAGCCGATGATATCGCGCTCAGGCCCTGCCATCTGCTGTTTTCCCTGCTGGACACCAGACCGTCCCCACCTATTGGCATCGATAACATTCTCTGCCATAGTTTCGGCCATCAGCGCGTCGGCTCCCTGCGGGCCGCGTGTCGCATGCCGTGTGTGCGGCCTCGCGGAGGCATCTCCTCCGCTCCACCCCAGCCTTCAGGAGAAGCCGTGAAGCGATCCATTGCCCGAATTGCCGGGACCGCGGGAGCGATATGCCTCGCCCTCGTCACCACGGGGTGCGGAGGGTCCGGCTCCGGCTCCACCTCGTCCGACGGCAAGGGATCGATCACATTCTGGGGCTGGGCACCGGGGTACGCGGACGCCGTCGCCGCCTTCGACAAGAGCCACCCGGACCTCAAGGTCACCTATCAGGCGGTGCAGCCGGGCGCCAAGGGCGGCTACCAGAAGATGCTCAACGCCGTGAAGGCGGGCAACGCCCCCTGCCTGGCCCAGGTCGGCTACGAGACGCTGCCGAGCTTCGCCGCGCAGGGCGCCCTCAAGGACGTCACCCGGTACGCCACCGCCGACCAGGGCGACTACCAGCCGGCGGCCTGGAAGTCGGTGACGCTGGGCGGCGCGGTCTACGGCGCGCCCGTGGACACCGGCCCCATGGCGCTGTTCTACAACAAGAAGGTGTTCGACTCGCTCGGCCTCAAGCCCCCCACCACCTGGGACGAGTACCGGGCGGACGCCGAGAAGATCCACGCCTCCGACCCGCACCGCTACATCTCCTCGCCCTACCTCGACTACGACTACGCGGGACTCGCCTGGCAGACCGGCGCCGGATGGTTCGGCGTCAAGGGCGACGCCTGGCAGGTGACCATGGCGTCCGCGGCCAACAAGAAGGTCGCCGACTACTGGCAGGGCCTCGTCTCGGACGGGCTGATCAGCGGGGCCCCGATGTACGACCAGTCCTGGTACACCGGGATCGGCGACGGTGACATCGCGACCGTGGTCGGCGGGGTCTGGCAGGCCGGTGTCATCAAGGGCGGCGCGAAGGACGGCTCCGGGCAGTGGGCGGTGGCACCGCTGCCGCAGTGGACCAAGGGGGACACCCGCGTCGGGGACGCGGGCGGGTCCGCGACCGCGGTCCTCAAGGGCTGCGACAACCCCGAGGGCGCCTGGGAGTTCGCGCACTGGCTCGGCACCGACCGCGCGGCCTTCGGCGGCCTCGTCGAGAAGGCCGCGCTGTACCCGGCCGCCAAGAACCTGCTGGACCTCCCGCAGCTCAAGGGCGCCGACCCGTACTTCGGCGGCCAGAAGATCTACGACGTGTTCGCCGCCGCCGCGCCGCACATCGACTCCTCCTGGACCTGGGGGCCGCTGATGACTAAGACGGCCACCGACCTCGACGACGGCCTCGGCAAGGCGTGGGCCGGCAAGGGCACCATCGCCGGCGCGCTGCGCACCGCCCAGGACAAGACCGTCGACGAGATGAAGAAGCAGGGCCTGAAGGTCGCCCCGTGAACGAGTCCGTGATCGACGCGGCCGCTCCGGCGGCCGCCCGGGGCCGCCGGAGCGTGGGCGGCCCGCCGCCCACGGCGGCGCCCGCGCCCGCCGGGGCGCGGGCCGGGGCGCGGGCCGGCCGCTCGCGCCGCCTGGAGCCGCTGCTCTTCTGCGCCCCCTTCCTCGTCCTGTTCGCCGCGATGTACATCGCCCCGATCGTCTACGCGGCGGTCAGCAGCCTGTTCACCGTCCACCGCTCCGGACTGGGCCTGACCGCACCGACCAGGGCCTTCGACCCGCTCGGCAACTACAGCCGGGCGCTGGGCGACGGCGCGTTCCTCTCCTCGCTGGGCCGGGTCGCGCAGTTCGGCGTGGTCCAGGTCCCGGTGATGCTGGGCGCGGCCCTGGTCCTGGCGCTGCTGATCGACTCCCGGTCCGCCCGCGGCAAGGGCTTCTTCCGGCTGGCGAGCTTCCTGCCGTACGCCATCCCCGGGGTGAGCGCCGCCCTGGTCTGGTCGTTCATGTACTCCCCCCAGTCGAGCCCGGTCAACCGGCTGCTGCACCCGTTCGGCTTCACCATCCCCTTCTTCCACAGCGAGGTGGTGCTGTGGTCGGTGGCGAACATCGTCACCTGGAGCTGGGCCGGCTACAACATGATCATCATCTACGCGGCGCTCCAGTCGATCCCCGCGGAGGTGCTGGAGGCCGCCCGGATGGACGGGGCGTCGGCGGTGCGGACCGCCTGGAGCATCAAGATCCCGGCGGTGCGCGGCGCGCTGGTGCTCACCACCGTGTTCTCCATCATCGGCTCGGCCCAGCTCTACAACGAGCCGACCGTCCTGCAGCCGCTCTCCGACGGCTCGGTGTCCTCGGCGTTCACGCCGATCATGTCCGCGCAGAGCGCGGTCGCGGCCGGCAACTACCCGTACGCCGCCGCCCAGTCCGTCCTCCTCGCGGTCCTGGTCGGCGCCGTGTCGTTCGCGTTCTTCAAGCTGACCGGCCGGAAGGAGCAGGCATGAGCGCAGTGAGTGCGAAGGCGTCCCCGGTCCGCTCCCGGCGCGAGAGCCGTCCGGCGAGCCGGGTCACGGTGCTGGCGCTGCTCGGCCTGTCGGCCTGCTACTTCCTCTTCCCGCTGTGGTGGCTGCTGGTGTCGGCGACCAAGCCGTTCGGCGAGCAGTTCTCCGGCAGCGGCCTGTGGTTCCACGGCTTCGGCCTGTTCGACAACATCGCCCGGCTCGGCTCCCAGGACGACGGGATCTTCTGGCGCTGGATGCTCAACAGCGTCCTGTACTGCGGGCTGGGAGCGCTGCTCGGCACGGCCTTCTCGGCGCTGGCCGGGTACGCGCTCGCCAAGTACGACTTCCCCGGGCGCGGCGCGGTGTTCGGCCTGGTGCTGGCGGCGGTGCTGGTGCCCAAGGTGCTGTTCACGCTGCCGCTGTACCTGATGTTCTCCGGTGTGCACCTGATCGACAATCCGCTGGCGGTGCTGCTGCCCAGCGTGGTCAGCCCGTTCGGGGTCTACCTGTCCCGGGTGTTCGCCGCGCAGACGGTTCCCGACGAGGTGCTGGAGGCGGGCCGGCTGGACGGTGCGGGCGAGTTCCGCATCTTCCGGACCATCGGGGTGCGGATGATGCTGCCCGCCCTGGTGACGATCTTCCTGTTCCAGTTCGTGGAGATCTGGAACAACTACCTGCTGCCCGCGATGGTGCTCGGCGACGACCGGCTGCAACCTGTCACGGTGGGCCTGGTCGGCTGGAACGCCAGTCATGTCGCGGTGCCCCCGGCGCTGGTCGTCATCGGATCGCTGGTGTCCGTCGTCCCGCTTCTGATCGCCTTCCTCGCGCTCCAGCGGTTCTGGCGCGCGGGCATGACCGCCGGAGCCGTCAAGTGACCACTTCCGCCCCGTACCCCGCGGCCACCGCCCGGGCCGCCCTGACGTACACCGGCGGCACCCTGCTGCGGGCCGGCCGCCCGCACCGCGTCCTGGCGGGCTCGCTGCACTACTTCCGCGTCCGGCCCGAGCAGTGGGCCGACCGGCTCGGGCGCCTGGCGGCGCTCGGCCTGAACACCGTGGACACCTACGTCCCGTGGAACTTCCACGAGCGCACCCCGGGTGACGCCCGCTTCGACGGCCCGCGCGACCTGGCCCGGTTCGCTCAGCTGGCGCAGGAGCGGGGACTGGACGTGATCGTGCGCCCGGGACCGTACATCTGCGCCGAATGGGACAACGGCGGCCTTCCGGCCTGGCTGACCGGCACGCCCGGCATGCGGCTGCGCACCTCCTACGGTCCCTTCCTGGACGCGGTCGCACGCTGGTTCGACGAGCTGATCCCGCGGGTCGCCGCGCTCCAGGCCGGCCGGGGCGGGCCCGTGGTGGCCGTGCAGATCGAGAACGAGTATGGCAGTCACGGCGACGACCAGGACTATGTGCGCTGGGTGCGCGACGCCCTGGTGGGGCGGGGCGTGACCGAGCTGCTGTACACGGCCGACGGGCCGACCGCGCTGATGCAGGACGGCGGCAGCGTGCCCGGGCAGCTCGCGGCGGCCACCTTCGGTTCGCGTCCCGCCGAGGCGGCCGCGCTGCTGCGCTCGCGCCGGGAGGGCGAGCCCTTCTTCTGCGCGGAGTTCTGGAACGGCTGGTTCGACCACTGGGGCGAGCGGCACCATGTACGCTCCGCCGTCAGTGCGGCCGAGGACGTCGGCGGCATCCTGGACGCGGGCGGCTCGGTGAGCCTGTACATGGCGCACGGCGGCACCAACTTCGGGCTGTGGGCCGGCGCCAACCACGACGGTGAGCGCCTCCAGCCCACCGTCACCAGCTACGACTCGGACGCGCCGATCGCCGAACACGGCGCGCTCACCCCGAAGTTCTTCGCCGTGCGCGAGCGGCTGGCCGCGGTCGGCGGCACTCCCGGCGAGGTGCCCGCCGATCCCCCGCTGCTGGCTCCGCGCACCCTGGGGATCACCCGTGGGGCCGGGCTGCTGGACGCCCTGCGGTCGGCGGGCGAGCCGGTCCGGGCGCCGCTGCCGCTGAGCTTCGAGGAGCTGGAGCAGTCCTCGGGCCTGGTGCTGTACGAGGCCGCGCCGCTGCTGCCGCCGGGCCGCCACGAGCTGACCGTCACCGGGCTGCACGACCGCGCCCAGGTGTTCGCCGACGGGGAGCCGGTGGCCGTCCTCGACCGGGAGACCGGGTCGTTCACCGTGCCGGGCCGGGGCGAGCGGGTCCGGCTCGAACTGCTGGTGGAGAACCAGGGCCGGATCAACTACGGCCCGCTGCTCGGCCAGGGCAAGGGCATCCTCGGCGGCGTCCGCGTGGAGCGGCGGCTGGTGCACGGCTGGACCGTGCGCGGGCTGCCGCTGGACGAGTGGCGGCCCGAGGACCTCGCCCGGGCCGCTTCGGCCGCGCCGCCCGACGGCCGTGCGGGCTTCGCCACCGCCTCGCTGACCGTGCCCGGGCCGGCCGACACCTTCCTCGCGCTGCCCGGCTTCGGCAAGGGGTTCGTCTGGGTCAACGGCACCCTGCTGGGCCGCTACTGGGAGATCGGGCCGCAGACCACGCTCTATCTGCCCGGACCGCTGCTGCGCGCCGGTGAGAACACCCTCACCGTCCTGGAACTCGAACACTTCGGCGACCACCTCGCCCTGCGCGACCGGCCAGCCCTCGGACCGGCCGAGGAGTACGTCGAGACCTTCGACTGACGGGCAGCGGACGTCCGGCCGACGAGGGCGGAAAAAAAGGGGGGCACGACGGGGGGCCACAGACCGGACCGGTCCTGACACCGGTCCGCCGCACCGCACAGGAACCACACCCAGGGGGCCCGCGCACTGGGGCGCGGCCCCGTCCCGCAAAGGAGCACCTGTGTCAACTCACCGCAAGAGACTGGCCGTAGCGCTCGTCGCCGCGGTCGCCGCCACGGCGACGGCCGTGACCGGCTCCAGCGCGCTGGCCGCCCCCGCAGCTCCCGGAGCCGCCGCCGGCGACCCCGGCTACACCGTCACCGTCGACGGGAAGGGCACCTGGACCCAGCCCGACGACACCCCGGCCGCGCCCTACATCGACAAGGACGGCACCTTCCACTTCCAGCAGGCCCACTCCCTGTACGGCGCGAACGACAGCCGTGAGTGGACCTTCTTCACCGGCAAGGACTTCGACAGCGCCACCCGCGACACCGCCCTGAGCGACGCGGTGAACCCGGCCAACCCCGCCGACCGCAACGACGACACCACCTGGCGCTGCGACAACAGCCCCACCGGCCTCACCGCCAGCTACGCGCCCTCGGGTTCCGGTTACGCCCAGAAGAACTACTGCGACCTGGCGGGTGTGTGGGTCGACCCGGACACCGGCGACTGGTACGGGCTGGTGCACAACGAGTTCACCCCGCAGCCCTTCGGCGACGGCCTGCACTACGACGCGATCGACTACGCCGTCTCCACGGACCAGGGCAGGACGTGGACCATCAAGGACCACGTCATCACCTCTCCGTACAGCACCGAGCGCGGGGACACGGCGGCCTTCCCGCAGCAGACGTTCGACTACGGCGACGGGGACCCGCGCCTGTTCGTGGACACCGCCTCCGGCTACTTCTACGTCTACTACGGCTCGCGGATCGTGGACAAGGGCGGCAGCTGGAAGGCGTTCCACGCGCACGTCGCCCGCGCCCCGATCTCCGGGAAGATGGCGCCCGGCTCCTGGCAGAAGTGGTACGACGGCGCGTGGTCGCAGCCCGGTACGGGCGGCCGGGAGAGCAACATGGTGCCGGTCGACGCCACGCACCCCACCGGCTACACCCCGCCGGACAAGGAGTACGACCCGGCCAACAGCGGCACGGTGAGCCAGCAGGTCGCGGCGGGCAGGATGCCCGCCACCTCTCCCCTGTTCGTCATGGACATCACCTACAACGCCTACCTGGGCCTGTACATCGGTGAACCGCAGGGCGTGGACCAGAGCGGCAAGGCGCCGCAGCGGTTCTACGCCACCGCCGACCTGGCCGCGCCCAAGTGGCGGCTGATCGGTGACACCGGCAGCCTCACCAACGCCTCCTGGTACCGCTGGTTCCTCGACCCGGCGAACAGGACCAGTTCGAACATCGTCGGCAAGTCGTTCCGCTCGTACTGCTCCTTCGGCTGTTCGAACGGCTCGGCCGGCGAGTACGCGAACGTCACCATCGGCACCTCGGCACCGGCCGCCCCCGTCGACACGAGCCGGACCTACCGTGTCTCCAGCGGCGGCGGCCGTGTCCTGGCCCAGGTCTCCGGCGGCTCCGCGACCACCTCGGACGCCCGCGCGAACGGCTCCGCCCGGCAGTCGTGGATCTTCACCGGCAACGGTGACGGCTCGTACCGCATCGCCAACGCGGCCACCGGCGGCCTGCTCGGCGTCGGCTCCTCCGCCACCGCCCAGCGCGCCTGGGGCACCCGGCCCACCGTCACCGCGGCCGGGCCCGGCGGCGCCGGTGTCGGACAGCAGTGGTGGATCGTCCCCGGCACCTCCGCCGGCGGCGCCCCGAACGGCACGTACCGGCTGGTCAACCGCTACAGCGGCCTGGTGGTCGGGCTGTCCGCCGACTCCCGGCGGCCCGCGGAGACCACCCCGGTCCGCTTCTGGAACGCCGCCGGCAGCCCGGTCGGCGGTACGCGTACCGCGGCCGAGCAGACGCTGACCCTGACGCCCACCGGCCGGGTACCGGCCGCGCCGGACGGCACCCGCACGCTCGTCACCTCCGGCAAGGCACTGGAGACGCCCGGTCACAGCGCCACCGCCGGCACCCCGCTCGCCACCTGGACGGCGAACGGCGGCGCCAACCAGAGGTGGCGGTTCGCCCGGCAGGCCGACGGCACCTACGAGATCGTCAACACCGAGTCGGGGCAGTGCGCCGACGTCGACGGCGCGTCCCTCGCGGCCGGCGCCAAGGTCATCCAGTGGCCCTGCACCGGCGGTGACAACCAGCGCTGGGCGGTCAGGCGGCTGACGAACGGCGCCTCCACCGTCACCTCCGTGCACAGCGGACTGCTGCTCACCGCCGCGTCGGCGGGCAGGGGCGCCGCGGTGACCCAGGAGAGCGGCGGCACCTCGCACCTCCAGCAGTGGCGGATCCGCTGACGCCTACCGCTCCCGGGCCCCGGACGGCACGCCGTCCGGGGCCCGGTCCGGTCCGGGCGGCCCATCGGGGGTGTTTACGTCCCCGGCCGCCGGGTCACTCATCGGTACGACGGCAGGGGAGCATCCATATGATTCGTACAGCCGACATCCGCGAGTGGCGCAACCACGATGTGGTCGATGTGGAGGGCCACAAGATCGGTGCGCTGGAGGCGGTCTATGTGGACACCAGCACCGACGAACCGGCCATGGTCACGGTCCGCGCCGGGCTGCCGACGCGGCAGCGCCTGGTCTTCGTCCCCGTGGGCGACGCGGTCGTGGGGCCGGACTACGTGAAGGTCGCGCATCCCAAGGGCCTGGTCAAGAAGGCGCCGTCCATCGGCACGGACGACGTCCTGCCCGCCGAGCAGGAGGCGTCGATCTACCAGCACTACGACCTTCCCTACAGCCCCGGCGCCGGCGGAGAACGCCGCCTGGCCCGCCGCTGACCGATCCGTGGAGGTGCGCCCGGTATGGCTCTGTTCCTGTTCCTCATCCTCGTCGCCGTCGCCCTGGGCATCATCGGCGTGGTGGTCAAGGGCCTGTTCTACCTTCTGATCATCGGCATCGCGCTCGTCGTGGTGGATCTGGTCTTCATCGCCCTGCGCTGGTCCTCGCGCTCACGCCGGCGCGCCGCGCGCTGAGGCCGCTGACGCCGCCGGTCGCGTGCGCGGCGCGGGCCGGCGTCCCGTCGACCGAGGAGAAGAAGATGCCCATCGACACCGTCGAGCGGTTCCTCGCCGCGCTGGACCCCCACCACCGGGAGCACGTCCAGGGGCTGCCGCGCGAGGAACAGGAGAAGTTCGCCGCCGCCTGGGAGAAGGAACTGTGGCAGGACACCGACCTCGACACACTGAGCGAGCTGTCGCCGGCCGCGGCCGAGAGTGAGGCGGCGACCCGCGTGGCCAGGAAGCTCATGGAATAGCAGCTCATGGCACAGCGGCGGCCGCCGACGACGGTACGCGCCGGGCCGGCCGCTACGGGCCGGCCCGGCGTTTCGTGGTCAGGCCACGTCGAACCGGTCGAGGTCCATGACCTTGGTCCAGGCCGCGACGAAGTCCGTCACGAACTTCTCCTTGGCGTCGTCGCTCGCGTAGACCTCCGCGAGGGCGCGCAGCTCGGAGTTGGACCCGAAGACGAGGTCGGCCCGGCTGCCGGACCACTTGACCTCCCCGGTGGCCGTGTCGCGGCCCTCGAAGACGGTCGCGTCCTGGGCGGTCGACTTCCACTCGGTGCCGAGGTCGAGCAGGTTGACGAAGTAGTCGTTGGTGAGGACCTCCGGCGTGGTGGTGAGGACGCCGAGCTGCGACTGCTGGTGGGTGGCGCCCAGCACGCGCAGGCCGCCGACCAGGACCGTCATCTCGGGGGCGCTCAGGGTCAGCAGGTTGGCGCGGTCCAGGAGCAGGAACTCGGCCGGCAGCCGGTTGCCCTTGCCCAGGTAGTTGCGGAACCCGTCGGCGGCCGGCTCCAGGGCCGCGAACGACTCGACGTCCGTCTCCTCCTGGGCGGCGTCCACGCGGCCCGGGGTGAAGGGCACCTCGATCTCGAAGCCGGCCTCCTTGGCGGCCCGCTCCACGCCCACACCGCCGGCCAGCACGATCAGGTCGGCGAGGGAGACCCGCTTGCCGCCGCTCTGGGCGGCGTCGAAGGACTCCTGGACGCCCTCCAGGGCGCGCAGCACGGACGTGAGCCGGTCGGGGTCGTTGGCCTCCCAGCCGCGCTGCGGCTCCAGCCGGATGCGAGCGCCGTTGGCACCGCCGCGCTTGTCGCTGCCGCGGAAGGAGGACGCCGAGGCCCACGCGGTGGAGACCAGCTCGGACACCGTGAGGCCGGTGTCGAGGATCTTCGCCTTGAGGGCGGTGACGTCGGCGGCGTCGATCAGCTCGTGGTCGCGCCGCGGCAGCGGGTCCTGCCACAGCAGGGTCTCGGCCGGGACCTCGGGGCCGAGGTAGCGGGCGACCGGGCCCATGTCGCGGTGGGTCAGCTTGTACCAGGCGCGGGCGAAGGCGTCCGCGAACTCCGCGGGGTTGTCCAGGAAGCGCCGCGAGATCTGCTCGTAGACCGGGTCGGAGCGGAGCGAGAGGTCGGTGGTGAGCATGGTCGGGGCGTGCCGCTTGCCCGGGTCGTGGGCGTCGGGCACGGTGCCCGCGCCGGCGCCGTCCTTGGGCCGCCACTGGTTCGCGCCGGCGGGGCTCTTGAACAGCTCCCACTCGTAGCCGAACAGGGTCTCGAAGAAGGTGTTGTCCCACTGGACGGGGGTGGGCGTCCAGGTCACCTCCAGACCGCTGGTGATGGCGTCGCCGCCCTTGCCGGTGCCGTAGGTGTTCTTCCAGCCGAGGCCCTGCTGCTCCAGCGGGGCGGCCTCGGGGTCGGGGCCGACGTTGTCCGCCGGGCCGGCGCCGTGCGTCTTGCCGAAGGTGTGACCGCCCGCGATGAGGGCGACGGTCTCCTCGTCGTTCATCGCCATCCGGCGGAAGGTCTCGCGGATGTCGCGGGCCGCGGCGATCGGGTCCGGGTTGCCGTTGGGGCCCTCGGGGTTGACGTAGATGAGGCCCATCTGGACCGCGCCGAGCGGGTTCTCCAGCTCGCGGTCGCCGGTGTAGCGCTCGTCGCCGAGCCAGGTGGTCTCCGGGCCCCAGTAGACGTCCTCCTCGGCCTCCCACACGTCGGCGCGGCCGCCGGCGTAGCCGAAGGTCTCGAAGCCCATGGACTCCAGGGCGACGTTGCCGGCCAGGATCAGCAGGTCGGCCCAGGACAGGTCGCGGCCGTACTTCTTCTTGACCGGCCACAGCAGGCGGCGGGCCTTGTCGAGGTTGGCGTTGTCGGGCCAGCTGTTGAGCGGGGCGAAGCGCTGCTGCCCGGCGCCGGCGCCGCCGCGGCCGTCGCTGATGCGGTAGGTGCCCGCGCTGTGCCAGGCCATCCGGATGATCAGCGGGCCGTAGTGGCCGAAGTCGGCGGGCCACCAGTCCTGCGAGGTGGTCAGCACCTCGGCGATGTCCCGTTTCACGGCGGGCAGGTCGAGGCTGTTGAACGCCTCGGCGTAGTCGAAGTCCTCACCGAAGGGGTTGGCCACGGCCGGGTTCTTGGCGAGGATCTTCAGGTTGAGGCGCTCGGGCCACCACTGGCGGTTCCCGCCGCCCTGCGTGGGGTGCGCCGCGCGCCCGTGCGCGACCGGGCAGCCGCCACCCGCGTCGTCCGTCTTGGGATCGGTGACGATGGCCTCGTGGTTCTCGGACATGGGAATCCTTCCGGACTGGGCGGAACACGGTGCTCAGGTGGTGCGCGCGGTGGAACAGGCGGGGCACAGGCCCCAGTAGATGACCTCGGCCTCGTCGATGGAGAAGCCGTGGTCGGCGGACGCGGTGAGACAGGGCGCCCGGCCGGTCGCGCAGTCCACGTCGGCGACGGCACCGCACGACCGGCACACGACGTGGTGGTGGTTGTCTCCGACGCGGCCCTCGTACCGGGCCGGGCTGCCGGCCGGTTCGATACGGCGGACGAGTCCCGCGGCGGTCAGGGCGTGCAGGGCCTCGTACACGGCTTGCAGGGAGACATGGCCCACCCGCTCGCGCACCCCGGAGGCGATCGCCTCCACGCCGAGGTGGTCACCGGCGCGGACGGTCTGCAGCAGGGCGACGCGCGCGGCGGTGACCCGCAGGCCCGCGCCGCGCAGCTCCTCGGCGGTGGTGCGGGGCCGGTCTGCGGTCATGGGGCAGAACCTACCGCCGTAAACACGAATGATTCAAGAAAACGAATGGTCAAACTCTGGTGACGATGTGGGGGCGCACACACGTGGTGCGCGGCCGGGAGCGGCCGCGCACCATGTCGTCCGGTGGGAGTCAGCCGCCCAGGGCCGTCAGGACCACCTGCTTGGCCTCGTCCTGCACCTGGCGCAGGTGGCCGGGGCCGCGGAAGGACTCCGCGTAGATCTTGTAGACGTCCTCGGTGCCGGAGGGGCGGGCGGCGAACCAGGCGTTCTCGGTGGCCACCTTGATACCGCCGATGGCGGCGCCGTTGCCGGGCGCCTCGGTGAGCACGGCGGTGACCGGCTCCCCGGCGAGCGTGTCGGCGGTGACCTGCGCCGGGGAGAGCTTGCCGAGGCGGGCCTTCTCCTCGCGGGAGGCGGGCGCGTCGATCCGGGCGTAGGCGGGTTCGCCGAAGCGCTCGGTGAGGGCCGTGTAGTGCTGGGAGGGGGTCTTCCCGGTGACGGCGGTGATCTCGGAGGCGAGCAGCGCCAGGACGATGCCGTCCTTGTCGGTGGTCCACACCGAGCCGTCGCGGCGCAGGAAGGACGCGCCGGCGGACTCCTCGCCGCCGAAGCCGAGCGAGCCGTCCGTCAGTCCGTCCACGAACCACTTGAAGCCGACGGGCACCTCGACCAGCCGGCGGCCGAGGTCGGCGGCGACGCGGTCGATCATGCCGGAGGAGACCAGGGTCTTGCCGACGCCCGCCGCCGCGGGCCACCGCTCGCGGTGGGAGTACAGGTAGGAGATGGCGGTGGCGAGGTAGTGGTTGGGGTTCATCAGCCCGGCGTCCGGGGTGACGATGCCGTGCCGGTCGGCGTCGGCGTCGTTGCCGGTGGCGATCTGGAACCGGTCGCGCTGCTCGATCAGCGAGGCCATGGCGTACGGCGAGGAGCAGTCCATGCGGATCTTGCCGTCCCAGTCCAGCGTCATGAACCGCCAGGTGGGGTCGGTGAGCGGGTTGACCACGGTCAGGTCGAGGCGGTGCTGCTCGGCGATGCGGCCCCAGTAGGCCACGGACGCGCCGCCCAGCGGGTCGGCGCCGATCCGCACGCCCGCGTCGCGGACCGCGTCCAGGTCGAGCACGGCGGGCAGGTCGGAGACATAGCTGCCGAGGTAGTCGTGGCGGCCGGTGCCGGGGGCGGCGAGCGCCTGGGTGTACGGGATGCGCCGTACGTCCTTCAGGCCGCCCGCGATGATCTCGTTGGCCCGGTCCTGGATCCAGGAGGTGGCGTCCGAGCCGGCCGGTCCGCCGCTGGGCGGGTTGTACTTGAAGCCGCCGTCGGCGGGCGGGTTGTGCGAGGGCGTCACGACGACGCCGTCCGCCAGGCCCGCGGCGCGGCCGCGGTTGTGGGTGAGGATGGCGTGCGAGACGGCCGGGGTGGGGGTGTAGCCGTCGGCCGCGTCGATGAGCACGGAGACGTCGTTGGCGGCGAACACCTCCAGCGCGGTGACCTTGGCGGGCTCGGACAGGGCGTGGGTGTCCGCGCCGAGGAAGAGCGGGCCGTCGGTGCCCTGGCGGGCGCGGTACTCGCAGATGGCCTGGCTGGTCGCGGCGATGTGGTCCTCGTTGAACGCCGCTGTGAGCGACGAACCGCGGTGCCCGGACGTCCCGAACGCCACCCGCTGGCCGGGCTCGGCCGGATCGGGGTGCAGCGCGTAGTACGCGGTCACCAGCCGGGCCACATCGATCAGCTCCCCGGGCCCGGCCGGCTTGCCCGCTCGTTCCTGCTGCATGACACCCATCTCCTCGTCTTCGGTCCTGTGTCCGCTCGCGATCTCCATCTTCCCCCGGCCGGGGCAGGGCGGCGCACCGCCGGGTGGCGCCGGGCGGGAGGGGCCAAGGGCACGGGGGCGCCTCAGCAGGGGCTGCGCGCGGGGCCTTCGCCGGTCCGTCGCCGGGCCTTCGCGGAAACGGCGGCCCACCGGAGACGAGGCCGGGCGGACCGTGCGGTGCCGGGGCGGGCGGGCCGTGCGGTCGCGGAAGCGGTGCCGCGGCCCGGCGCCGGGTCAGCGGGCGCCGGGCGGCCGGGCGGTCATCGGCCGGGCACGCTGTCGGACAGCGCGGCGCCGCCCAGTTGCTCGAACCGCTGCTGGACGTTGGCCGCGAAGGCGTGCGACTCGGTGCCGCCGTAGCCCTGCCCGGTGGTGTTCATCGCCACCGTGAGGACACCCTTGAAGGGGGCGCTCGGGGAGGTGCGGACCGGGGTGCACAGGAAGTCGTAGTCCTGCGGGGTCGGGGAGTCGTACGTCCGCAGCGAGGCGTGCGGCACCGTGGTCGGCCGGCCGGTGCGCAGGGCGTCGTCCATCGCGCTGAAGACACCGACCCGGTCCAGTCCGGGCAGCACGCTGCGGCCCAGGCTGAACTGCGGCACCCTGCCGAAGGCCTGGCCCTGCTTGCCGTTGGCGTAGCGCAGCAGGTGCTCGGGGCCCTCGGTGAGCATGATGGGGAAGGGCGCGCCGTCGAACACCGCGAACAGCTCCTGCTGCTGGGCGAGGAGGCTGTCGCGCAGTTTGAACTCGGACAGCAGGGTCTCGGTGAGTTCCCGCATGCCCTGCCTGAGCTGGCGGTCCCAGGCGCGGGGCTTGAAGTCGGCGACGCACACGGTGCCGAGGATCATGCCGGTGTTGTCGCGCAGCGGGGTGCCCAGGTAGGAGCGCACGCCCAGGTCGTTGACGAGGGGGTTGCCCTTGAAGCGCGGGTAGTCGAAGACGTCCTCCAGGGCGAGCTGGGACTGCTGGGCGACCACGTGCGGGCAGAAGCCGTAGTCGCCGGGGGCCTCGCGGGCGAGGTTGCTCAGGTCGAAGGGGACGCCGCCGCCCACGATCTCCACGGGGTCCTCGGGGGACCCGGTGGGCACGAACATGCCGCGGAACATCTGGCGTTCGTCGTTGATGAAGTTGACCATGGCCAGGGGCGCCTGGGTGAAGGTGGCCGCGAGTCGTGCTACCCGGTCGAACGTGGCTTCCACATCGACCGTGTTGAGACCGAGAATCCTCAGCCGGTGGGTCCGCTGTTCGCCTGCGGCACGGTGCTGTTCGGGTGACAGGGGTTCCATGGGGTCAGATCAAAGCAGAGATCCGGCCCGGCCGGATCACCACTCCAGGTCATTTCCGCACCACCTGTATCCCGGGCAACAAGCGTGCGCCGGGGCGCATTTGGGGGCGTGTACGTGAGTCGGGCGGCGCCCGACCAGAGAGTCTGTCCGAAGTTTTCAATGTTTCCACCCTGGACCGATCACTTCACGTCATTCTTGGAACGCGCATCGGACGTAAACGATTTTGCACCCGACAATCTTGCGGGGGGCGCGCTGTGGCGACACGGGAACATCCGGTCCACGACGACACAGGATGCTCGAATATTTATTCGAACTTTCGGGGTGGTGAGACGGGTGCACGGCCCGCGCCGTCTGCCGTGATCCGGCGGTCCGGGTGAGGCGGGCGTCAGCTGCCCGGACGCGGCGCGAGATCCCGCCCCGCGCGACCCGCGGGCACGACGGACCACCGCACACCCCGCCGTCCGGCCCCCACGCCGTCCCCGCACCCGGGACGGTGTGCCGTGCCGGAGGCAACTGCCGCACGCGTGGGACGAGTTGCGATGGGGCAAAGTCAGCTACGCCACGGTGCAGGGACCGTGCGACGTATGAACGGAGTGCTTTCATGGACAGGTCCGACGTGGATTCCCGGTCGGTCGCGGTGATCGGCATGGCCTGCCGCCTGCCCGGGGCGAGCACGCCCGACGAACTGTGGGCCGTGCTGCGCGATGCCCAGGACACCACCGGTGAGACGCCCCGGGAGCGGTACGACGTGGACGCGCTCCACTCCCCCGATCCCCGGCCGGGGCGCATAGCCGCCCGCCGCGGCGGCTATGTCGCCGGGGTCGACGACTTCGACGCCGGCTTCTTCGCCATGTCCGCGACCGAGGCCGCCGAACTCGACCCGCAGCAACGGCTGCTGCTGATGACGGCCTGGGAGGCGCTGGAGGACGCCGGGCAGTGCCCCGACGCACTGGCCGGCGGCCGGTCCGCCGTCTTCGTCGGCAACACCCGCGCCGACCACCTGGAACTCTCCCTGCGGCGCGGCCCCGAGACGGTGACGGCGGCCCAGCTGAACAACTTCCGTTCGCTGCTGCCCGCCCGCCTGTCGCACTTCTTCGACTTCCGCGGCCCCAGCGTCGTCGTGGACACCGCCTGCTCCTCCTCACTGGTCGCCGTGCACCAGGCGGTGCAGAGCCTGCGGTCCGGGGAGAGCCCGCTGGCGCTGGCCGCGGGCGTGAACCTGGCCCTGCGGCCGGACGAGGGCCTGGTCCTCTCCCACGCCGGCGCGATGGCGGGCGACGGGCGCTGCAAGTTCGGCGACGCGGGCGCGGACGGCTACTCGCCGAGCGACGCGGTCGCGGTCGTCGTGCTCAAGCGCCTGCCGGACGCCCTCGCGGACGGCGACCGGGTGCGCGCCGTGATCCGGGGCAGCGCCGTCGGCAACGACGGCCGCACCAGCGACACGGTGCTCCATCCGTCCCTCCAGGGCCAGGTGGACGTGTTGCGCTGGGCGTACGAGGACGCGGGCGTGGACCCGGCCGACGTCGACTACGTCGAGGCGCACGGCGCCGGCTCGCCGGCCCTGGACCCGCTGGAACTGCGCGCGCTGGGCGAGGTGCTCGGCGCGGGCCGCCCCGCCGGCCGGCCGCTGCTGGTCGGCTCCGTCAAGACCAACATCGGCCACGCGGAGGCCGCCGGCGGCCTGGCCGGCCTCCTCAAGACCGTGCTGTGCCTGGAACACGGCCAGATACCGGCCAGCCTGAACCTGGGCACCCCGCGCCCGGACGTCGACTGGGCCGCGCTGCCGCTGGTCCTTCCGGCCGAGCTGCACGACCTGCCCGTCCTCGGCAGGCCCGCCGTCGCCGGGGTCGGCGGCCAGGGCTCCTCGGCGCTCAACGCCCACGTGGTGCTCCGCCAGGCCGCACCACGGGCCGTGCCCGCCGCGCCGTCCGGGCCCGAGCCGGAGGGCACCGTCCACCTGCTGGCGATCTCCGCGCACAGCCCCGCCGCCCTGACGGCGCTGACCGAGGCGTACGCCCGCTACCTGCGCCCGGGCGGCGAGGGCGGCGCGTACGCGCTGCGCGACATCTGCCACAGCGCGGCCACCCGGCGCCGCCACCACGCCCACCGCGCCGCCGTCGTCGGCCGTACCCACGAGGAACTGGCGGCGGCGCTCACCGGCGGCCCGGAACCGGCCGGGCACCCGCTGCGGGCCCTCGCCGAACGCTATGCCGCGGGCGGCGACCCGGACCTGGCGGCGGCCTTCCCCGAGCCGGGCCGGTACGTCCCGCTGCCCGGCTACCCCTGGCAGACCCGGCGCTACCGGCAGGGCGAGGAGCACCACGGCGCGGGCGCCGGGCCCGACGGGGACGACCTGGCGGCCTGGGTGCTGCGCGAGCACGCCCGCACCCGCTTCGACGACGCCTCCGCCCTCACCGACATCGGCATCGACTCCCTGGCCAGGCTGCGGATCGTCGTGGAACTGGCCCGGCGGAGCCGGCGGGAGGTCGACCCCGAGGAGTTCGGCCGGCTGCGCACCGTCGGTGAGCTGCGGCAGTGGACCCGGGCGCTGGAGGCGGCGGCCCGGTGAGCACGGAGTCCACCCTGTACGGCTGGTTCGCCCGCTCGGCCGCCGCGCACCCCTGCGCCCCGGCCCTGGAGGTCGCCGGGGAGCGCCTGACCTACGCCGAGCTGCGGCAGCAGGCCGAGCGGCTCGCCGCCCGGCTGGTCACGGCGGCCGGCGGCACCCCGCCGCGCCGGGTCGGGCTGCTGGCGGCCCGCTCGGTCACCGCCTACGCCGGCTATCTCGCCGCGCTGCGCACCGGCGCGGCCGTGGTGCCGCTCAACCCCGAGCACCCCGCCGCGCGGACCCGTGAAGTCGTCGCGGCGGCCGGCCTGGACGTGGTCCTGGCCGAACCCGGCTCCCCGGCCCCGGACCTCCCGGTACCCGTCCACGTCGCCGACCCGGACGACACCGTGTCCGCGCCCGCGTCCCAGGGCTCCTTCCGGCAGGCGGAGCCCGACGACATCGCGTACCTCATCTTCACCTCCGGTTCGACGGGCGCCCCCAAGGGCGTGCCGGTGCGGCACCGCAACATCTGCGCCTATCTGGAGCGGATCGCCGGCCGCTACGGCATCGGGCCGGGCAGCCGCCTCTCGCAGAACTTCGAGCTGACCTTCGACGGCTCCGTGCACGACCTGTTCGTCGCCTGGGCGGGCGGCGGCACACTCGTCGTCCCGGCCCGCGCCCAGCTGATGTCACCGGTGAGGACGGTCAACAGCCTGCGCCTGACGCACTGGTTCTCGGTGCCCTCGCTGATCACCTTCGCCTCCCGCCTCGGCACGCTCGCCCCCGGCAGCATGCCGACACTGCGGTGGAGCGTCTTCGGCGGCGAGCCGCTCACCCTCCAGGCCGCCCGCGAATGGCGCGCCGCCGCTCCCGGCAGCCGCCTGGAGGTCCTCTACGGCCCCACCGAACTGACCATCTCCTGCACCGGGTACCGGTTCCCCGACGACCCGGCCCACTGGCCGGACACCCCGAACGGCACCGCACCGATCGGATCCGGCCATTCCGGCCTGGATCTGGTGCTGCTCGACGAGGACGGCCGGGCGGCCGGCACCGGGGAGCTGTGCGTGCGCGGCCCGCTGCGCTTCGACGGCTACCTGGACCCGGCGCACGACACGGGCCGCTTCCTCACCGACACCTTCGGCCCGGCCCGCGGGGGACCGCCCGGTCCGGGCCACTGGTACCGGACCGGCGACCGGGTCACCCTGTGCGAGGGCCTGCTCGTCCATCTGGGACGGACCGACCATCAGGTCAAGATCCGCGGTCACCGCATCGAACTCGGCGAGATCGAGGCCGCGTTGCGGGGCGAGCCCGGAGTGCGGGACGCGGTCGTGGTCACGGTGCCCGCCGGGGACGGCGAGCCGGAGCTGCGGGCCGCGATCAGCGGCCCGGGCTGCGTCCCCGACCGGCTGTACGCGGCGCTGGTCGAACGGCTGCCGCCGTACATGATGCCCAGCCGGATCACGGTCCTGGACCGGCTGCCGCTCAACCCCAACGGCAAGATCGACCGCCGGGCCGTACGGACCGAACTCGGGCACCCCCACTGACCGCCCGCACCCCGGCGCCACCCCCCTTCATCCTCCGACACCGGCCCCTCCCCACACCCCCCCGACACCGACCCGTCCACCGACACCCCCCACCCCCCTCGTCCACCGACCCCGACCCTTGTTGTGAGGCTCCGCATGTACGACGCCATCGTGGTGGGGGCGCGCTGCGCCGGCGCACCCGCCGCCCTGCTGCTGTCCCGCGCCGGGTACCGCGTCCTCCTGCTCGACAAGGCGGCGTACGGCACCGACACCCTCTCCACCCACCTCATCCACCAGCCCGGCGTCGCCGCGCTCGCCCGCTGGGGCCTGCTGGACCGGGTCCGCGCCTCGGGCTGCCCGCCCATCGGGCACGCGGTCTACGAGGTCGCCGACATCCACATCGAGGGCTGCGCCCGGGGCGTGGAAGGGCAGCGCGCGGGGTTCGCGCCGCGCCGCCACGTCCTGGACACCGTCCTGGTGGACGCGGCCGTCGCGGCGGGCGCCGAGTACCGCGACCACTGCCGGGTGACGGGACTGCTGCGGGACGGCACCGGGCGGGTCGTCGGCGTCGAGGGCCAGGTCACCGGCGGCGAGGACGCCGGGGACGGCCGCGCGTTCACCGAACGGGCGCGCCTGGTGATCGGCGCCGACGGCATGCGCTCGTCCGTCGCCCATCTGGTGGACGCCCCGTACACCGTCCGCGATCCGCGGCTCACCTGCGCGTACTACACGTACTGGCGGGACGTGCCCGCCGACCTGGAGCTGTACGAGCGGCCGGGCGGCTGGGTGGCCACGGTGCCCACCAACGACGCGGCGACGCTGGTGCTGGCCTACTTCCCGCAGTCCCGCTTCACCGAGGTCCGCGCCGACGCGTACGGCGCCTACCGGGAGCAGATACGTACCACCGCCCCGGCCCTCGACGAGCGGCTGGCCGGGAGCACGCCGGCCGAGCGGCTGCACGGCACCGGCGACCAGCAGAACTTCTTCCGGCGGGCGGCGGGACCCGGCTGGGTGCTCCTGGGGGACGCCGCCCACCACAAGGACTCCATCACGGCACGCGGCATCAGCGACGCCTTCCAGCGGGTGGAGGCGCTGGTGGCCGCCGTGGCCAGGCCCCTGGACGGAGATCCGGACCGGCTGGACGCCGCGCTGGCCCGGTTCGCGGACGAGGGGGTGGAGCGCCTGATGCCGGGCTACGAGGCCACGCTGGGCGCCGCCCGCCTCGACCCGCACGCGCAGCGGCTGTCCCTGCTGCGGGCCGTGCAGTCGGACCCCGAACTCACCGCCATCTACCTGGACGTGGTGGCCGGCATCGTCCCGGCGAGCGCCCTGTACACGCCGCGGCTGCTCGCGCTGCTGTGAGCCGGTCACGCGCGGCGGCCCGGACCGCACCGGACCTCGGCCGGTCCTCGATCGCCTCGTCAACTCGGGTGAACGGACAGGCCAGTTGCTGTGGACTGCATATGACGCTGTGCCATGATCCTGATACGGTGCAGCTCGCGCCGACTCCGATCACGGTGAGCCACCAGCCGAGCGCGGGGATGGTCGGACCTCGCGCGTCACCTGCCCGCACGCCGCTGTACCGCTGCTGTACGAGGAATCAGATGCCAGGCACCCGCGACCGGCGGACACGTCACCGTGCCGCTTCCCCGAGATCACCGAGATCACCGCGATCCTCGTTCGTGCTCCCCTTCGTCATCCCGGCGGTCTGCGTCTGCGGGCTGTGGGGGTACACGGCCGCGGGGCTCGTGGACGACCAGATCCGGTCGCACAGTGCCGCGGCCCACGTCACGGATCTCGCCCGGCCCGCGCAGGAGCTGCTGACGCGGTTGCAGAACGAGCGCCGGCTCACCGCCCTGTGGCAGGCGAGCCGCACCGACGCCGCCCGGGCCGACCTCGACTCGGCCCGCGCCAGGACCGACGACGCCCTGGCCGCGTACCGGCGGCAGGCGGCCGGGCCGGGCACGGCGGAGCTGCGGCGCCGGACCGGGGCGCTCGACGGCGCGCTGGCGCCGCTGGCCGAGCGCCGGACCGCGATCGACGCGCGGAAGCTGTCCTCCGACGCCGCCTTCACCTACTTCACGGACGCCACCGACCAGGAGCTGGCCCTGCTCGCCTCGGCGGTGCGCGGCGACGACGCGGGAGCCCAGCGGGCCGGCTCCGCGACGGCCACTCTCGCGCGGATCACCGAGATGCTCTCCCGCGAGGACGCCCTGCTCTCCGCCGCGCTGCCCGGCCGCCGGATGCCGGCCGCCGACCGCGCCCGGTTCGGCCAGTACCTGGCCGTGCAGCAGGCCGACCGGGCCGGGCTGACCGGCCAGGACCTGCCCGGGAACGGGGCCGCCGCGTACTCCAGGGCCCTGGCCGGGGCGCGGTGGACCACGGTGGACGCGGTGCAGCAGTCGGTCGCCGGGAACCAGAGCGACACGCTGCCCTCCGGCGTCGCGTCCTGGCCGGCCGCCGCGACCGGGATCGTCGGCGGCTTCCAGACGCAGGGCGACGACGCGCTCACGTCCCTGGCCGACCACGCCGACGACCGCGCCGGCCACCTCCTGCTGGCCGCCCTGCTGGGCTCGGCCGTCGCGCTCGCCCTGCTGGCCGCCGCCGCGGTACCGGCGCTGCGCACCCGGCGCTCGGCGCTCGCCCGCCTCACCGAACTCGACCGGCTGTCCGAGGCCCTGACCGGGCTGTGCGTGGACACCGAGCAACTGGCGGCGTTCCGGCTCCCGCAGACCCTGGCCCGGATGGAGAAGGGCGAGCGGACCGACCCGGCCGGGCTCGCCCCGCGGCACGCGAAGGCCGGCGACGGGATCGGCAGACTGGCCACGGCCATCGACCGGCTGGCCCGCACCGCCGCGGACTCCGCGCTGCGGCAGTCCCAGGGCCGGGCCGGCTCCGACAAGGTCGTCGGCCAGCTCATCCGGCGGGCCCAGGTCCTGATCCACCGGCTGATCGCGCTCCTGGACGACCTGGAGCGCAAGCACGAGGACTCGGACCTGCTCAAGGACATCTTCCGGGTCGACCACCTGGCCACCCGCGTACGGCGGCACGCGGAGAACCTGATGATCCTCAGCGGCGCTCCGCCGAGCCGCCGCATGGCCCGGCCGGTCGCGCTCACCGACGTGATGCGCGGCGCGGTGGCGGAGACCGAGCAGTACACCCGGGTCAGGGTGAAGAACACTCCGGCGGACCGGCGGGTGGCCCTGGCCGGCCGCGCCGTCGCCGACGTCACGCATCTGCTGGCCGAACTCATCGAGAACGGCACCAGTTTCTCCCCGCCGGACACCCAGGTGACCGTCGGCGTGACCCGGGTCGCCAAGGGCCTGGCCGTACATGTCGAGGACCAGGGCCTCGGCATGCCGGCGGATCTCCTCGCCCGCGCCAACGCGGTGCTCGCCGAGCCGCCCCGGGTCGACATGACCGTGTTCGGCGAGGACCCGCGCCTGGGGCACTTCGTGGTGGCGCGGCTCGCCGAACGGCACGGCATCCGGGTGGTGCTGCGCGAGTCCGACTACGGCGGCACCCTCGCCCTGGTGATGCTGCCGGCCCAGCTCCTGGAGAACGCCTCCTCGCCGGTCGTCGACCAGCTCCAGTCGGCGGCCGTCGCCGCCGGGCGGGCCGCGGCCGACCCGGCCGAGGCCGAGCTGACGGGCACCGGCCAGCACCGGGCCGTGCCCGGGCCGCACGCCCTGGCCGGGGCGGGCGCCCCCGCGGCCGCCGACGAGGCCATCGTCCACACGGCGCTGCCGGACCAGCACGCCTTCCCCGAGTACGGAGGCGCCGGCCTGCTGCCCCCCGCCTCCCCCCACCCCGCTCACCCGGCCGCCGAACCGGCCGCGACGGCACCGGATCTCGCCCCGCCCTCCCCACCCGCCGCGCCCGCCGCGCCGCCGACGGCCCCTGGTGCCGCCGAATCCGCCCTGGCCGACTTCGGACAGCCGCAGCCGCGGCCACGACCGCAGCCGCCGTTCCAGGACGGGCATCCAGGGCACCCAGGGCTCCGCGACTACCCCGGGCCTCCCGTGATCCCCGGCGAGCCGTCGGGACCGGCCGCACCAGTCGCCATGCCCGCGACAGCCGCCCAAGCCCCTCCCCCGGCCCCCGCTCCCTTCGCACCGGACGCTCCCCCTCCGCTCACGACACCTTCGGTCCTGCCACAACGCGTCAGGGGGGCCAGCCTCGCGCAGCAGCTGCGCCGGGAGGCCGCGCACGCCGAGGACGAACCCGCCGGCGGGAGCGACCACGACGTCATATCGCCGCACGCGTCGGCCCGCGCGATGAGCGCCATCCACCAGGGGCTCAAGCGGGCCTGGACGGCCGAGGACGCCGAAGACACCGAGGACGACGACACTCCGCACGATGCGCACGGGCGGCCGAACGATGCGGCAGGCCCCACCGCCCACGAACTGTGAGGACGTTACGCAATGACTGAGCAGGGACAGACCGGACGTCAGCTGGACTGGCTCCTGGACGGCCTGGTGGACCGGATCCCGGAGATCCGCTGCGCCATCGTGCTCTCCGGGGACGGCCTTCTGATCGGCAAGTCCAAGGACATGCTCCGCGACGACGCCGAGCACCTGTCCGCGGTGGCCTCGGGCGTGCACAGCCTGGCCCGCGGCGCCGCGCGCCACTTCCACAGCGGGCAGGTGCAGCAGACGGTCATCCAGATGGACAAGGCTTTCCTCTTCGTCACCGCCGCGGGCAAGGGGGCGCGGCTGGCGGCGCTGGCCTCGGAGGAGGTGGACGTCGGCATGATGGCGTTCGAGATGGGCACGCTCGTCAAGCAGGTGGGCCAGTACCTGACGGCCCCGCCGCGCCTCCCGTCCCCGTCCGGCGGCCACGCCCAGAATGGCTGAACCGCGCCGGCACGACGAACCGGAGGCCGGACGCTACTTACGGCCGTACGCCATCACGGGTGGCCGCACCCAGCACAGTCAGCACGCGTTCACGCTGATCACCCTGGTCGTGGCGCGCTCCGCGCGGGAGACGGGCGCCGGCCGGCTGGAGCCGGAGGCGGCCCACATCCTCGAACTCTGCCGGGACCGCGCGCTGGCGGTCGCGGAGGTCGCCGCCCTGCTGGACCTGCCGGTGAGCGTGGTGAAGGTGCTGTGCGGCGATCTGCTCGACGCCTCGCTGATCCTGGTGCAGTCGCCGCCGGGGCGGGAGAGCCGGCCGAGCGTGGAACTCATCGAAAGGGTGATGGATGGTATCCGTCAGCTCTGATCCGGTCATGCCCACCGCGTTGAAGATCCTCATCGCGGGCGGTTTCGGGGTCGGCAAGACCACCATGGTGGCCTCGGTGAGCGAGGTGCCCCCGCTGGAGACCGAGGAACGCATGACCGAGGCGAGCCTCGGCGTGGACGACCTGTCCGGGGTGGAACGCAAGACCTCGACGACGGTGGCGATGGACTTCGGCCGTATCTCGATCAGCGGTGAACTGGTGCTGTACCTGTTCGGTACGCCGGGCCAGGACCGGTTCTGGTTCATGTGGGACGACCTGGCCACGGGCGCGCTCGGCGCGGTCGTCCTCGCCGACACGCGCCGGCTGGAGGCGTCCTTCGCCTCGATCGACTTCTTCGAGGAGCGCGGCATCCCGTTCGCCGTGGGCGTCAACTGCTTCCACGGGCAGCGCGACTGCACGGCCGATCAGGTGCGGGCGGCGCTGGACCTCGATCCGGCCACGCCGGTCGTGCTGTGCGACGTGCGGGACCGCTCCTCCAGCAAGCAGGTCCTCCTCGGTGTGCTGGAGGCGGCCCGCGACCACGCCGCGGCCCGCCTCGCGCCTGCCGCCGGGCGGCCCGTGACCGTGTGATCCCCGGTCCCGGGCCGCCCGCGCGCCGCCTCCCGGCCCCGGGTCAGTGCCCGGCGACGAGTTCCCTGAGCGCGATGTTCAACCGGAGGACGTCGACCCGGGGCTCGCCCATGAAGCCGAGGGTGCGGCCCTCGGTGTGGTCCTCGACGAGCTTGCGCACCCGGGCGACGGGCAGGCCGTTGCGTTCGGCGACCCGGCGGACCTGGAGCCGTGCGTACTGCGGGGAGATGTCCGGGTCCAGCCCGGAGCCGGAGGAGGTGACCGCGTCGGCGGGGACCTGGGTGGGGCTGACGGGGTGGCCGGGCACCGAGTTGTCCTTGACGACGGCGGCCCGCGCGGCCCGTACCTGGGCGACGAGCACCTTGTTGTCGGCGGCGAGGTTGGTGGCGCCGGACACGAGCAGGTGGTAGCGGGTGTTGACGCTGTTGGCGGCCAGCCCGTTCGCGGGGCGGCCCTGGAACCACTTCAGATCGGCCCGCGGGGTCTGCTGCCCCTTGGCCAGGGGCAGGTCGTAGCGCTGTCCGATGAGCGAGGAGCCGACGACCCGGCCGTCCTCCCGGACCGGTGAGCCGTCGGCCCGCGAGGGGAACAGCCCCTGGGCGACGCCGGTGACGACGAGGGGATAGACGACGCCGGTCACCAGGGTCAGGACGAGCAGGGCGCGCAGCCCCGCGCCGAGCAACCGGGCGGTGTTGGCGAGGGAGTTGTTCATGGCGGTCAGCCGATTCCGGGAATGAGGGACAGGAGCATGTCGATGAGCTTGATGCCGACGAAGGGGGCGATCAGCCCGCCGATGCCGTAGATCCCGAGGTTGCGGCGGAGCATCCGGTCGGCGCTGGTCGGCCGGTAGCGCACGCCCTTGAGGGCGAGCGGCACCAGCGCGACGATGATCAGCGCGTTGAAGACGACGGCGGACAGGATCGCCGAGTCGGGCGAGGACAGGCGCATGATGTTCAGCTTGTCCAGGCCCGGATAGACGGCCGCGAAGAGCGCCGGGATGATCGCGAAGTACTTGGCGACGTCGTTGGCTATGGAGAACGTCGTCAGCGCGCCCCGGGTGATGAGGAGCTGCTTGCCGATCTCGACGATCTCGATGAGCTTGGTCGGGTTGGAGTCGAGGTCGACCATGTTGCCGGCCTCCTTGGCGGCCGACGTGCCGGTGTTCATCGCCACGCCGACGTCCGCCTGGGCCAGGGCCGGGGCGTCGTTGGTGCCGTCGCCGGTCATCGCGACCAGCTTGCCGCCGGCCTGCTCCCGTTCGATGAGGGCCATCTTGTCCTCGGGGGTGGCCTCGGCGAGGAAGTCGTCCACGCCCGCCTCCTCGGCGATCGCCTTCGCCGTCAGCGGGTTGTCCCCGGTGATCATGACGGTCCTGATGCCCATCCGGCGCAGCTCGGCGAATCGTTCCCGCATGCCGTCCTTGACGACGTCCTTGAGGTGGACGACGCCCAGGACGCGGGCGCCGCGGCCGTCCTCGACGGCGACCAGCAGGGGCGTGCCGCCCGCCTCGGAGATCCGGCGCACGACCGTGTCCGTGTCCGCGGCGACCGTGCCGCCGCGCTCCTCGACCCAGGCGGCCACCGATCCGGCCGCGCCCTTGCGGATCCTGCGCCCGTCGACGTCCACGCCGGACATCCGGGTCTGCGCGGTGAACGCGATCCACTCGGCGCCGTCCAGTTCGCCCCGGTGCCGTTCCCGCAGCCCGTACGCCTGCTTCGCCAGGACCACGACCGAGCGGCCCTCGGGTGTCTCGTCGGCCAGCGAGGAGAGCTGGGCGGCGTCGGCGACCTCGGCCTCGGTGGTGCCGGCGACCGGCACGAACTCGGCCGCCTGCCGGTTGCCCAGGGTGATGGTGCCGGTCTTGTCGAGCAGCAGCGTGGAGACGTCACCGGCGGCCTCGACGGCCCGGCCGGACATGGCCAGCACGTTGCGCTGCACCAGCCGGTCCATGCCGGCGATGCCGATCGCGGACAGCAGCGCGCCGATCGTCGTCGGGATGAGGCAGACGAGGAGGGCCACCAGCACCACCAGCGTCAGCCGGGTGCCGGCCTGGTGCGCGAAGGCCGGCAGGGTGGCGCAGGCCAGCAGGAACACGATGGTCAGCGACGCCAGCAGGATGTTCAGCGCGATCTCGTTGGGCGTCTTCTGCCGGGCGGCGCCCTCGACCAGGCTGATCATCCGGTCGATGAAGGTCTCACCGGGCCGGGTGGTGATCTTGACGACGATACGGTCGGACAGCACCTTGGTCCCGCCGGTCACCGCGCTGCGGTCGCCGCCGGACTCCCGGATGACGGGGGCCGATTCACCGGTGATGGCGGACTCGTCGACACTCGCCACGCCCTCCACGACGTCCCCGTCGCCGGGGATGACGTCACCGGCCTCACAGACGACGAGGTCACCGATGCGCAGGTCGGTGCCGGGGACGTGCTCCTCGCCGGCCGCGCCGATCCGGCGGGCGACGGTGCCGGTCTTGGCCTTGCGCAGGGTGTCGGCCTGGGCCTTGCCCCGGCCCTCGGCGACGGCCTCGGCGAGGTTGGCGAAGACGACGGTCAGCCACAGCCAGGCGCTGATCGTCCAGCCGAACCAGTCGCCGGGGTCGGTGCAGGAGAAGACGGTGGTCAGCACCGACCCGATCCACACCACGAACATCACCGGCGACTTGACCATCACCCGCGGATCGAGTTTGCGGACGGCGGCCGGCAGCGACCTGAGCAGCTGCCCCGGCTCGAACAGGCCGGCCCCGACGCGGCTCTCGGCCGGCTGGTGCCCTGCGGGGCCGTCGCCGTGCGGCGCCCGGGTGGGAGTGAGTGCGGACATGGAGTCCTCTTGGTCCTCTTGGCTTTCGGTACGGGTCGTCATCACGCCAGCCCTTCGGCGAGCGGGCCCAGCGCCAGCGCCGGGAAGTAGGTGAGACCGGTGACGATCAGGATCGCGCCCACCAGCAGGCCGGTGAACAGGGGCTTCTCGGTGCGCAGGGTGCCGGCGGTGTGCGGCACCGGCGTCTGCCCGGCCAGCGAGCCGGCCAGCGCCAGGACGAACACCATCGGCAGGAAGCGGCCGAGCAGCATGGCGAGCCCGGTGGTCGTGTTGAACCAGTCCGTGTTCGCGTTCAGGCCGGCGAAGGCCGAGCCGTTGTTGTTCGCGGCGGACGTGAAGGCGTACAGGATCTCGGAGAAGCCGTGCGCGCCCGGGTTGAGGGCGGAGTGCGGCGGGGTGGGCAGCGCCACCGAGAGGGCGGTGAGGACGAGGACCAGCGCCGGGGTGATGAGGATGTAGCAGGCGGCGAGCTTGATCTCGCGGGAGCCGATCTTCTTGCCCAGGTACTCGGGGGTGCGGCCGACCATCAGGCCGGCGATGAACACCGCGATCACCGCCATGATCAGGATGCCGTAGAGGCCGGAGCCGGTGCCGCCGGGCGCGATCTCGCCCAGCATCATCCCGAGCATGGTGATGCCGCCGCCCAGCCCGGTGAAGGAGGAGTGGAAGGAGTCCACCGCCCCGGTCGAGGTGAGCGTGGTCGCCACCGCGAAGACGGAGGAGGCGCCGACGCCGAAGCGGGTCTCCTTGCCCTCCATCGCCCCGCCCGCGAGCTGCAACGCGCCCTCGTGGTGGGCGAACTCGGCCCACATCATCAGGGCGGTGAAACCCACCCAGATCGTGGCCATCGTCGCCAGGATCGCGTAGCCCTGGCGCACCGAGCCGACCAGCAGCCCGAAGGTGCGGGTCAGCGCGAGCGGGATGACCAGGATCAGGAAGATCTCGAACAGGTTGGTGAACGGGGTCGGGTTCTCGAAGGGGTGGGCGCTGTTGGCGTTGAAGTAGCCGCCGCCGTTGGTGCCCAGCTCCTTGATGGCCTCCTGGGAGGCGACCGCGCCGCCGTTCCACTGCTGCGAGCCGCCCATGAACTGGCCGACCTCGTGGATGCCGGAGAAGTTCTGGATCGCGCCGCAGGCGACCAGGACGACGGCGGCGACGGCCGCCAGCGGCACCAGCACCCGGACCGTGCCGCGCACCAGATCCGCCCAGAAGTTGCCCAGTTCGCCGGTGCGGGAGCGGGCGAAGCCGCGGACCAGCGCGACGGCCACCGCGATGCCCACCGCGGCCGACACGAAGTTCTGCACGGCCAGGCCGGCGGTCTGCACGACGTGCCCCATGGTCTGCTCACCGGCGTACGACTGCCAGTTGGTGTTGGTCACGAACGAGGCGGCGGTGTTGAACGCCTGCGCGGGAGCGACCGAGGCGAAGCCCAGTGAGCCGGGCAGTACGCCCTGGAGCCGCTGGAGCAGGTAGAGGAAGAGGACTCCGGCGACGGAAAAGGCGAGGACACCGCGCAGGTAGGCGGGCCAGCGCATCTGCGTGTCCGGGTCGGCGCCGATGCCCTTGTAGATCCACTTCTCCACCCGCAGGTGCTTGTCCGAGGAGTAGACCCGGGCCAGATAGCCGCCGAGCGGGACGTAGGCGAGCGCCAGCGCCGCCATCAGCGCGAGCAGCTGGAGCGCGCCGGCAAGTACGGGACTCATGGCGGGCTCAGAACCTCTCCGGGAAGATCAGGGCGAGGACGAGGTATCCCAGCAGGGCGACGGCCACGATCAGGCCGACGACGTTCTCGGCGGTCACAGCTTCGTCACCCCCCTGGCGACGAGGGCCACCAGCGCGAAGACCGCGAGTGTGGTGACGACGAAGGCCAGATCGGCCATCGTGGGCTCCTGGAGTGAGGTTCGATTGCGTCGGACGAGTAGAGGAAATCCCCTCACCGGCCCGGTCGCGCCCTGCGTTGACGCCTCTCTTACGGCGCCGGCCAGGGCCTTGACGCAGCCCTGACGGACCCGGCCACCGGAAAGGTCCACGTGGCCCGCCGCGGCTGTGCGCAGCAGAGACACTGGGGGCCGGACGTGGCCGGAGTGGACGGTGCGGGGCCGGGCGGTGCCGCCGGACGCCGGCGCACACCACGGTGGCGAGCTACCGGGCGGTGACGCGGATACGGGCCCAGGCGTTGTTGGCGTACCCCTTGGGGTTCCACAGCTGGGCCGGTGACTCCGGCATGAGGGCGCCGGTGGAGTCCCAGGCCCGCGCGGTGATCTCGGTCTCGCCCGGCGGCAGCTCCAGGGTGGTCCGCCAGTGCTGCCACACCCAGGGGTTCTCCGCCTCGTCCAGCGCGGCCTGGCACCAGGAGCGTCCCCGGTCCAGGGACACGTCGACCCGGGCGACCGTACGGTCCTCGCCGGCGAAGGCGTAACCGGTGATCCGGACGGGCCCGGCGGGCAGCCGGGCACCGTCGTCGGGGCGGAGGATGTCGCAGTTCAGGGCGATGGGCCCGAGAGGGATGCCGGACCCGGGAGCGGCCCGGCCGGGATCGGTCCCCGCGGGCAGCAGGTGGTAGCTGGTGGCCTGGAAGTAGTTGTCCGAGGGCTCGCTCAGGGCGGTGACAGCCGTGAGCCACTTGACGCTGCGGGCGCCGATCCAGCCGGGCACCACCGCCCGCAGCGGGGCCCCGTGCGCCCGGGGCAGCGGCTGCCCGTCCATCGCCCAGGCCAGCAGCACCTCGGCTCCCAGGGCCTTGCCGACCGGGACGGAGCCGCCGTACGGCTGGGGCGGTTCGGCCAGCGCGGAGACGTCCGGTGCGCTGAAGGCGATGTGCGCGGCCCCGGGCCGCAGGCCGGCCGCGGCGAGCACGTCGCGCAGGCGGGCTCCGGTCCAGCGGGCGGTGCCGGTGGCGCAGGGGCCCCACGGGTCCTCGCCGGGGATGGCGCGCACCGCGGCCAGTCCGGCCCGGCGGTTCCCGGCGCACTGCAAGGTGGCCGCCGCCTCGACCTCCTCGAACCGGTCCCGCAGCTCGCCCAGACCCAGTTCCAGCGGGTGTTCGACCAGGCCGTCCACCCGCAGCCGCCATCGCGCCGGGTCGATCCGCGGCACGGGGCCGTGATTGCGGCTGTAGAAGGCGTCGACGGGGGTGATGCGCTGCTCGGCCAGGGCGGCCCGGGGCGGCTCGGCGTTGAACGGCTCGCGTTCGTGCACCACCATGTCGCTGCGCTTGCCCCACGGTCCCACGAAGGGGCGGGTAACCCTGGCCGGGTCCGCCGAACCCGACCGGTGAGGGCGTTTTCCGCCCTTTTTGACGGGTACGCGGCAGGCATGATCCGCTCCGACGGGCCCGCGGGCGACGGCCGGCGGGCGGCCACCGTCACCGTCCGGCCGTACGGCAATCCGCTGCCCCTGGGCTTCTTCTGCTTCGGCATCGGCATGGCCCTGCTGGCCGGGACCGGACTCGGGCTGATCTCCGGAGATCAGGTGCGGCCGGCGGGCGTCCTGCTGGCGGTGTTCGTCTTCCCGCTCCAGTTCCTCGCCGCGGTGATGGCCTTCCTGGCCCGGGACACCGGCGCGGCGACGGCGCTCGGGCTGTTCGCGTCGTCCTGGGCGGCGCTGGGGACGCTGCACATCGTCGCGCCCGCCCAGCAGACCAGCGTCGCGCTCGGCATGTACCTGAGCGCCTTCGCCCTCATGCTCGTGCCGCTGGCGGTGACCGCGTTCTCCGGCAAGGTGCTGCTCGGGGCCGTCCTGAGCGTCTCGGTGGTGCGCGCGGCGCTGGCGGCGGCGTACCAGCTCGGCGCGCCCCGCGCCGTCGAACGCGCCGATGGCGCCACCGCGCTGCTGCTGGTGGTGCTCGCCCTGTACGCCGGGACCGCCTTTCTCCTGGAGGACCTGCGGCAGCGGACGGTGCTGCCGATCTGGCGGCGCGGCGACGCCCGGCGCGCCCTGGAGGAGGATCTGGACGGGCAGCACTCCCGCCTGCCGCAGGAGCCCGGCGTGCGCAAGCAGCTGTGACATCGCGACACGGCCGGGCGGGACTCCCGTGCGGAGAGCCCCGGCCGGGCGGGTCAGGGCTGGGTGATCGTGGCGGCGAGCAGGGCCGCGGCGGCGGCCACCGCGATGCCGGCGATCACGAGGGCGAGACAGCGGGCCCGCAGCCGCCGGTACCGTGCCTCGTACTCGCCGCGCAGCGCCCGGCAGCGGTCCGCGACGCGCTGGAGGTCGGCGCGGGCGCGGGCGAGGCAGTCGCGGGCGTAGTGCTCCTCGATCTCCTCGCGCTGCGCGGTGGTCAGCCAGTGCAGCGGTGCGGTGAACGCCCGGGCCCGCTCCTCGGCCTCGGCGACGCGGGCCTGCCACAGCAGGTAGCCCTCCACCTGGTTGACCACCTCGGCGGACCGGACCGGTTCGCGGCCCGTGCGCCCGGCTGCCGCGTCCGTCATGTCGGCAGGCCCAGGTTCTCCCGCTTGTCCGCCAGCGAGACCTCCGGGTGGTTCAGGTCGAACGCCGGGGACTCGCTGCGGATCATCGGCAGGGTGACGTAGTTGTGCCGGGGCGGCGGGCAGGACGTCGCCCACTCCAGCGAACGGCCGAAGCCCCAGGGGTCGTCGACGCCGACCTTCTGCCCGTACTTGGCCGTCTTCCACACGTTGTAGAGGAACGGCAGCATGGACAGGCCCAGCAGGAAGGAACCGATGCTGGAGACCATGTTCAGCGCGGTGAAGCCGTCGGCCGCCAGGTAGTCGGCGTAGCGGCGCGGCATGCCCTCGGCGCCCAGCCAGTGCTGCACCAGGAAGGTGGTGTGGAAGCCGATGAACAGCATCCAGAAGGTCATCTTGCCCAGCCGCTCGTCGAGCATCTTGCCAGTCCACTTGGGCCACCAGAAGTGGAAGCCGGCGAACATCGCGAAGACGACCGTGCCGAAGACGACGTAGTGGAAGTGGGCCACCACGAAGTAGCTGTCGGAGACGTGGAAGTCCAGCGGCGGCGAGGCCAGGATGACGCCGGTCAGACCGCCGAAGAGGAAGGTGACCAGGAAGCCCGCCGACCAGAGCATGGGGGTCTCGAAGGAGAGACTGCCCTTCCACATGGTGCCGATCCAGTTGAAGAACTTCACCCCGGTCGGGACCGCGATCAGGAAGGTCATGAAGGAGAAGAACGGCAGCAGCACACCGCCGGTGACGTACATGTGGTGCGCCCACACGGTCGCGGACAGGCCCGCGATCGAGATCGTCGCGCCGACCAGGCCCATGTAGCCGAAGATCGGCTTGCGGGCGAAGACCGGGATGATCTCCGTGACGATGCCGAAGAACGGCAGCGCGATGATGTACACCTCGGGATGGCCGAAGAACCAGAACAGGTGCTGCCACAGCAGGGGTCCGCCGTTGGCCGCGTCGAACACATGGGCGCCGAACTTGCGGTCCACCTCCAGGGCGAGCAGCGCGCCCGCCAGGACGGGGAAGGCCAGCAGCACCAGCACACTGGTGAGCAGCACGTTCCACACGAAGATCGGCATGCGGAACATGGTCATGCCGGGCGCGCGCATGCAGATGATGGTGGTGACGAAGTTGACCGAGCCCATGATGGTGCCGAACCCGGACAGCGCCAGGCCCATGATCCACATGTCGCCGCCGACGTTGGGCGAGTGCACCGCGTCGGTCAGCGGCGAGTAGGCGAACCAGCCGAAGTCGGCCGCGCCGTCCGGGGTGAGGAAGCCGCCCACCGCGATCAGCGAGCCGAGCAGGTACAGCCAGTAGGCCAGCATGTTCAGCCGGGGGAAGGCCACGTCCGGGGCGCCGATCTGCAGCGGCATGATCCAGTTCGTGAAGCCGGCGAACAGCGGCGTCGCGAACATCAGCAGCATGACCGTGCCGTGCATCGTGAACGCCTGGTTGAACTGCTCGGTGGAGACGATCTGCAGGCCCGGGCGGGCCAGTTCGGCGCGCATGAGGAGCGCCATGACGCCGCCGACCAGGAAGAACGCGAAGGAGGTGGTCAGGTACAGGGAGCCGATCGTCTTGTGATCGGTCGTCGTCACCCAGTTCACCACCACGGCTCCGGGCCGCAGGCGACGACGGGGACCGGTGGTTTCCGGTGTGCGGTGCTGAACGTCTGTCATGCGGCCCGTAACACGCTTTCTCTCAAGCAAGACATGGATGCGTGAGTTCCGCGGGGCTGCCCGCAGGGCTCCGTCCCATCCTTGCGTCTCGCGCGCGTGAAGCCCCCTCAGCCGTCGCCGGGATGGCCCAACACCGGGCAGAATGCACCCGGTCGGCCTACTCCGCGCGGGTCCGGGTGGGCCGTGCGGCACGGGCGGGGCCGGTCCGGTGTCACGGCGTAGGGCGGGAGTTGGGCGGCGCTCACCCACTCCCCCAGCACCTCGGCCGAGTCGCCCCGGGTGGTCGGCGGCGACCATACCGACGTAGCGCTCGTGGAAGACCGGGATGCGCACGGTGCGGTGCGAGGTGAGCACCGGGGCGCCCGCTCGCGCGCCGCCGCCGGCAGCCGGGGCAGCAGGGTGGCCTCGCCGAGGTCGGACAGGGCGACGGTGAAGCGGCCCGGCATGGTCGCGGGTCGAAGGCGTCGGCCTGGCGGACAGCGCCGTCGATCTCGGCGAGGGCGCGGCGCAGCGGCCCGTACAGCCGGCGGGCGCCCGCGGTGGGCGTCAGGCCGCGGCCGGTGCGCCGGAACAGTGCGTCGTCGAAGTGCCGGCGCAGCTTGCCGAGGCTGTAGCTGACGGTCGGCTGGGTGACATGGAGCGTCTCGGCGGTGGCGGTGACGCTGCCGGTCTCGTACCACGGTACGAAGGCGCGGGCGGGATTGAGGCCGAAGGTCCTCGTATCGAGGCAGCCCATGTCGCGCACACTCATCATTTATTGGCGCTCATGTCGCGTGGTGCCTAGCGTGCGAGGCACCACAGTGTGCGCCGCGTCACAGGAAAGGACCGCCCGTGCCCTCCGTGCGCCATGTCTCCCACGCGTTCCTGGAGCGCCAGGGACTGACCACCGTGTTCGGCAACCCCGGCTCCAACGAGCTGCCGTTCCTGGCCGGCCTGCCCGCCGGTTTCCGCTATGTGCTCGGTCTGCACGAGGGCGCCGTCGTCGGCATGGCCGACGGCTACGCGCAGGCCTCCGGGCGGCCCGTGCTGGTCAACCTGCACGCGGCCGCCGGCTCCGGGAACGCGATGGGCGCGCTGACGAACGCGGTGTCCTCGCGCACCCCGCTGGTGATCGTGGCGGGCCAGCAGGTGCGGGCGGCCGTCGGCCCGGAGGCCAACCTGGCCAACGTGGACGCCCCAACCCTGATGAAGCCGCTGGTCGGCTGGGCGGCGGAGCCGGCCTGCGCCGAGGACGTGCCGCGCGCGCTCGCGCAGGCCGTCTTCGAGGCCACGCTGCGGCGGCGGCCGGCGTACCTGTCCGTCCCCTACGACGACTGGGCGGCCGAGGCCGGGGAGAACAGCCCGGCGGTCCTGGACCGGCGGGTGGAGCGGGCGGCCGCGCCGAGTCCCGCGCAGGCCCGGCGGCTGGCCGAGGAGGTCGCGGCGGCGCGGCGGCCCGCGCTGGTGCTGGGCGGCGACATCGACTCGGCCGGGCGTTTCGAGGACGCGGTGCGGCTGGCCGAGCGCCTGGGCGGCCCGGTGTGGGCGGCCCCGTCCGCGTTCCGGCTGCCCTTCCCGAACCGGCATCCGCTGTTCCGCGGGGTGCTGCCCGCCGGGATCGCGCCCGTCTGCGCGGCGTTCGAGGGCCATGACCTGGTGCTGGTGCTGGGCGCTCCGGTCTTCCGCTACCACGAGTACCTGCCGGGCCGTTACCTGCCCGAGGGCACCCGGCTGATCCAGGTGACCGAGGACGCCTCGGCGGCGGCGCGGGCCCCGATGGGCGGGGCGCTGGTCGCCGACCCGGGAGCCGTCATCGACCTGCTGACCGACCGGCTCGGCTCCCCCGCCGCGCCGCCCGGCCCCTACCGCCCCGTCCCCGCGCCGGCCCGCGCCGAGGGCCCGCTGCTCCACCCCGAGCAGGTGTTCGCGGCGCTGCGCGACGAGCTGCCCGGCGACACGGCGTACGTGGTCGAGTCGACCTCGACGAACGCCGCCTGGTGGCGCCAGATGGACCTGCGGCGGCCCGGCTCGTACTACTTCCCGGCCGCCGGCGGACTCGGTTTCGGCCTGCCCGCCGCGGTCGGGGTCGCCCTGGCGCAGCCGGACCGGCCGGTCGTGGGCGTGATCGGGGACGGCTCGGCCAACTACGGCGTCACCGCCCTGTGGACGGCCGCCCAGCACCGGGTACCGGTGACGATCGTGCTGCTGCGCAACGGGACGTACGGCGCGCTGCGCTGGTTCGGCGGCCTGCTCGGCGTGCCGGACGCCCCGGGCCTGGACATCCCGGGCCTGGACTTCACCCGGATCGCGGAGGGCTACGGGGTGTGCGCCCGGCAGGTCGGCGGCGCCGCGGAACTGCGGGCCGCCCTCGCCGAACGCCCCGGCGGGCCGCGGCTGATCCAGGTGGACACGGCGCTCACCACCCCCTCCTGACCGGGCCTTGCGGGCATCACCCCCGGACCGGGCCTTCCGGCCTTCTCGATGAAAGGACCTTCGATGGCACTTCTGGACAGCGGTATCTGGGCCAAGAAGCTCTTCGGCGGCGACTGGACGGACGCCGCCGACGCCCGGCCGGTGGTCGAGCCGGCCACCGGCGACCAGCTCGGCACCGTGGGGGTGGCCACGGCCGAGGACGTGGGCCGGGCCGCCGCGCGGGCGGCGAAGGCGCAGCGCGGATGGGCGGCGCGGGCCCCGCAGGAGCGGGCGGCCGTGCTGCGGCGGGCGGGCGAGCTGTTCACCGAGTACGCGGCCGAGGTGGAGGACTGGCTGGTGCGGGAGGCCGGTTCGGTGCGCGCCAAGGCCGGGGTGGAGGTGGCCCTGGCCGTGGGCGAGTGCTTCGAGTGCGCCGGCCTGCCCACCCATCCGCAGGGCGAGGTGCTCACCTCCGAGGAGGCCCGCTGGTCGCTGGCCCGGCGCCGTCCGGCCGGCGTGGTGAGTGTGATCGCGCCCTTCAACTTCCCGCTGATCCTGGCACTGCGCTCGGTGGCGCCCGCGCTCGCCCTGGGCAACGCGGTGCTGCTCAAGCCGGACCCGCGCACCGCGGTGAGCGGGGGCGTCGTCATCGCACGGATCTTCGAGGAGGCCGGGCTGCCGGAGGGACTGCTGCACCTGCTGCCGGGGGACGGCGAGGTCGGCCGGGCGGTGGTGGAGGCGCCGGAAGTGCGGGTGGTCTCCTTCACCGGGTCCACGCCGGTCGGCCGGGCGATCGGCGAGCGGGCGGGGCGGCTGCTCAAGCGGGCCCATCTGGAACTGGGCGGCAACAACGCCCTGGTGGTGCTGCCAGGCGCGGACGTGGCGAAGGCGGCCTCGGCCGGCGCGTTCGGCTCGTATCTGCACCAGGGCCAGATCTGCATGACGACCGGCCGGCACATCGTGCACGAGTCGCTCCTCGCCGAGTACACCGCCGCGCTCGCCGCGAAGGCCGCGGCGCTGCCGGTCGGCGACCCCGCGCGCGAGGACGTGGCGCTCGGCCCGATCATCGACCGGCGCCAGCTCGAACGGGTGCACGGCATCGTCACCGAGTCCGTCACCGCGGGCGCGACCCTCGCCGCGGGCGGGGAGATCGACGGCGCCTGCTACCGGGCGACGGTGCTGACGGACCTCACGCCCGACATGCCGGCCTGGCGCGAGGAGATCTTCGGCCCCGTCGCTCCCGTCATCGGTTTCTCGACCCTGGAGGAGGCCGCGCGGATCGTCGACGACTGCGAGTACGGCCTGTCGGTCGGCATCCTCGGGGACGTCGGTACGGCGATGAGGCTCGCCGACCGGATCGACTCGGGCAAGGTCCACATCAACGAGCAGACCGTCAGCGACGAGCCCAACGCCCCCTTCGGCGGGGTCAAGGCGTCCGGCACCGGGTCCCGGTTCGGCGGTCCGGCCGCGAACATCGACGCCTTCACCGAGACCCAGTGGGTCACGGTCCGCCCGGACATCGCCGACTACCCGTTCTGACGCCCCCTCGCCCGGCCCGCTCACATCCAGCCCGTTCATGCCCGGCCCGCTCACATCCAGCCGGCTCACGCTCCGGCCCGCTCATGTCCGGCCGGCTCACGCTCCGGCCCGCTCATGTCCGGCCTGCCCGTGTCCAGCCCGTTCCCGTCGCCCGGGCCCGTCCGTCCCCTGGGGGTAGTCCCGATGACATCCGCCGTCACGTCCCGCGCCCCGGCGCGGGCCGGCGGCCGCGGGCGCGGTGCCTGGACCGTGCTCCTGTGCTGGATCACCGTCCTGCTGGAGGGCTACGACCTCGTCGTCCTCGGCGCGATCATCCCGGTCCTGCTCAGGACCCGGTACCTCGGCATGACCGCGGGCGACGCGACGACGATCGCCACGCTCTCGCTCGTCGGGGTGGCCATCGGCGCGCTCTGCGTGGGCCCGCTGGCCGACCGGCTGGGGCGGCGGCGGCTGCTCATCGGCTCGGTGCTGCTGTTCTCCGTCTTCACCCTGCTGGTGCCGCTGGCCGGGTCGGTGACGATGTTCGCCCTGCTGCGCCTGGCCGCCGGGCTGGGCCTGGGCGCCTGCATGCCGGTGTCGCTGACGATGACGGCCGAGCGCATGCCGGCGACGCGGCGGGCCCGGGCCAGCACGCTGACCATGACCGGCTACCACACCGGGGCCGTGATCACCTCGCTGCTGGCCCTCCAGGTCACCGACGACTGGCAGATCCTCTTCTACGTCCTCGGCGCCGCGGGCCTGGTCACCGTCGTCGTGCAGTGGTTGCGACTGCCGGAGTCGGCGGCGTTCGTCCGCACCGAGGAGACGGCGGCCTCGCGGCGGGTGCCGTTCACCGAGCTGCTGAGGCCGGCGTACCTGCGCGCGGGCATCGGGGTGTGGGTGGCCTCCTTCATGGGGCTGCTGCTGGTCTACGGCCTCAACACCTGGCTGCCCAAGCTGATGAACGAGGCCGGCTACCCCGTCCCCACGGCCGTCACCCAGTTGCTGGTGCTCAACGCCGGCGGGGTCGCCGGACTGGCCGTCGGCGGCTTCGTCGCCGACCGGCGGGGCATCAAGGGCACCACGCTCGTCTGGTTCGCGCTCTCGGTGCTGATGCTGGCCTGTCTGAGCGTCCGGATGCACAGTGACCTGGTGCTGGACGTGGCCGTCTTCCTCACGGGCGTGTTCGTCTTCTCCGCCCAGGTACTCGTCTACGCCTACGTGACCGGCTTCTACCCGGCCGACATCCGCGGCACCGCCCTCGGTTCGGCCTCCGGCATCGGCCGGCTCGGTTCGATCGTCGGGCCCTCGGTGGCCGGCGCCCTGGTCACAGCCGGTATCGGCCACCCCTGGGGCTTCTACTTCTTCGCCGCGGTCGCGGTGTTCGGCTTCGCCGCGGTGCTCGTGCTGCCGCGGGTGGAAGGGAGGACCGCGGTCGGGGTCGAACCCTGACGGGGTATCAGGGGCGACTCAGGGTAGGACCGGGGTCATCACGGATAGTGACGACCCGGGATGCTCCGGCAGGCTGTGGATCATGCAGAAGACGACCGCACCTCATGTTCGCCCCCGCCCCCGCCCCTGGCTCGCCCGCCGTGCCGCAGCCGTCCTGGCGGGCACCGCCGCCCTCGTGGGGCTCGCGGGCGCCCTCCCGGCCGACGCCGCGCAGACCACGCAGACCACGCAGACCACGCAGACCGTACCGGCCGTCGGCCGGACTGCTCCCGGCCCGACCGCCGCTCCCCGCCCACCGGCCGACTTCAGCGACTGCCCATCCCTGCCCGCGGGTGCCGACCCGGCCCGCTGGAGTTGCGAAGTGCACAGCGCCGCCCCGCGGTTGACGATGGGCGGTGTCACGGTGACGCTCGCGCCGATCACGATGACCCACGCGGAGGGGCCGCTGCCCGACGGTTCGCCGGGGCAGGTGTGGGGCGCGATGCACAGCGCCGCGACCCCCGTGCCCGGCGGACTCACCGGCATCCCGCAGGCAGGGGACGCGGGCCTGCTCCGCCTGGCGATACGGCCCGAGTACGGCGGCCGTTCCGACTTCTACACCGGCCGCCTCAGCCTGCGCTTCCGGCTGGTCGGCCCCCTGTTGCCGCACGGCTGCCTCATCGGGACCGACGCACCGGTCGACTTCGCGCTGAAGCGGTCCGGCCCCTCCGTGTGGGTGTCCACGCAGCCGCCCCTCATCGAATTCTCCGCCTACGACGACACTTTCACGGCCCCGGCCGCCAAGGGCTGCGGCCCGCTGACGGGAGCCCTGAACCGGCGGCTGGGCCTGCCGGCCGCGAGCGGCAACCTGATGTCCTACGACGCGGCCTACACCTTCCGCACCTACGACGAGTTGCCCACCCGCTGAGGGAGCGCCCCGGACCGGAGGCCGGCCACCCGCAACCACCCGTGCCCGTACGCAGTTGCTTCCCTGTACCCCCTCTGCGACGGAGGCTTCTCTTGCGATTGACCGACATCCAGCGCTGCGAGGTCCGGCCCGGACGACTCGTCGAGTGGACGCTCGCCCCGGCGTCCGTCGAGACCGCGACCGGCCTGCCCGACGACTCCCGGCCGCCCGCCTACATCCAGGAGTCGCACATCAGGACGGCCCGGACCGTACGGGAGAGCGGCCTGTTCGTGCCGACCTGGCTGGGCACGGCGTTCGACATCCCGGGCAGAGTCGATCTGGACGTGCTCGGCGAGGCCCTGCGCGGCTGGATGCTGCGGCACGAGACGCTGCGCAGCGGCTTCCGGTGGACCGGCGACGACATGCGCCGGTTCACGCTCGGCGCCGAGGACGTGTCGCTGCGGCGCGAGACCGTCGGCGACTTCCGCGACGCGGACAGCCTGACGCGATACCTCCAGAACCGGTTCGACGTGACGGCGGACGCCCTGCGCTGGCCGAACTTCCTCTTCTCGGCGGTCGTCCGGGACGACGGGACCAGCGTGTACATGGCGTTCGACCACAGCAATGTCGACTCGTACTCGGTGCAGCGCATCCCGGCCGAGATCCACGAGCTGTACACGGCGGCCCTGTCGGGCATCCCGCCGCAGCGCGGACCGGTCAGCAGCTATGTCGACTTCTGCCGGACCGAGCGGGCCGTCGCGGACGGGATCGACGGCACGGACGCGATCGTCGGGCGCTGGCGGGAGTTCATCGGCCGGTGCGACGGCCGGCTGCCCAACTTCCCGCTCGACCTCGGCCTGGACCCGGCGGGTGAGCTGCCCCGGCAGAGGTTTCTGCAGGAGATGCTGGTGGACGCCGAGGACGCGGCCGGGTTCGAGGCGTACTGCCGCCCCTACGGCGGCAGCCTGGTCGGCATCCTCGCGGCCACCAGCCGCATCGTCCACGAGATCGGCGGCCACCCGGTCTACCGCACCGTCGTCCCCTTCCACACCAGGAGGAAGTCGCAGTGGATGGACTCCGTGGGCTGGTACGTCGGCGGGGCGCCCATCGAGGTCCGCACCGCCGAGGCGCCCGACTTCCCGGCCCTGCTGCGCATGGTGAACGCGCAGCTGCGCGCCAACCGGCCGCTGGCCCGGATGCCGCTCGCCCGGGTGCTGCGCCTGCTCGGCGCGGACTTCCGCCCCACCTCGCCCGACCTGTACTCGATCGTCTCCTTCGTCGACGCCCGCGGCATCCCGGGCTCCGAGCGCTGGTCCGAGCTGCGGGCCTACGGCCTGATCCGGGTGTCCTACGGCGATCAGGTGTGCGCGTGGATCAACCGGCTGCACGAGGGACTGCAGTTCGCGAGCCGCATCCCGGACACCGAGATCGCCTGCAAGAACATGCGGCTGTACGTGGAGCAGCTGCGGGAGGTGATCGTCTCGGTGGCCCGGTCTCACCGCGTCTGAGACTGCCCCGGCAGGGCCAGTTCGGCCCAGATGACCTTGCCCTCGGGGGTGTACCGGGTGCCCCAGCGGTCGGTGGTCTGCGCCACCAGGAACAGGCCCCGGCCGCCCTCCTCGGTGGTCGCGGCGTAGCGCAGGTGCGGGGAGGCGCTGGTGCCGTCGGAGACCTCGCAGATGAGCGCGCGGTCCAGGATCAGCCGTACGTGGACGGGCTGGGAGCCGTAGCGGATGGCGTTGGTGACCAGCTCGCTCAGGACGAGTTCCATCTGGAAGGAGAGGTCGGAAAGTCCCCACCGGTCGAGCTGGGCGCAGGCCGCGGCGCGGGTCGTGGCGACGGCGGCCGGGTCGGGCGGCACGTCCCAGCCGGCGATCCGGTCGGGCGGCAGGGCGCGGGTGCGGGCGATGAGCAGGGCGACGTCGTCCTTGGGGCGCGGGGGCAGCAGCGCGTCCAGCGCCGCCTGGCAGCTGTCCTCCGGCGACCGGTCGGGGTGGTCTGCCAGCGCCTCGCGCAGCAGTTCCATGCCCTCGTCCAGGTCGCGGTGGCGGTCCTCGATGAGGCCATCGGTGTACAGCACGATCTGGGTGCCTTCCTCAAGGACCGTCTCGGCCGTGCGGAAGGGCAGGCCGCCCAGTCCGAGCGGGGGGCCGAAGGGCAGGTCGGGGAAGGTGACGCCGCCGTCCGGACGGACCAGGGCGGGGGCGAGGTGTCCGGCGCGGGCCATGGCGCAGCGGCGGGTGACCGGGTCGTAGACGGCGTACAGGCAGGTGGCGCCGACGACGTTCGCGTCGGTCTCCGGGCAGGTCTCGTCCTGGTCGATGCGGCCGACGAGGTCGTCCAGGTGGCTGAGGAGTTCGTCGGGGGGCAGGTCGAGGGTGGAGAAGTTGTGCACCGCGGTGCGCAGCCGGCCCATGGTGGCGGCGGCGTGCAGGCCGTGGCCGACCACGTCCCCGACGACCAGGGCCACCCGGCCGCCGGGCAGCGGGATCACGTCGAACCAGTCTCCGCTCACCCCGGACTGGGCGGGCAGGTAGCGGTAGCCGGCCTCGATGGCGCTCTGTTCGGGCAGGGCCCGGGGCAGCAGGCTGCGCTGGAGGGTGACGGCGAGGGCGTGTTCGCGGGTGTAGTGGCGGGCGTTGTCGATGCTGACCGCGGCGCGGGCCACCAGTTCCTCGGCCAGGGAGAGTTCCTCCTCGTCGAAGGGGCCGCGTTCCTTGGCGCGCCAGAAGTTCGCCACGCCGAGGACGGCGCCGCGGGCCCGGACCGGGGCCGAGACGAGCGAGTGGAGGCCGTAGTCGATGATCTTCCCGGCGCGTTCCGGGTCCTGGGCCCGCCAGCCGGCCGCCGACGGCAGGTCGGGCACCAGTTCCAGGCAGCCGCTGCCGTAGCCGCGGGCCTGCGGTGTGGAGGGCAGGAAGTCGATCAGCCGGCCCTTCTCGTAGAGCGGGTGGTCGTCGCGCACCCCGCGGACGGCGACGCGGCGCATGTGGGTGGCCGTGGCGGCCGGGTCGGCGCCGTGCAGGACGTCGTCGGCGAGGTCCACGGTGACGAAGTCGGCGAAGCGGGGGACGGTGACCTCGGCGAGTTCCTCTGCGGTGCGGACCATGTCCAGGGTGGTGCCGATGCCCAGTCCGGCGTCGTAGAGGAGCTTGAGCCGTTCCCGGGCGGTCTCGGCCCTGCCGGACAGGGCCTGGAGTTCGGTGGAGTCGCGCAGGGTGACGACCGTGCCCTCGGGGCCGCCGTCGCGGTCGGTGGGCCGCTGGTTAACGGCGAGCAGCCGGGCTCCGGCCAGGTGGACCTCGTCGGTGGCCTCACGGCCGGAGGTGAGCAGTTCGACCGTCTCCGGTTCCAGGGCGGGCAGGCCGTCGACGGGCCGTCCCTCGGCGTCCGGGGGCAGGTCCAGGAGGCGTCGGGCCTCGTCGTTCGCCAGCACCAGCCGGCCGTCGCCGCCGACGATGAGCACTCCCTCGCGCACGGAGTGCAGCACCGCGTCGTGGTGCTCGTACATGCGGGTCATCTCGTCCGGGGCGAGGCTGTGGGTCTGGCGGCGCAGGCGCCTGCCGACCAGGGCCGTCCCGGCGGTGGCCAGGCCGAGGGCGGCCGCTCCGGCGGTCAGGATGATGGGGATCTGCCGGTCCACCCGGCTGGTGATGTTCTTGACCTTCAGCCCGGCGGAGACGAGACCGACCACATGGCCGGCGTCGTTCTCGACGGGGACGGTCGCCTGCTCCTCGTGGCCGAGCGGCCCGTTCACGCTCTCGGTGTGGACCTTTCCGGCCAGGGACGGTGCGATGGTGCCCACGAAGCGTTTTCCGATGCGGTCGGGCATCGGGTGGGTGTAGCGGATGCCGTGGGTGTCCATGACGACGATGAAGTCCACGCCCGCCGCCTTGCGCCCGGCCTCGGTCATCGGCTGGAGCACGGCCGTCGGGGAGGGGGCGCGCAGGGCGGCCAGGACACCCGGGGAGTGCGCGAAGGTCTCGGCGACGGCGATGGAGCGGCGTCGGGCCTCGGCGCCGGTGTCGCGCTGCGACTGCAGGACGAGGGCGAGGACGGCGCAGGCCACCAGCAGTACCACGAGGGCCACCTGCAGGATGAAGACCTGTCCGGCGACGCTTCGTGGGCTCTTTCCCACCAGCGACCGTCCGGGTATGCGTCGAAGACGGGCAAAACGGTCTTCCATTCGGCCTTTGTAGCATCGCTATGCCCGAGTCGTCACGGCTTGGCCGGATGTTCCTTGGCGGGGACGGTGGTCATTTCCGGCCCTGCCAAGATCGTTCAGGGGTGTTCAGGACCCCGAGGGCGTGCGCAGCAGGGCGTCCAGGCGGTCCAGGACCCAGGCCCAGGTGTCCTGCGAGTCGGGGGCGCTGTGGCTGAAGCCGCCGGCCAGCTCCAGGCTGACGTAGCCGTGGAAGACGCTGCCCAGCAGGCGGACGGCGTGCGTCTGGTCGGGTTCCGGGAGGTCGTAGCCGCGCAGGATCGCCCGGGTCATCTGCGCGTGCCGTACGCCGGCGCTCGCGGCCGCCGTCTCGGGGTCCAGGCGGAGCCGGGCGGCGGCGTAGCGGCCCGGGTGCTCGCGGGCGTAGTCGCGGTAGACGTCGGCGTAGGCGGCCAGCGCCTCCCGGCCGGCCCGCCCGGCGAGGGCGTCGGCGGCCCGGTCGGCCAGCTCCTCCAGGGCGAGCAGGGCGATCCTGGTCTTCAGGTCCTGCGAGTTCTTCAGGTGCGAGTACAGGCTCGCGACCTTGACGTCGAACCGCCTGGCGAGCGCGGAGACGGTCACCTGGTCGAAGCCGACCTCGTCGGCGAGTTCCGCACCGGCCCGGACCAGGCGTTCGGTGGTGAGTCCAGCGCGTGGCACAGCCGCCCCTTCCTTTGCCTGAAGGGATTATGCCGGTGCCTAAAGAGGCTAGGCAAACGTCCCGGGGGCGGCCGCGCGGCGGGTGAGGTCGCGGGCGACGCGGGTGGCGGCGTACTGCGTGCCGGCCACGAAGCGCATCATCGGGCCCAGCATCGGGGCGGCGAGCGACCCGGTGAAGTACAGGCCGGGCACGGACGACTCGAACGCCGCGCTCAGGTGGGGCGCCTTCGAGCCGGGGACGAGCCGCAGCGCACCGCGCACCGCCGGGGTCAGGAACGGGACGGAGTCGAGGTCGAGGCGGTAGCCGGTGGCGGCCAGCACATGGTCGACGGTGAGGTTCTCCGGCGTGCCGCCCGGTCCGCTGATCTCCAGCCGCACGGCGGCGCCCGCCGTCTCGGCCCCGGTGACCCGCCGCGCGGTGCGCACCGGTACGACGCCCTCGACCCGGTCCCGCAGCCACCAGCCGCCCGAGGGCCGCAGCGCGCGCCGGAACAGCAGCAGCCGGGCGGTGGGGGGCAGCCGCCGGATGGCGCCCGGCGCCCGGCAGACGGCGGCCAGGACCCAGCCGGTGCCCAGCGGCGAGTACGGCCGCAGGACGCGCAGCGGCCACGGCCGGACCGGGTCCGGGACGCTGCCCCACAGCAGGTCCCGTTCCCGTACGAGTACGTGGGTCTCGGCGCCCGCCTCGTGGAGCAGGGCCGCGCTCTCCAGCGCCGACTGGCCGCCGCCGACGACGGCGACGCGCCTGCCCGCGTACCGGGACAGGTCGGTGTGGTGGCTGGTGTGCGAGACCGGGGCGTGCACGCCCGGCCCGCCGGGTGCCAGCGCCCGCAGCACCCCCGGGATGTGGGCGAGGCCGCCGAGGCCGGTGGCCACGACGACGGACCGGGCCGCCAAGTGCTGCCCGTCGTCCAGCCGCACGGTGAACCCGGGTCCGGTGGCCGCCCGGTCGACGGCCGCCACCCGGGCCGGCTCCACCTCGCCGACGTACCGCTTCTGGAACCACTGGCCGTAGCGGACGAACATGTCGCACGGGATCGGTGTCCGCTCGGTCAACTCCGGCTCGCCGTGCGCCCGCAGGAAGTCCGCGAGCCGCCCGCCGGGCTCCGGTACGGACAGGTCCACCGCGTCGGGCGTCGACTTCAGGAACATGCCGGTCGCCATGGCGTGCCGCCAACTGCCCATGACCTCACCGAAGACGCGTACCGCGAGTCCCGCGGCCCGCAGGTGCGCGGCGACGGACAGCCCGTAGGGGCCGGCGCCGACCACGACGACCGGAAGCTCCGGGCGCCCGGTGAACTCCTCGTCACGGACAGGGCGCTGCCCCGGAACCGATCGCGTCATGCATCCCCCCGGCTGTCCCCGCGCCGCCTTCCCCAAGGCCGGCGTGACCCTTCCTGCGGGACGGGCACGACGGAACAGCGCCGCCGCACGCCTCCCCCCTCCGCCGCTCAGTGTTACCCATCGGCCCCCGAAAGGATGCGAAACGGGGCCACGTTGCCAAAAGATGGTCAAAGTGCTGACCGCCGCGCCTCCCGCGGGGCCGGAAACAGGTCTGCCCGCCGGGGATTTCTCCCCGGCGGGCAGACCCTTCGCGCACGGGCCGCCTCAGCGGTCCGTGCCGGCCGGAGAGCTGACGGCCGGCGGTGCCGTCATCAGCTTCCCGAACAAGGCCATGCACGTGGAACAGTGACCGGCCCGCTGTGCGCTCGCCTCGTCGACTTGCCGGCCGAGCCGCTGGCCGCACAGCGTGGTCGCCGCGCTCTTGGCCATGACATGCCACACCAGTGCGTCGCCCGGTTTCTCGACTCCTGCACACATTTCATACATGATCGGCTCCCTTGATGGACGCCTCTCTCACTCCAGGAGACACCGGGTCGGACCGGGCCACGTGCCACGGGCGGCCGTTCGGGTGACACGCCGCGCCGGGGGGTGGGCGCACAACGCCAGGAACGCGATGGAATCATGCCCGCATGCGGAAAAGCGGTGCGATACGGACGGCGGCCGCGGTGACGGCCGGTGGAGCGTTGGCCATGTGCCTGAGCGGCTGCGGCGGTTCAGGCACTCAGGGCACGGGCGGCGGCGACCAGAAGGGGAAGGGCGCGGCGTCTCCCGCCACCGCCGCGCGCCGTGTGCCGGGCGTCGGCGACCGGCTGTGGCGGCGTGTCCCGGCCGATACCGGTCAGGTCGTCGCCGTCTACGGCGCCGGTCCCGACTCGCCGTACTCCACGGTGCGGCTCTTCGACAAGGACGGCTCGACCTGGCGGCAGGCCGGCTCCTGGGCGGCGCACAACGGCAGGAAGGGCTGGACGACCGACCACCACGAGGACGATCTGCGCAGCCCGGTGGGCGTGTTCACGCTGAGCGACGCGGGCGGGGTGCTGCCCGACCCGGGGGCCAAGCTGCCGTACACCCGGTCGGCGTCCTTCCAGGCCCCGCACACCTGGGGCAAGAACGCCTGGCACGACTTCGACTACGTGATCGCGATCGACTACAACCGGGTGCGGGGCACCCCGCCCGATGACCCCACCCGGCCGCAGGGGCAGCGCAAGGGCGGCGGCATCTGGCTGCACATGGACCACGGCAGCGGCACCTCGGCGTGCGTGTCCGTGTCCGAGGCGGCGATGCGCTTCCTGCTGCGCACGCTGGACCCGCGGCAGCACCCGGTCGTGGTGATGGGCGACAGCCGGGACCTCGCGGCCGGCTGATGCCGCGCGGGGTGGCCCGGGTGCGCGCCGGGCCGCCCGCGGTCAGCCGGTGCGCCGCCGCCGGGTGCCCTCGTCGGGGATGTCGCGCAGGGCGACGCGGGCGATGACGCGCTTGCCCACCGGTTCGCGCCGCACCTCGAATGCCTGCACCACGGCCATCACGATCTCCAGGCCGTGCTGGCCCACCCGGCCCGGATCGGCGGCCCGGGCCACCGGCAGCACCGGTTCGCTGTCCCAGATCGCGACCTCCACCGCCTCACCGACGACGCACAGGTCCATCAGGATGGGCCCGGAGGCGTACTTGCGGGCGTTGGTGACCAGTTCGCTGACCACCAGCTGGGTCAGGTCCATGGCCCGGTCGGAGACCGGCAGCCCGTACTCGGCGCGCACCCGGGTCAGAAAACCGGCCGCGAGACGACGGGCTTCGGCGATGCACGTGCCGTCCCCGTCGAGGGCCGCTTCCGTACGTATCACGTCGGCATCCGAGGCCCTTCGCTCACCTCCGAGGAGGACGGAATCCATGTCCACCGCCTTCACCACCCTGTTCACGGGGCTGCGCCTACCCCCCTTCCAGTCGGCCACGCCTCCTTCTTTGCTGTCATCCGCGTCACATCCGCACCCGGTGCCCCGAACGAGGGACGGGCTGCGTCGCGCGCGGTCCCCGGGGTACACGCCTCCCGTCGGACCGGACCGGGAGGGGCACACAGTGGACGAGACATCGCTTCGGGCGGTGGGCTGGGCACGCTCGCTGCCGTTGGACAGCGAGGTGAAGGCGGCCCGGGACTGGGCCCGCGCGCATCTGGAACGGCTGGGCTGGACGAAGGAGGCCCCGGAGACGGTGGACGCCGTCCTGCTGACCGTCTCCGAGCTGGTCACCAACGCTCACGTGCACGCCCACAGCTCCGCCCAGCTGGTGCTGACCTGGGACAAACGCTGTCTGCACATCGCCGTCCACGACTCCTCCAGCCAGGTGCCGGCGCCGCGCGAGCCGAGCGCCGAGCGGCTGGGCGGGCGGGGCATGCTCCTCGTCGACGCCCTGGCCGACGACTGGGAGACGCGCCCCTGCCCGCACGGCAAGACCGTCATCGCCTGTTTCCGCCCCGGCATCTGACCCGGCCGTCCACGCACCGGACGCACCGGCGGACAGCTGCCGGATGCATCTAACGTCAGGGGTGCCGTTGCGGCGAGGGACGAACGCGTCGAGGGGAGCCCTGGGATGGCCGAGGAGACGACGACGGAGCGGGAACCGGCGGGCCCGGCGGCCGTGGTGGCGCTGAGCGGGGTGAGCGTGCGCCGGTTCACCACCGACCAGGTGATCCTCGACGGCGTCGACTGGACCGTCCGGCCCGGCGAGCACTGGGCGCTGCTCGGTGCCAACGGGGCCGGCAAGACGACACTGCTGCGGCTGCTCGGCGCCCTGATGCACCCCACGACCGGCACCGTGGAGGTGCTGGGCGCCCGGCTCGGCCGGGTCGACGTACGGGAGCTGCGGGCCCGGATCGGGCATGTCACCTCCGCCCAGCGGGTGCCGCAGGACCTGGACGCGCGCGCCGTGGTGCTGACCGGGCACACCGGCACCGTGCAGCCGTTGTGGCGGATGTACGACGAGCGGGTGCGCCGGCGTGCGGACGAACTCCTCGCGGAGCTGGACATCAAGGAGCTGGCCGAGCGGCCGTACGGGGTGTGCTCGGGCGGGCAGCGGGCGCGGGTCCTCATCGCCCGGGCGCTGATGGCCGATCCGGCGCTGCTGCTGCTCGACGAACCGTTCAACGCGCTGGACCTGCCCTCGCGCGAGGATCTCGTCGAGGCGATGCACCGGCTGGCCCAGGGCCGGCCGCGGCTGTCCACGGTGACGGTCACCCATCACCTGGAGGAGCTGTCCCCCGCCGTCAGTCACGCCCTGCTGCTGCGCGAGGGGCGGGTCCTGGCCGGCGGGGCGGTGCGGGAGGTGCTGACCGGCCCGTGGCTGACGGCCTGCTTCGGCCGGCCGATCGCGGTGAACCGGCATGAGGGCCGCTGGTGGGCGTACTCCGCGCGACCGGGTGCGTGACCCCCAGGACGGTGGCGCAGCGTGGCCGGAAGCCGCTTTCCTCTACCGGGAGTAACTGTGATCAACTGCGGTTTCGGGTGCTCCCTACATTCAAGTTGAGCGCCTTCTGCCGTCCACACCCCCCGTGCGAGGATCCTCATGCCGTCCCAGGGCGCTGCTCTGCAGCAAGCGCATTCTGACTACCAGCACCACCTGCAGACCTGCCGCCAGTGCCATGCCGACGCCACACCGTGCGCCGTGGCCAAACATCTGCTGCGCCTGTACAACAACGCCCGAAGAAGCGGCGCGCGCACCAGCTGATCCGGCGTCAGCGGCGGCGGGACCGGCCGGGCCGGTGCCGCCGCCGTCGGCGTTCCCCGGCATCGGGAGTCCTCGACCGCGCTCGTTCCCCGTGCCGGGCGATTGGTTTCGGCCACCCGGGTGATCACACCCCGGCAGCGGAGCGTCACGGCCCGCACATTGGTTGCCCGCATCGGCGGACGCGCCGTCCTAGTTCTCCCACATATCGCCCCAAAACGTGTGTTATTCATTCATGCACACACATACGCGGCGCACCGTGCTCAGTGCCTCGATCATGGCTGCCGGTTCGGGTCTCCTGGGTGCCTGTTCCGGGGCCGACTCGCCCTCCGGCCCGGGGTCCTCGCGAGGTCCGGGCGAGGGGGCGACGCCCGGCTCGGCCGACGGGCCACGCCGCTTCGTCCCCAAGGGGCCCAAGGGCTATGTGAACCCGTCCGACCCCGAGGTCCTGGCCGCGGAGAAGAAGCGCGGGACCGGGCCGGTGCGCAAGTTCCGCTTCACCGCCCAGGAGACCTCGATCGACCTGGGCGGGCACACGGTGCGCACCTGGGCGTACGGGGACGGGGCGCCGGGCCGGGAGGTCCGGGTGACCGCGGGCGACATCCTCGACCTCACGCTCGCCAACCGCCTGCCCGTGTCGACGACCCTGCACTCGCACGGTGTGCGCCTGCGCTGCGACATGGACGGCGTGCCGGACCTCACCCAGGAGGCCATCGAGCCGGGCACGGATTTCGGCTACCGGTTCGCCGTGGCCTACCCGGGCACGTACCTGCTCCACTCCCACCAGGGCATGCAGCTCGACCGGGGCCTGTACGCGCCGCTGGTCGTGGACGACCCCAAGGAGCCCCTGTCGTACGACAAGGAGTGGGTCGTCGTGCTGGACGACTGGGTGGACGGCGTGGACGGCTCCACCCCGGACGGGGTGCTGAGCCAGTTGCACGGGGGCAAGGCGCCGATGGGCATGGACATGGGCGGCGGCGCCCACGGTGGTTCCGCCGGGCACCACGCCCCCACCGGCCGGCACTCCGGCGCGGCCCACTCCCCCGCGCCGGGCGCGGCCAAGGGCGGCGGCCCCTCCCGGGTCCTGCGGGACTCCCACAGCCGGCTCCTGGACGGCATGGGCGGCAATGTCGACTACCCCTACTACCTCATCAACGGCCGCGTCCCGACCGCGCCTTCGGTGTTCCGGGCCCGGCCCGGCGACCGGATCCGGCTGCGGTTCATCAACGCCGGCGGCGACACCGCGTTCCGGGTGGCCCTGGGCGGCCACACCATGACGGTGACGCACACCGACGGCTACCCGGTCGAGCACTGCACGACGGACGCCCTGCTCATCGGTATGGCCGAACGCTACGACGTGGTCGTCACGGCCAAGGACGGAACGTTCCCTCTGGTGGCGCTCGCCGAGGGCAAGGGGAAGAAGGCGAACGCGCTGGCCGTGCTGCGCACCGACAGCGCCAAGGGCGTGCCCGCGCCCTCGGTGCGCCCCGGCGAACTGGACGGGCGGCTGGTCCCGGCGCGGCGGATGGTGCCCCACGAGTCGGTGGCGCTGCGCGACGACCGCAAGCCCGACCGGGAGATCCGCATCCGGGCCACCGGCAACATGAAGCAGTACAACTGGATGTTCGACCACAAGCCCTACTCCGTCGCGCAGCGCCACGCGGTCCACCAGGACGAACGGGTCCGGCTCACCCTCATCAACTCCACCGACATGTGGCACCCGCTGCACCTGCACGGCCACACGTTCGCGCTGACCGGCCTCGACGACGTGGGCACGCGCAAGGACACCGCGATCGTGCTGCCGCACCGCAAGCTGGTGGTCGACTTCTACGCCGACAACCCGGGCCTGTGGATGCTGCACTGCCACAACCAGTACCACTCCGAGTCCGGCATGATGACCGTCCTCGGCTACCGCAGGTGACCGACACCGGACCGGTGGACGGACCCGTGGACGAGCCGGTGGACGGGCCGGCGCGGCGGGCGCTGCGGGCCCCGCGGGCGGCCGGTCTCGCGGGCGTCCTGTTCGCGCTGCTGCTCGCGGCGGCCGTCGTCCTGATGCGGCTGGGACTCCCGCAGGGCGCCGGCGCCGCCACCCCGGCGGGGTTCACCGACCCCGCGCGGCGGGACGCGGTCCGGGCGGCGCTCGGCCTGGTGCCGCTGGCCGGGATCTGCTTCCTGTGGTTCGTCGGAGTGGTGCGCGCCCATGTGGGGGCGGCCGAGGACAAGTTCCTGGCGACCGTCTTCCTGGGCAGCGGGCTGGTCTTCGTCGCCACGATGTTCGGTGCGGCCGCGGCGGCCGACGCCGTCCTCGCGACCGCGCACCCGCCGGGCGCGGCCCCGCCGGACCCGGCCGCGTGGGACTTCGGCCGCCGCTTCGCGTACACGCTGATGACCGGGTACGCGATGCGCATGGCGGCGGTCTTCACCTGCTCGCTATCGGTGATGGGGCACCGGTTCGGCGTCCTGCCGCGGTGGCTGACCGTGCTGGGCGTGCTGGCGGCGCTGACGCTGCTGTTCGCCTCCTCCAACGTGCCCTGGGCGGAGCTGGTCTTCCCGGCCTGGGCCCTGGTCGTCAGCGCGCACATCCTGGTGGTGGGCGGCCGTCGCGCCCGGCAGGGCACGGCGGTGGCCTGAGCGGCCGGCGGGCGGGCGGCGGGCGTCACTCCTTCGGCGGGCTCCGCCGCGCGGGCGGCCCGCCCCGCCTCCGATCCTGGCGTGGGGGAGATGACCGCCGTCCGAGGGTGCCCGCCGAGCGGGCGGGCCCCGCGGACCTGGCCGCCGGAAGGGCGGGTCGCCAATGAGGCTTGTCGTCGATCTCAACAGGTGCCAGGGCTACGCGCAGTGCGCGTTCCTCGCCCCGGACGTGTTCACGATGCACGGCGAGGAGGCGCTCGTCTACAACCCCGGGCCCGACGGCGAGCAGCACGAGCAGGTGGCACGCGCCGTCGCCGCCTGTCCGGTGCAGGCGATCACCGCGGACGGCCTGCACCCGGGGGACGAGCCGTCCGCCGGGGCCGGTCAGGAGGCGTCCGATGCCCGCTGAGCAGTTCCACGAGTGGCTCCGGCGCGAGGGCCGCATCGTCGTCGTGGGGGCCTCGCTGGCCGGACTGCGGGCCGCGGAGACACTGCGCGCCGAGGGTTTCACCGGTTCGCTGACCATGATCGGCGACGAGCCGCATCCGCCGTACGACCGTCCGCCGCTGTCCAAGGCGGTGCTGCTCGGCAAGGCCTCGCCGGAGCGTACGGACCTGCCCCGGCGCCGCGAGACCGACGCCACCTGGCGGCTGGGCGTGGCGGCCTCGGGACTGAACCTGGCCGACAAGCGGGTACGGCTCGCGGACGGCGACGAGGTCCCCTACGACCGGCTGCTGATCGCGACCGGAGTGCGGGCCCGGCCCTGGCCGAAGGAGGAGGAGGCCCAGCTCGACGGGGTCTTCGTGCTGCGCACCCGGGACGACGCCGTGCGGCTGGAGCGCCGGATGAAGGCCGGGCCGCGCCGGGTGTTCGTGATCGGCGCCGGGTTCACCGGGTCGGAGATCGCCTCGGCCTGCCGGGCCCAGTCCATCGCGGTCACGGTGGCCGAGCGCGCGGGCGCCCCGCTGGTGGGCGCCCTGGGCGGGGTGGTCGGCGCGGTGGCCGCGGAGATGCACCACGACAACGGGGTGGACCTGCGCACGGGTGTCATGGTCACCGGCCTGGAGGGCGATTCGGTCGGCCGGGTGCGCGCCGCCCATCTGTCCGACGGCAGTGTCGTCGAGACGGACGTGGTGGTGGTGTGCCTGGGCGCGAGCCGCAACACCGACTGGCTGACCGGCTCCGGGCTGGGCGCCGGGCCGCGCGGCATCGCCTGCGACGCGGGCTGCCGGGCCTTCGACTTCCGGGGCATCGTCACCGACGACGTGTTCGTCGCCGGTGACGTGGCCCGTTCCCCGCATCCGCTGTTCGGCTACCAGTTCCTGTCCCTGGAGCACTGGGGCAACGCCGTCGCGCAGGCCGAGGTGGCCGCGCACAACATGATCAGCGCCAGTTCCGACCGGCGCCCGCACATGTGGGTGCCCGCCTTCTGGTCCTCGCAGTTCGGTGTGAACATCAAGTCGGTCGGTGTGCCGTCGATGGGCGACGAGATCATGATCACCCAGGGTTCGCTCGCCGAGCGCCGGTTCGTCGGGGTGTACGGCTACCAGGGCCGGGTGATCGCGGCGGTGAGCTTCGACGACACGCGGTGGCTGGAGTTCTACGAGCGGCAGATCGAGACGGGCGCGCCGTTCCCGGTGGAGTACCCGACCGTGGACCGCCGGCCCGAGGGACGCAAGCCGGTCCCGGCCGACTTCCCCGACCCGTCGCTGCCGACGCACGGCCCGACCGTGACGCTCAGCGGCTACTCCCCCACCGACCGGCGGATGGTCTTCACCCCGGCCCGCCACTGACCGCCGCCGCCCCCGCCACCACCGTCCCGCCGCCCCGCCGGCCCCGCGCCCCCTTCACGCCCCGAGGACCCCCATGTCGCACCCCTCCCTCCTGCGCCGGATCACCGACTTCTCCCACCGCGCCGACCCCTACCCGCTGTACGAGGAACTCCGCAGGACACCGGTGCTGCACGAGGAGGGCGGCCCGTACGTCATCAGCTCGTACTACGACATCCTCGGGCTGCTGCACGACCCGCGGATCAGCTCCGACGCCACCAACCTCACGGCCCCCGACGAGGACGAGCTGCCGGACTCGGAGGGCACGGGCCTGCCGCCGAGCTTCATCCGGCTCGACCCGCCCGAGCACGACCGGCTGCGGAAGATCGCCAACGGCTCCTTCGGGCCGCCGCACCGGCCGCACCGGATCGACTCCATGCGCGGCGAACTCGGCCGGATCGTCGGCGAGTTGCTGGACGGTCTCACCGACGCCCGGCAGATCGACCTCGTCGACCAGTTCGCGTACCCCTTCCCGGTGACCGTGATCTGCCGGCTGCTCGGGGTGCCGCGCGAGGACGAGCCGCGCTTCCGCGCCTGGGTGGACCCGATCGTCACCGGCCTGGACCCGGACTCGCGCAACGACCCGGAGGCCCCGGTGCAGCGCGCCGCGCAGGAGGCACGGATGCAGCTGGGCATGTATCTGGCCGGGCTGGTCGAGCAGCGCAAGAAGGAGCCCCGTGACGACATGCTGTCCGACCTGACGACCGGTCACGGCCCGGGCGGCGCCATGTCGGTGATGGAGGTGCTCAGCACGGCGGTACTGCTGCTGATCGCGGGGCACGAGACCACCGTCAACCTCATCACCAACGGCATGCTCACGCTGCTGCGGCACCCGCAGTACCTGGAGCGGCTGCGCGAGGAACCCGGCCTCGCCGTCGACATCGTGGAGGAACTCCTGCGCTACGAACCGCCGGTGCAGCTGGTGCCCTCGCGCACCTGTGTCGCGGACATCGAGCTGCGCGGGGTGACCATCCCCAAGGGCTCGCGGATCTGGCTCGCGCTGGCCGCGGGCAACCGGGACCCGGAGCGCTTCGAGGACCCCGACCGCTTCGACCCGGACCGCGGGGACATCCAGCACCTCGGGTTCGGCAGCGGCATCCACGTCTGCTTCGGCGCGCCGCTGGCCCGGCTGGAGACGCAGATCGCGCTCGTCGAGCTGGCCCGCCGGCTGGACAACCCGCGGCTGGTCGAGGACCCGCCGCCGTACCGGGAGAACGCGGTGCTGCGCGGACCGCGCCACCTGGACATCGCGATCGACGGCGTACGCCCCTAGGCGGGCCGTCCCGGCGCTTCAGGCCGCCCCGGCGATACCCCGTCGTCCCGGCGCTTCAGGCCGCCCCGGCCGCGCCCGCCGGGGCGGTCGCGGTCCGTGCGGGTGCGGGCGCGGAGAGCGAGCTTCTGGACAACTCCGAAAAATCAGACAAAATGGTGCGCATCCCCACCGCGAGTTCGAGGAGCCGCTCCCGTATGGCGTACGGAGCCCACCACAGCCCGACCCCGCCTCCCCACCCCGATGTGCACCGGGCCCGCGACTGCGAGCAGTGCCTGGGCTGGGGGACCGTCATCACCCCTGACGGCCACCACGAACTGTGCGACACCTGCCAGCAGGCCCCGGACGGCGACCCGCTGCCCGGCGTGCCCCCGCGCCGGCACTCCCCCGACTGAGCGAGGGCACTGCTCCGTCCGAGGGACGCCGCTGCTCCGTCCGAGTGGTGCATCCGGCGGTGGAGTCGTAGCGTCATGGAGGAGTTCTGACGTCGTCGGCCGGGAGCGAACATGGGCGGACACATGGGCGGACACACAGTGAGGACAGCGGTGACCCTGGGGGCCGCCGTATTGCTCAGCGCGGGTCTGGGAACGGCCTCCGCCGCGCCATCGGCGCAGCCTGCGGCCGCGCGCACCGGACACGGACAGCCCGTGTTCGTCGACTGCCTGTGGAAGCCGCAGTCCCGTCCCGAGGCGTTCATCCTCGCCTGCGGCGACGGCAACAGCCGGCTGTCCTCGCTGCACTGGGCGAAGTGGAACAGCCGCTCGGCGGTGGCCGAGGGCGTCAACTACGTCAACGACTGCAAGCCGTACTGCGCGGCCGGGAAGTTCCACTCGTACCGGGTCCTCGTGCGGTTCGACCACCCGGAGCCGTGGAAGAAGAATCCGCGCGTCGAGCACTTCACCCGGCTCAGCCTCGTCTTCCCCGGCGCGCGGCCGGACGGGTACGGGCGCATGGTGACGTACCCCTTGTGGAACTGACGCGTCCGCCGGACATAGCCGAAAACAGCCGGACGCAGCTGGACATAGCTGGACATAGCTGGACCGGACAGAGACAGAGTCAGACGGGCGGCTCGGCGACCTGCTCCAGCAGGTGCCGGGCCGCTTTCGCGCCCGCCGCCGGGTCGGCCGCGCGGGCGAAGACGCGCAGCCAGGCGCCGGCCCGGCCCAGCGCGCCCAGCCGCCAGGCCGGGCGCACCGCGCGCCGCAGCTCCGCCGCCGTGCGCCCGGGTCCGGTCCAGGGCTCCAGGTACGCGTCCCGCAGCCGGGGCAGCACCTGCGGGCCGAACCGGTCCGCGGCGGCCTGGCCGGGGCCCTGCCGGGTGGCGTTTCGGCGCCGGCGGGCCGGGCAACCCCTAGGTGCGGAGCACATCCTGCCCACGGGAGTCGCGATGTGGAAGCGCAAGAAGCGCGCACGGTCGGCCGAGCCGCTGCCGCTGGAGCTGTGCGACCTGTGTGCCCGCACCTTCCCGGCGGACGAGGCGGTGCGCGAGTACGTGCCCGATTCCTCGGCGGTGCATCCCACCCGTGACTGGTTCGACGGGCTGCGTCCCGTCACCGCGTGCTGCGAGGCGCATCTGGCCGCGGTCCGCGACCGCTACCGGCTGCGGCCCTTCGTGCAGGAGGAACTCTGGGCCGCGAAGATCGACCGCGCCCTGGCCACCGGCACGCACGTGCTCACCATGGTGCAGCTCGGCTGCCGCACCGGACTGCACGAACCGGAGATCCGGCGCGCCATCGCGTGGCACAACGACCATCTGCCGCCGGACCTGGAGCCCTGAGCGGACCGGCCGTTCGGACCGGCTGTCTGGACCAGCTGTCTGGACCAGCCGCTCGGGCCGGCGCTCAGCGCAGCGCCTCCAGCAGCGTCCGGCAGGCGCGCGCGCAGCGGCGGCAGGCCTCGGCGCACACCCCGCAATGGGCGTGCGCCGGCGCGTGCCCGGCGCACTCGGCGGCGCACGCCTCACAGGCGGCCGCGCAGGCGGCGAGGACGTCGCGGGTGACGTCCTCGCCGTAGCCCGTGTGGCGGGACAGGACGCGTGCGGTGGCGTCGCAGATGTCCGCGCAGTCCAGCCCGGTGCGGATGCAGGCGCGCAGTTCGGTGACCGTGTCCTCGGCCAGGCAGGCGTCGGCGCAGGCCGTGCACGTCTGGACGCAGTCCAGGCACCGGTCGATGCAGTCGGCCAGGGTCTCGGTGTCGGCCGCGCCCGGACCGGCCGGGCACACCTGGAGCATGTCTGAGGTCACGGTCATCGGCTACTCCTCGGTGAGTGGGGCCGCAGGTCACGGCCGTGTTCGCGGTGCGCGTCGGGGTTTCCCCGCCGGTGGCGCCGAAACCGCGCCGCCCGCTCTCCCACCCGTATGGGGGCCGTGGTGCGGACGGTTTCGGCCGCGCGGCCGCCGGGCACCCGTGCCAGGCTCGTCGAGGGCGCCGGACGTGCCGTGCGGCGGGAGCCGAGCGAGGAGGCCGGACCATGACCGAGGGCGACGCGGTGCCGGCGGACGGCGCCTTCCCGGCCTTGTCCGGGAAGGCCCAGTCCGGGAAGGCCCAGTCCGGTAAGCCCCCGTCCGGGAACCAGTGGTACGGACCGCAGCCGGACGTGGCGCGGGCGGCCGGCTACCCCGACGCCCCGCCGCGCATGGGCTTCTTCACCGACACCTCGGTGTGCATCGGCTGCAAGGCGTGCGAGGTGGCCTGCAAGGAGTGGAACGCGGTGCCGGAGGACGGCCTGGAGCTGACCGGCATGTCCTACGACAACACGCAGGGACTGAGCGCCGACACCTGGCGGCACGTGGCCTTCATCGAGCAGCGCAAGCCGTCGGGCGGCGGGCAGGAGAGCGGCGTCGCCCACGAGAACGCCGGTCACGAGGATGTCGACGTCTTCGAGGCCGCCCGCCGGCTGTCCGGCTCCCCCACCCCTGCGGTCCCGGACGACCCGGATGGCCCGGACGGCCCGGACGGCCCGGACGGCCCCGGGCGGATCGCGCCCCTCTCCCCCGACGGCCGCACCGAACTGCGCTGGCTGATGTCCTCCGACGTGTGCAAGCACTGCACGCACGCGGCCTGCCTGGACGTGTGCCCCACCGGGGCGCTGTTCCGCACCGAGTTCGGCACGGTCGTGGTCCAGGAGGACGTGTGCAACGGCTGCGGATACTGCGTGCCGGCCTGCCCGTACGGGGTCATCGACCAGCGTGAGGGCGACGGACGGGTCTGGAAGTGCACCCTGTGCTACGACCGGCTCGGCGTGGGCATGGAACCGGCCTGCGCCAAGGCGTGCCCCACCGACTCCATCCAGTTCGGCCCGCTCGACGAGCTGCGCGAGCGGGCCGGTGCCCGGGTGGCGCGGCTGCACGCCGCCGGGGTCACCGACGCCCGGCTGTACGGCGAGAGCCCGGACGACGGGGTCGGCGGCGACGGCGCGTTCTTCCTGCTGCTCGACGACCCCGAGGTCTACGGCCTGCCGCCGGACCCGGTGGTCACCACCCGCGACCTGCCCGCGATGTGGAAGCACGCGGCGCTGGCCGCCGCCTCGCTCGCCGCGCTGGGCGCCGCCGCCTTCGCCAGGAGGCCACGATGAGCGGCGGATCGGACGTCACCCGGGGCGGAGTCGAGGGAGCGCGCCCCGGGCGGGACGCGCCGACCGGTGGCCATGGTGGACGCCGCCGGCGCGGGCGGCGCTCACGCGGCGAGCAGCCGGTGGTGCCCGAGGCCGAGTTCTCGTCGTACTACGGCAAGCCCGTCCTGAACAAGCCCCCGTGGGCGGCGCTGGACATCGCTGGCTACCTGTATCTCGGCGGCCTGGCGGGCGGGTCGTCGCTGCTGGCGGCCGGCGGGCACGCCTTTGGGCGGCCCGGGCTGGCCCGGGTGGCGAAGTTGGGCGCGGCGGGCGCCATCACCGTGTCGCTGGGCGCACTCGTGCACGACCTGGGCCGGCCCGCCCGCTTCGTCAACATGCTGCGCGTGTTCAAGCCGACCTCGCCGATGAACATGGGGTCGTGGCTGCTGGCCGGGTACGCGCCGCTGACGATGGCCGCCGCCGCCACCGATGTCGCGGGCCGCCACCGCCTCGTCGGGGCGGCCGCCACTGCGGGCGCGGCCCTGCTCGGCCCGGCGGTCGCCACCTACACCGCCGTGCTGCTCTCCGACACGGCGGTGCCGTCCTGGCACGAGGGCTACCGCGAGCTGCCGTTCGTCTTCGCGGGCTCCGCCGCCTGCGCGGCGGCCGGTCTCGCGCTGCTGGGCGCGCCGCCCGGGCAGACGGGCCCGGCCCGCCGGCTGGCGGTGCTCGGCGCCGCGCTGGAGCTGGGCGCCTTCCGGGTGATGGAACGGCGGATGGGGCTGGCGGCCGAGCCGTTCGCGCGGGGACGGGCGCACCGGCTGCTGCGGGCCGCCGAGGTGCTGACGGCGGGCGGCGCCGGGCTGGCGGCGTACGCGGGTGCGGACCGCCGGTGCGGCCGGGGTGCCGACCGGCGGTGCGGCCGGGGTGCGGCACTGGTGGCCGGGGCGACGCTGCTGGCCGGTTCGGCGGCACTGCGGTTCGCGGTGTTCCACGCCGGGGTGGCCTCGGCCGAGGACCCCAGATACACGGTCGTACCGCAGCGGGAGCGGTTGCGGGAGCGCTCCGGTCGGCTGGACGGCTGACCGGAGCGCGGACTCCGGCGCCCGGGGGACCGGGTTTCGTCCGGTCCGCCGCGGGTACTCCGCGACGGCCGACCCGGCTGCGGGGCACGGCAGCAGGACCCGAGCAGTACCGCGAGGGCTGATCCCGGCACCGAGAGGGCTGATCCCATGGGCGTACGCACCTGGATCGACTCCTGGCCGGTGTACCGCCAGCTCACGGGCACCGACCCGCTGGGCCGCGGGGCCGCCGCCAAGAGCGGGCCGAGCACGCGGCTCACGCCCCGGGTCGCCACCTCGGACCGGGTCGTCAAGTCGGTCTGCCCGTACTGCGCCGTGGGCTGCGGCCAGAACGTCTACGTCGAGGACGGCCGGGTCACCCAGATCGAGGGCGACCCGGACTCGCCGATCTCACGCGGCCGGCTGTGCCCCAAGGGCTCGGCCAGCCTCCAGCTGACCACCGGGAGCGCCCGGGAGCACCACGTCCTGTACCGGCGTCCGCACGCCACCGAGTGGGAGCGGCTCGGCCTGGACACGGCGATGGACATGATCGCCGACCGGGTGATCGCGGCCCGCCGGGAGGGCTGGCAGTGGGAGGCCGACGGGGTCCGGACCCGGCGCACCCTCGGGCTGGCGAGCCTGGGCGGCGCGACGCTGGACAACGAGGAGAACTACCTCATCAAGAAGCTGTTCACCGCTCTGGGCGCGATCCAGATCGAGAACCAGGCGCGTGTTTGACACTCCTCCACCGTTCCCGGTCTGGGAACCTCGTTCGGCCGCGGCGGCGCGACCACCTTCCAGCAGGACCTGCAGAACTCGGACTGCGTCGTCATCCAGGGCTCGAACATGGCCGAGTGCCATCCGGTCGGGTTCCAGTGGGTGATGGAGGCCAAGGCCCGGGGCGCGAAGGTGATCCACGTCGATCCGCGGTTCACCCGCACCAGCGCGCTGGCGGACGTGCACGTGCCGTTGCGGGCGGGCTCGGACATCGCCTTCCTCGGCGGCATCATCAACCACGTCCTGAGCACCGAGGCGTACTTCCGTGACTACGTCGTGGCCTACACCAACGGCCCGGTGGTGCTGCGCGAGGACTTCCGGGACACCGAGGACCTGGACGGCGTGTTCTCCGGGCTGGACGCGGACGGCCGCGGCTACGACAACAGCAGCTGGCAGTACGAGGGCACCGGGATGCAGGCGGTGGCCGGCGAGCGCGACCTGGAGTACGACGAGGGCACCGGCGGCGGTACCTCGGTGAGCGAGGCGGCGCGCGGCGAGGCCCACGGGTCGGGCGGCGCGGACATCGGCGAGGGGGAGCCCGAGCGCGACGAGAGCATGACGCATCCGCGGTGCGTGCTCCAGCTGCTCAGGCGGCACTACGCCCGCTACACGCCGGAGCTGGTCGAACAGGTCTGCGGGGTGCCGCAGGACCTGTTCCGGCGGGTGTGCGAGCTGGTCACGGAGAACTCCGGGCGCGAGCGGACCACCGCGTTCGCCTACGCGGTCGGCTGGACCCAGCACACCGTGGGCGTGCAGTACATCCGTGCCGCCTCCGTGCTGCAGAGCCTGCTCGGGAACATCGGGCGGCCCGGCGGCGGCATCCTGGCGCTGCGCGGGCACGCCTCCATCCAGGGGTCCACGGACATCCCCACCCTGTTCAACCTGCTGCCCGGGTACATCCCGATGCCGCACGCCCACCGGCAGGACGGCCTGGACGCCTTCGTGCGCGAGGAGTCGGCCCGCAAGGGCTACTGGGGCAACATGCGCGCGTATCTGGTCAGCCTGCTCAAGGCGTACTGGGGTGAGGCGGCCACGGCGGACAACGACTTCTGCTTCGACCACCTGCCGCGGCTGACCGGCTCGCACTCCACCTACGAGACGGTGATGGCGCAGCTGGAAGGGGTCTGCAAGGGCTACTTCCTGATGGGCGAGAACCCGGCGGTCGGCTCCGCCAACGCCAAGCTGCAGCGGCTGGGCATGGCGAACCTGGACTGGCTGGTCGTCCGCGACTTCTCGCTGATCGAGTCGGCCACCTGGTGGAAGGACGGCCCGGAGATCGAGTCCGGGGAGCTGCGCACCGAGGACATCGGCACCGAGGTGTTCTTCCTGCCGGCCGCCGCGCACACCGAGAAGGACGGCAGCTTCACCAACACCCAGCGGCTGCTGCAATGGCACCACAAGGCCGTCGACCCGCCCGGCGAGGCCCGCAGCGACCTGTGGTTCACCTATCACCTCGGGCGGATCGTCCGGGACAAGCTGGCCGGGTCGGCCGACCCCATGGACCGGCCGGTACTGGACCTGACGTGGGACTACGCGCCCGAGGGCGATCCGCGGGCGGAGCCGGACGCGGAGGCGGTGCTGGCCGAGATCAACGGCCGGGACGCCGAGGGCCGGCCGCTGTCCTCCTACGAGCAGTTGCGCGGGGACGGGTCGACCACCTGCGGCTGCTGGATCTACTGCGGTGTCCAGGCCGACGGCGTCAACCAGGCCGCCCGCCGTACACCGGGCCGGGAGCAGGACTGGGTGGCCGCAAAGTGGGGCTGGGCCTGGCCCGCCAACCGGCGGATCCTCTACAACCGGGCCTCCGCGGACCCGGCCGGGCGGCCGTGGAGCGAGCGCAAGGCGCTGGTGTGGTGGGACGCCGAGCGGCGGGAGTGGACCGGCCACGACGTCGCCGACTTCACGAAGGACAAGGCCCCCGACCACCGGCCGCCGCCGGACGCCACCGGTGCCGAGGCGCTGTCGGGCACCGACGCGTTCATCATGCAGGCCGACGGCAAGGCCTGGCTGTACGCGCCCTCCGGGCTCACCGACGGCCCGCTCCCCACCCACTACGAGCCGCAGGACTCGCCCTTCCCGAACCTGCTGTACGGGCAGCAGCGCAATCCGGTACGGCAGTTGATGCCGCCGGTCCCGGACAACCGCTACCAGCCCAGCGGCCTCGAACCGGGCACGGAGGTCTTCCCGTACGTGGCCACCACCTACCGGCTCACCGAGCACCACACGGCGGGCGGCATGTCCCGCTGGCAGCCCTACCTCGCGGAGTTGCAGCCGGAGTTCTTCTGCGAGGTGTCGCCGGAGCTGGCCGCCGAACGCGGCCTGGAGCACACCGGCTGGGCGACGATCGTCAGCGCCCGTGGTGTCATCGAGGCACGGGTGCTGGTCACCGACCGGATGACCCCGCTGACCGTGCACGGCCGCGTCCTGCACCAGGTGGGGCTGCCCTACCACTGGGGCCCCAACGGGTACAGCACCGGCGACGCGGCCAACGAGCTGGTGCATCTGTCGCTGGACCCGAACACCCACATCCAGGAGACCAAGGCGTTCGCCGTGGACATCCGGCCCGGCCGCCGCCCCCGCGGCCCGGCGGCGCCCGCCCTGGTACGTGCCTACCGGGCGCGGGCGGGCATCGACGCCCGTACCGGAACCGATCCCTGACGGGAGAGGTGCTAGGCGAGGACGACGGAGTGCGTCCCGCGCGGGCGCAGTTCGCCGATCACCGGAGCGCCGGGGATCTCGCCGGCCACCAGCAGGCCGCCGGAGGTCTGGGCGTCGGCCAGCAGCAGCCGGGTGTCCTCGTCCGCGCCGCCGAAGTCGGTGAACGGGGTCACCCACTCCAGGTTGCGCCGGGTGCCGCCGCTGACGTAACCGTCCCGTACGGCTTCCCGGGCGCCGTCCAGGCAGGGCACGGCGGCGGTGTCGAGGACGGCGGTCACGTCCGAGGCGCGGGCCAGTTTGTACAGATGGCCGAGGAGGCCGAAGCCGGTCACGTCGGTCGCGCAGGTGGCACCGGCGGCCAGGGCCGCCTCGGACGCCTCCCGGTTGAGCGCGACCATGGTGGCCACCGCCTGCTCGAACCACTCGCCGGTGGCCTTGTGCCGGTTGTTCAGCACGCCCAGGCCGAGGGGCTTGGTCAGCGACAGCGGCAGTCCGGGGCGGCCGGTGTCGTTGCGCAGCAGCCGGGCCGGGTCGGCGAGTCCGGTGACGGCCATGCCGTACTTGGGCTCGGGGTCGTCCACGCTGTGCCCGCCGCCGACATGGCAGCCGGCCTCGCCGGCGATGTCGAGGCCGCCGCGCAGCACCTCGCGGGCCAGGTCGAAGGGGAGCACGTCCCGCGGCCAGGCCAGCAGGTTCACGGCGAGGACCGGCTGCCCGCCCATCGCGTACACGTCGGAGAGGGCGTTGGCCGCGGCGATGCGTCCCCAGTCGTAGGGGTCGTCGACGACCGGGCTGAAGAAGTCGGCCGTGCCCACCAGGGCCATGGTCTGCGTGCCGCCCTCGACCGCGGGCAGCCGTACGACCGCCGCGTCGTCGCCGGTGGCCACGCCGACCAGCAGCGGGGCCCGGCTGGGCACGGGGGCGGCCGAGGTCAGCGGGCCGAGCACGTCCTCCAGTTCACCTGGCGGGATCTTGCACGCGCAGCCGCCGCCTCGGGCGAACTGCGTGAGCCGTACGGGCGTCTCGTCGGTGGCGGTCATGCGGGGTCCTTCCGGTAGCCTGGCGGGCGGTGGAGGCGTGTGGGTGCCTGGTGGCCCTCCCGGTCTTCAAAACCGAGGTGTCCGAGGATCTCGGGCAGGCGGGTTCGATTCCCGTCCGCCTCCGTTCGTCTCCCCCTCCCGGCAGCGTCTGTGCCGGTCGTCGACGCGTTCGGTGAGGCCGCGGGTGTCGAGGAACTCCAGTAGTGGCACGGCGACCCGGCGGGTGGTGCCGAGTGCCTTGCGGGCCTCGCTCAGGGTGAACGGCTGCGGCAGGCCGCGCAGTACGGCCGCCGCACGGGCATCCGCCCCCGGCAGCAGCACCACGGTGTCAGCGATCTTCAGCAGCGCGCCCACCCGGACAGCGGCGGCCAGTTCCCTGCGGCGCAGCCCGAGGGCGGCGAGGCGGTCGGCCTCGGGGGCCCGGAAGGGTGCCTCGGCCAGGTCGCGGCGTACGGCGGCGACGGCGGCGGCCAGGGCCGGCGGCAGCACGGGCGCGGTGCGGTCGGTGCCGTACAACCGGCCCTCATGGCACCGGACTTCGGCCGGGCCCGGGGTGCGGGCGAGGGCGTCGGCCAGGGCGCGGTCGGGCAGCTCCAGCAGCCGCCGGGCCGCCTCCGTGGGCAGGCCCGGTTCCATGGGGTTGCGCCGCGCGTGCCGGCCGATCTCGGCGGACAGCCGCTCGCGCAGCCGTGCCCAGTGCGCCGCGTCGGCCAGCCAGTCGCCGGTGACGGGCGCGCCGGGCGCGGGCACGCCCATCGCCAGCAGGTCCGTACGGCGGACGAGGCCGCGGCGGCGCAGCTCGGCGGCGCCGTCGGGCTCCCCCGTCATCGTGGCGAGTTCCGCCGCGCGCGCCCGGCCCGCGCCGCGCCGGGCCAGGCGCGGCGGGCGCACGTCGAGGACGGTCGTCGCGCACGGCGGGCGGCCGCCGCCCGGTTCGCGCAGCACGGCCCGGTCCCCGACGCGCAGCGGCAGCGGGCGGCTCAGGGTGAGCCTGGCGGTGTCCTCGCCCAGGGGGCGGACGGTCACCGGCACGGCGGCCGTGCCGAGGTGCAGGGTCACGGTACGGGGCAGGTCCCCGGCCGGCTCGCCGGTGACCCGGACGTCGGCCACGTCGGTGAGCAGCCAGCGGTCCGGGGTGAGCAGCACCTCGCCGCGGCGCAGTGCGCCGTCCGGGGCGCCGTGCACGTTGACGGCCACCCGCGCCACCGCGCCGACCTCCGTGCGCGGCTCGCGCAGGCACTGCAGGGCGCGCACCCGGAGCACGGTCGAGCCGTCCCCGGTCACCAGCCGGTCGCCGACGCGCAGGGTGCCCGCGCCGAGGGTGCCCGTCACGACGGTGCCGTGCCCGCGCACGGTGAACGCGCGGTCCAGCCACAGCCGTACGTCGGCGTCGGCGGCCGGCACCGGCAGCGCGTGGGCGAGACGCTCCAGCGCGGTGCGCAGGTCGTCCAGCCCGGCGCCGGTCACCGCGCTCACCGCGACGGCCGGCGCGCCCTCCAGCGCCGTACCGGCCAGCCGCTGCCGGGCCTCGGCGCGCACCGGCCCGGGGTCGGCCAGGTCGCTGCGGGTCACGGCGAGCACGGCGTGCCGTACGCCGAGCGCGTCGAGGATCGCCAGGTGTTCCTGCGACTGCGCCTGCCAGCCCTGGTCGGCGGCGACCACGAACAGCACGGCGGGCACGGGTCCGGTCCCGGCGAGCATGGTGGCCACGAACCGCTCGTGCCCGGGGACGTCCACGAAGGCCAGGTGCTCGCCGTCGGCGCCGGGCGGGGTCCATACGAAGCCGAGGTCGAGGGTGAGGCCGCGGCGGCGTTCCTCCTCGTAGCGGTCGGGTTCCATGCCCGTCAGCGCCCGCACCAGGGCGGACTTGCCGTGGTCGACGTGTCCGGCGGTGGCCAGGACCCGCATGGCGCCGCCTACCTTTCCGCGGCCGCGCGGACGGCCCCGGCCAGCCGGTCGTCGTCCTCGGCGGGCACCGCCCGCAGGTCCAGCAGGCATCGCCCGGCCTCCAGGCGGCCCAGCACGGGGACCGGACCGGTGCGCAGCGCGGCGGCGTACCGCTCGGGCAGGGACAGCGCCGCGCTGGGCAGGGCCACGCCGGGCGCGCCGCCCCCGCCGACCGCGGCGGTGCACGTCACGGCCCGTACGCCGACTCCGGCATCGACCAGCCCTGCGGCGAGCCGTTCGGCGCGGCGCAGCAGTCCGTCCGGGTCGGCGGTCAGCGCCCGGGCGGTCGGGGTCGCGGGGCCCGTGAGGGTGGCCTCCAGCGCGGCCAGGGTGAGCTTGCCGACCCGCAGGGCGCGGGCGAGCGGGTGCCTGGCCAGCCGGCGGACGAGTTCCGCCTCGCCGAGCAGGAGTCCGCACTGCGGGCCGCCGAGCAGCTTGTCGCCGCTCGCGGTCACCAGGGCCGCGCCGGCCCGCAGCTGTGTCTCGGCGTCGGGTTCGTCGGGCAGCAGCGGGTGCGGGGCCAGCAGTCCGGAGCCGATGTCGACGACGACCGGGACGCCCAGCGCCGCCAGTTCGGCGGTCCCGGCGGCGCGGGTGAAGCCCGTGATGCGGAAGTTGGACGGATGGACCTTCAGCACGAAGGCGGTGTCCGGTCCGAGCGCCGCGGCGTAGTCGGCGGCGCTCGTACGGTTCGTGGTGCCGACCTCGCGCAGCCGCGCCCCGGTGGAGACGAGCAGGTCCGGCAGCCGGAAGCCGTCACCGATCTCCACCATCTCGCCGCGGCTGATGACGATCTCCCGGCCCGCGGCGAGCGCGGTGGCGGCGAGGACGAGGGCGGCGGCGCCGTTGTTGACGACGTGCGCCGCGGCGGCGGTCCGCACCCGGGCGCACAGCGCGTCCAGGACGGTGCGTCCGCGGCGGGCCCGGACGCCGGTCGTCAGGTCCAGTTCCACGTCCGTCGGCCCGGCGGCGTCCTCTACCGCCTGCCGGGCCGCCGCCGAGAGCGGCGCCCGGCCGAGGTTGGTGTGCAGCAGCACTCCGGTGGCGTTGATCACCGGGCGCAGCCCGCCGGCCGTGGGCGGCAGCAGCGCGACCGCCGTGTCCGCCACGTCCTCGGGGGCAAGGGCGCCCTGCCGGGCCTGCTCCTGGGCCTGCCGGACGGCGTCCTTCACCGGCCCCGGCCCGAGCCGCTCCCGTGCCTGCGCCAGCCGGGGATCGCGCAGGACGGTGTCGGTGCGGGGGACGCGCCGGCGCGTGTCGGCGGAGGTGGGAGGGGATTCGGGGGTGGGGAGCGGGTGCGCCGGCGGGCCGGGACGATGACCGGGGCCTGGGTCTGGGTTCGCGTTCGCGGGCCGTCCGTGGCCGGAGCCGGAGTCCGCGGCCGGGGCGGAGCCGGGGTCGTGGTCACCGGTCGCGGCGGCCGTGCCGGGTTGTCCGTGGGTGCGTCGCCCCGTGGCCCGCTGGTCCACGCAGCCCTCCGTTCCGAGCCCGCCGTCGCCCTGACCGATTCTGGCCATCCTGGGCGGTTCTGACCGTCCTGGCTGTCCTGGTCGGCCGGTGCGCTCCATGGTCTCCCGGCGGCCGCGCCCCTGGGCACGACACGCCGGTACCCCGGCCGGGACGGGGGATGCGCCCGTACCCGCCGGGGCCGTGGACCGGCTCGCGGTGTCGGTGCACCGGTGCGCCGGTGTGTCGGTGTGTCGTGCCGGGTCAGTTCTCGAGCAGGCGGTTGAAGAAGGAGCGGTAGCGGCGCAGCGCCTTGCGCAGGTCCTCCGTGTCCACCCGCTCGCCCTGGCTCCACTGGCCTTCCAGGTCCTGCTTGTGGTGGGCGAAGGTGGCGGCCAGGGTCTGCATGACGTCGGCGACCAGGGTGTCGGCCGTGTGCACGGCTTCGCGGGGGTCGTCCACGAACTTGCTCTGGATCTCCCGCCAGCGGTCACGGAAGCCCTGTTCGTCCGTCGCGGTGAGCAGGCGCGGTACGTCCTCGCCGGCGGCACCGTCGGCAGCGCCCGCACCGGCGGTGCCCTCGCCTGCCGGACCGGTCCGCGCGGTGTCGTCCGCCATGTCCTGTTTCCTGCCGGCGCCTTCGGCCTCCGTCGCGCCGGCCGGCATGGCCGTGTCGCCCGGCCCGGTGGCCGGGGAAGCGGTGGCCGGCGTACCGGCGGCCGTGGGCCGTTCGTCCGTGGCCGGGCGGTCCGCGCCGGGCTGTTCCCCGCGCGGCTGCTCTTCGCGGGGCCGGTCCTTGGCCGGCTCGCCCGTGCTCTCGCCGGGGAAGACGGGGGCCCGGGACGGGGCCGCGTCCGGCCGGCCTGTGGTGTGGGCCGGGCCACCGGAGGACTGCTGTGCCAGATCCTCGGTGGACAGGCCGCCGCCGAAGCGGCTGGGTCGATCCTTGTCGCTGTGCATGGTGTTCCTCACTGCCGGGACGGCAGGCCGGTTCTCAGTGGGAGGCGGGCTGGGCCCGGCCCCCGTCGGAGAGCAGTTCGTCGAAGAGCGCGCGGTAGTGGACCATGGCGCCCCTGAGCTGCTCGGTGGTGGCCTTGCTGCTGGTGCTGAGCGATTCGACCTCGTGGGCCGCGCGGTAGTGGTCGAGTGTGCGGCCGTGTTCCACCGAGAGGTCGGCGGCCTGCTGCTCGAACCCTTCCGTCGGGTAGCCCCGCTCGTGCATCAGCGAGGTCACCAGCCGGTCCGCGTCGTGCACCGCGTCCTGGGGCCGGTCCACGAACTCTTCCTGGACGCTGCTCCACTCACGTGTGTAGCGGTCCCGTGCTCCGGCGGGCAGCGGCTTGATCTCCAGCGAGTCGTGCCGCTTCTCCCGCTCCCTCAGCTCACGCTCGCCGGCCTGGCGGCTCTGGGCGCCCTCGACCGTCCGTTCGTACTCGGGGCCGAAGCGCTCGCGCAGATGGCGCCGCCGGGACAGCAGGGAAGCCGCCACGGCGATCAGGGCGAGCACGACGACGATTGGGATGATGATCGCGAGAAGTGTTCCCGTGGACATGTGACACACCCCCTTGGGCACTGCTCCGCGTGCCCCTCGCCGCCCGTGTTATGCGTGTCTGTGCCACTTTCTCCTTTCTGTGCCGTTCCTGGTCCCTCCGCTGCTTCCGTACCCGCTCTCGGGAGCCCTGTCGCACGGCCGTGATTCCCGCTCCCACCAGCGATTTCGTCGGGCCGGCCCGCTCAAGATGCACCCCGCCGAACGGGCGACTAGCGTCTACCAGTGAGAGCCGCAACCGGGGGCACGCCCCGTCCGGTGGGGTCTCGTACCGGGGCCCTGTGCCGCAACGCCGCCCGTGGGACACCACACGGGGGCCATGGCGGCGCCGGAGAGCGAGATGTGCTCCTCACATCCAGCGGCGACGCCTACGACCGCGCCACACGTTCTCATCAGGCGGGCGCGGCCATCATCCTCGCGCGGCTCCTTTGCGCGAGACGATGGAAAGAAAGGTATTCCCATGCGAGCACAGCGCGTTAAGCGCCTCTTCGCCGTGTCCGCGGCCGGCATCGTGATGGCCGGCGGCGCAGCGATCGGCGCGGCGGGGACCGCTTCGGCCCATGACCAGAGCTACGACTCCCACCACCACTCCGGATACAGCCGAGGCTGCTCGGACCGCGGCTGGTGGGACGACTGCGGCTACAACGGCGATCACGGCCGCGGCGACTACGGCTACGGTGGCTACGGCGACCACGGGCGTGGCGGCTTCGGCGACCACGGTGGCGGTTACGGCGGTCACGGTGGCGGCTTCGGCGGCCATGGTGGCGGCTTCGGCGGCCACGGCGGTGGCGGTCACGGTGGCGGGGGCCACGGCGGTGGCGGTCACGGCGGTGGCGGAGGCCACGGCGGTGGCGGACGCTGACTGATCACATCCATTCGAGCCACGGTGTGCGGTCCGGTGTGCGGTCCGCACACCGTGGCATGTCCGCCCCGTTCCGGTTGCGCGCCGTCCCCGCGCGACCGACGGTGCACCGGGGCGTCCGGGCGGTTCATCCGGCCGTGCCGTCGGTCCGGGTCCTTACCTGCTCCTCCAGCCTCCGCAGGCTGCTGTCGAGGGCGTCGCGGGCCGCCCGCTCGCCCGGGTCGTGGCTGTCGTCGAAGAACGACAGGTGCACGGTCACCTCGCTGGCGCCGCTGCCGATACCGGCGACCTGGAGCCAGCCGGCGTAGTCGCCCTGCTCACGGGTGCCCCACTCGATCCGCATCTGGTCGCGCTCGGCGCGCAGCAGGGCCGGCGTGTCCTGGTCGGTGCGGTCCTCGTGCACGGTGACGGCGGGCGGCTCCTCGGCGTGCACGTGCAGGGCGCCGGGCAGCCAGGCGTCCAGCCGGCCGACGTCGGCGGCCTGTTCGAAGACCTGCTCGGGCTGGGCGGGCATCGTGCGTGAGCGTTCGTACTCGGACATCGCGGGACCGTCCCTCCGCTCGGGGTCGTACCAGGAACGCGTGCCCCTTTCCCCGCGGCCGAAAAGCCCGCCCACCGCGGGCGCGGCCCTACCGGGACCCTGCCGCGGGGCGCCGCAGGGCGCTCAGCACCGCCCAGAGCACCGAGACGAACGGGACGGCGACGATCGCGCCGATCACCCCGGCGACGATGCTGCCGGCGATGACGGACAGGGCGACGACCAGCGGGTGGAGCCGCACCGCCCAGCTCATCACCAGCGGGTGCAGTACGTGCCCTTCGAGCTGCCCGATGACGACGATCAGCACGATCACGGCGAGCGCCGTGAGCGGCCCGCGTCCGGCGAGGGCGACCACCGTGGCCACCGCGAGCGCGACCGGCGACCCCACCAGCGGCACGAAGGCGGCGAAGAACTCCAGCAGCGCCAGCGGCAGGGCGAGCGGCACCCGCAGCAGGACCAGGGCGACGCCGACGAGTACGGCGTTGGTGGCGGCCACGATGATGATGCCGCGCGTGTACCCGGCGAACGCCTGCCAGGCGGCGTGCCCCGCCCGGTCCCACACCGGCCGGGCGCCGCCGGGCAGCTGGTCGCGTGCCCAGCGCCACAGGCGGTCGCCGGAGTGGATGAAGAAGACGGACGTGAACAGGGCGAGCGCGGCCGCGGTGACCAGTTCGACGATCCGCCCGAGGCCGCTGAGGGCGCTGTTGAGCAGGCCCGCCCGGTGTGCCGCCAGATAGGACAGGAGCTGGTTCTGCAGGGCGGAGAGCTTGCCGGGGCTGATCCGGAAGGGGGGCCGCTGGAGCCACTGTTCGATCCGGTGGATGCCGCCGCTCAGCTCGTCGGCCAGTTGCCCCGACTCCCCGGCCACCGCGTTGCCCACGAAGGCGAGCAGGCCGAGAAGGACGAGCAGGCTGCCCACCAGGACGACGGCGACGCACAGCGGCCGGGGCAGGACCCGGTTCAGCAGATCGGCGAACGGGCGCAGCACCGAGGTGACGACCAGTGCGACGAACAGGGCCACCGCGATGAGCTGGAAGCGGCCCAGGACGGTGAAGACGCCGTAGACGGCGAGCCCGACGAGGATGAGCCGCCAGGCGTAGGAGGCGGCGACGCGCAGCCACGGCACCGTGCGCTCGGCCCGCAGGTGCTCGGCCGCCGGGTCGGCGCGGAAGCGCGGCGACAGCCAGGACGACCGCGCCGGCCTGCTGCCCAGCACCACACCGCGCGCCCGGCGTCCGCGGCCCCGCCCGGCCGCCGGACCGTCCGCCTCCGCCACCGCGCCTCCCGTTGCCGACCGCCGGTCACGTCCCCAGCACGGTACGGGGCGGCCGGGCGCGGTCCGGGCCGCAACGCGCCATGACGGGGGCCATCGGGGGGCAGGCTTGCCCGTCCGGCGGTGTGGCCGGGGCGTGCGCCCGCGGGCCGGGGGCGAGGTCGCCTGCGCGCTGGCGATCAAGGAGGGATTCAGGCGTGCGCCCGCGGGCCGGGGGCGAGGTGCGGTGCTCGCCGCCTGTGGGCCGTCAGGGTGCCGTCTCCTCCAGCAGCCGGGGGCCGTTGTTGTGGACGTCGTTGACCGCAGGGGAGACGGGACGGACGTCCAGTCGGCCGGCGGCCGGCGGGCTCAGCAGCGCGCGCAGGGCGCCGGGGTCCTGGTGGCCGGGGTCGAGCCAGGCGTCGTAGTGGTCCGGGCCGAGGGCCAGCGGCATGCGGGGGTGGACGCGGCCGGCCGCGTCGGTGGCGTCGGTGGTGATGACGGTGCAGGTCGTCAGCCAGGCGGCCAGGTCGTCGTCGTGCGGCACCGCCGGGTCGCGCCAGTACGCGTACAGGCCGGCCAGGGCCAGCACACCGCCGTCCGCCGGGTGGATGAAGCAGGGCTGCTTGCGGGTCCGGCCGGTGCCCTCCGCGGGGGCGGACCGCCACTCGTAGAAGCCGTCGGCGGGCAGCAGGCAGCGGTGGCGTGCGAAGGCGCGGCGGAAGGCGGGCTTGTCGTGCACGGTCTCCACCCGTGCGTTGATCATCCGGGCGCCGACCTTGGTGTCCTTCGCCCAGGACGGCACCAGTCCCCAGCGCAGCACCCGCAGTTCCCGGCGTGCCGGGGCGGCCTCGGGGGCCTGCCTCGGGGCGCGTTCCAGGACGGCCCACACCGGGTCGGTCGGGGCGACGTTCCAGCTCGGCTCCAGCGTCTCGTCCGGGCGCCACGCGGCGACCCCGAAGTGCCGGACGAGTTCCTGCGGGCTGCGGGTGGAGACATAACGGCCGCACATGGGGCCAGGGTGCCACGGGCCGCCGCGGCCCGGCGCGGCGAGCCGGAAGCGCTTCGGTGGGCGGCCGGAGGCCCTCGGGCCGCTACGCGCTCTTGCGGCCCACGCCCGCGTACACCCAGTACCGCGAGGGGTCCCGCGGGACCTCTTCGGGCCGGTCGGGCCGCCACAGCGGGACGTGCACCAAGCCGGGTTCCACCAGGTCGAAACCGGCGAAGAGGGAGTGGATCTCGTCGTGGGAGCGGGCGGTGACCGGTGAGGTGGCGCGGTCGCGGTACAACTGCCCGACGGCGGCGGCCGTGTCCGGGCGGTGTTCGTCGGTGGCGTGGGTCAGGGCCAGCCAGCTGTCCGCGGGCAGCGCGTCCCGGAAGGCGGCCACGATGCCGGCCGGGTCCTCCCGCTCGGTGACGAAGTGCAGGATCGTGATCATCAGCACGGCGACCGGCTGCCCGAAGTCGATGAGCCGGCGCAGTCGCGGTGCGGCGAGTATGCCGGCGGGGTCGCGGATGTCGCCCGCCACGATCGTCGCGTCCGGGTTGTCGGCGAGCAGCGCCTCGCTGTGCGCCACGGCCACCGGGTCGTTGTCCACGTACACGACCCGGGCGCCGGGGCCGGCCGCCTGGGCGACCTCGTGGACGTTGCCCTGGGTGGGGATGCCGGAGCCGAGGTCGACGAACTGGCGTATGCCCGCGTCGGCCAGGAAGCGCACCGCGCGGCCGAGGAAGGCCCGGTTGGCGCGGGCCAGGGTGCGGACCTGGGGGTCTATCGCGGTGAAGGCGGCCACCGCTTCCCGGTCTATGGCGAAGTTGTGCTCCCCGCCCAGCATCGCGTCGTACATCCGGGCCACACTGGCCTTGCCCGGGTCCACGCCCCGCGGCAGACCGTCTCCGTTCGGCATGACCAACTCCCCTGCGCTCCGGTGACCTTGACTGGGCATCATATAGTTGCCCACGGCATACTCACCGCTCCTCCCCCACAGCCGTCCCCGGCCCGCACGAACCGACCGCCCCCGACCATCTCCCGGCGCCTACGCCGCTACCGGCCCCACCCGGAAGGCAACGACCCTGCGGAACACAGAGCGCAGTGCGACCCGCGACGACCCCGGTGAGCGCGACGGCATTGCTCCCGCGCCGCCGCTGCGCCGCCGCGGGTACTTCTCCCCGGCGGCCGACGCCCTGGGGTCCGAACTGGACCTCCAGGTGACGGGCCGTCATGTCGTCCACGCCCTGGCACCGGGCTTCTGCGACGCGGCCTCCGTCTACCTGCTGCAGCGCTGGCTCCTGGAGGAACAGGCCCGCACGGCGGCCGACCCGCCGCAGATCGAGGCGCGCAGGCTGGCCCTGCGCATAGGGGCGCAGGCGACCGAGGAGTGGGAGCACCTGCTGCCGGTCGGCGAGGTGCTGGTCTTCCCGCGCGAGACGCCGTACGCGCGTGCCATAGCGACCGGGCAGACGCAGTTGCTGGACGGTGTGGACGGGCACACCGTCGAACGGCTGAGCAGGACCGGTCCGGGCGACGCGGATGTGGCGGCGCTGCTGCGCACCGCCTCCTTCCTCATCGTCCCGCTGCGGCTGCGCGGCACGGCGATCGGCTTCGTCGCCTGCACGCGCGGCCCGCACCGGGACCCCTTCACCCGCGGCGAGGCGGTGGCCGTGGAGTCGCTCGCCTCCCGGGCCTGCGTCGCGCTGGACAACGCCCGCCGCTACGAACGCGAACGCCGCACCGCGCTGGCCATCCGCCGCAGCCTGCTCCCGGAGACCGGGCAGACGTTCGAGGGCTGCCGGGTCGCGCACGGCTGCCGGCCCGCCGGTCAGGACGACGTGATCGGCGGGGACTGGTACGACGTGCTGCCCCGGACCGGACGGCGCCTCGGGATGATCGTCGGGGACGCGATGGGGCACGGACCGGAGTCCGCCGTCGCCATGATCCAGCTGCGTACCGCCGTACGGACCCTGGCGGCGCTCGACATCGCACCGAGCGAGCTGATGCACCGGCTGGACGCGGTCGCCGCGGACACCCCCGGCGCCTCCTTCGCCACCTGCATGTACGCGGAGTGGGACGCGGAGCTGCACACCTGCACCTTCGTCGGGGCCGGGCACCCGCCGCCGCTGGTGCGCGGTCCGGGCGGCCCGGCGGCGCCGGTCGCCCTCGCCACCGCCGGACTCCCGCTCGGGCTGGGCACCAGCCGCTGGGAGCCCACCGTGCTGCACCTGTCCGAGCCTGCCTTCCTGCTGCTGTACAGCGACGGGCTGGTCGAGTCCCGCGCCCATGACATCGACCAGGGCATCACCCGGCTCGCCCGGGCCCTGGACACCGGCGCCGGCGAGCTGCCGGACCCCGGGCACCCGGACGCCCTGCCGTCGCTGTGCCGACGGCTGCTCAGGCACTCCGCGGCGGACGACGTCACCGACGACCGGACGCTGCTGCTGGCCGAACTGACGCCCGGCAAGAACTGAGGCCCGGCAAGAACCGGGGTCCCGCCGGTGGGAGAGCGCCGCGCCGCCGGGCTGTTCGTCGCACGGGGAGGCGTCCGTTCGGGGAGTGTCCTCACCTGATGCGGTGAGGGGGGTCGCCGGGAGCGGCCGCTGCCGGGTCCGGATCTCGGCCCGCGCGGGGTGCGGCGCCGGTGGTACCCGGTGCCGCGCGGCCTCCCGGTCCTGTGACGCCCTCCGCCGGGCCTGCGGCCTGGGCACCGCTTGCTCACGAGCCGGTGACGGCGGGATCACGATGGGGAGCGGGGGCGTTGCCCGCGCCACAGCTCCTCGTTGAGCGCGGCATGGAAGCGTGGGAGGACGGCGACTGCCCCTGGTGCCACTCGCTGCTCGGCTCCGGTCCGGTGCTCGCCGAGGCGGACACCGGGTGTCCGGCCGGCTGGTTCCGGGCCTGGGACGGATTACTGACGCCGGTTCGGGCGGAGTGCGCGCGCCTGCTGATCGTGCCCATGGCGGCGCTGGCCATGGTGGCCGCGCTCCTGGCCGTGCTGGCCTGAGCCCGCGTACCGCCCAGGCCCGGGGCGCGCGGGCGGGCGGGCGGCGTACGGGAGATCGCGAGGTCGGGAGGCCAGCCGGGGGCCGTTCCTCAGTCGCGGAAGCCGAGGTGCACGTGGTCGTGGTGCGTGGCGTCGCTGAAGAACTGGTTCGGCCGCACGCCGCCGGCCGGCCGCAGCGGGCCGCCGACGTTGTAGGAGCCGGCGGCGGCCGCGTCGCGCATGAAGCGTTCGACGAGAGAGCGCGGGGTGCGCGGGTCGACGACCGCGTGGCCGTCGACCCGCCAGACGTCGAAGGCCCGCCCGCGCGGGTGGTCGCTGGGGCGGCTGGTGCCGAAGACGTCCAGAGGGTGCCCGGAGCGGACCACGCTCACCTCCATCCGGTACGTGCCGGCCAGCCGCCGCATCGCCGTGATCACGCTGTCGTGCACCTGGCCGCTGCGCAGGTCGTCCGCGGCCGCGGGCGGCAGCACGATCCGGGAGTCGGTCAGCGCCTCGCGCACCGCGGCCGGGTGCGTGGCCGCCGGCGGGCCGGGCCGGGCGGGGTGCAGGGCGGTGACCGTCCAGGTGCCCGCCGGCCGGTCGAGCCGTACGTCGACCGTCGTGCCGCCCGCGCGGACCGTGCCGCCGCGCCGGAACCACTGCCGGCACACCACCAGCACGCTCGCCGAGTCGGTGAGGATGCCGCCGTACTGGGCGTCCACCACCTGTAGCGCCGCCTCGTCGGCCGAGGGCCGCAGGGGTCCCGCCTGGGGGGCGAGAGCGGCGGGCAGGTGCTCGGCGGCCAGCACGGCCTGTGCCGCGTCGGGGCCGCCCCTGCCGTCGGGCCAGGCGCCGAGCGCCTCGACCAGTTCGACGGCCCGCAGCTTGGCCGCCGGTTCGATCTCGGCGGACGTGGGGCGCCACGGGGTGGTGCGGGGCAGCGGCGGGTGGGCGCCGGGGGTGGTGGAGGTGGTTCCCGTCCGTCCCGGAGCGGGGCTGGTGTCCGAGGTGCAGCCGGCCGCCGCGCCCAGCAGGGTGGCCGCCGCACCGAGCAGGACAGCGCGGCGGGCGACCGGGCAGATCACCGGCTCGGGCCTACGGGTCATGCGCCCAGTGTCCGCCGTCCACACGTCCCGCGCCGCCCGGCGGGAGGGATTGTCATGACAGCCGTCATAACCCTCGCGCCGCCCGGCGGGAGGGGTTGTCATGACAGCCGTCATAACCCTGTCCGTACGTACTGGCCGGGGGCCGGTGAGAGCGGGGAGCAACCGGCATGACCGACGTCCGACGTCCTGGCGCGGACCCTGGTGGGAGCGCTACGAACCGATCCACGGCCTCGTGTACTTCGCGCTGCGCGCCGCTCCGCTGGGCCCTGTCGGGCCAGGACGGTGCTGTACGCCGGCCTGATCCCGGCCGGCAACCCGATGGGCCTCAGCGGACGTGACCGGGAACGTCAGCCGGTCTTGCCGCGCCCGGACAGCGCGTCCCTGATCCGGTCGACCAGGCCGGCGCCGGGAGCGAGGAGCTTGTTCGCGGGCGGGGTGTCCGGGGCGGAGGGGTGCGGCCGGGTCGGGGCCGTCCGCTTCGCGCCGCGCACCTTCTCGCCGAGCCCTTCCAGGTCCTCCGGGCTCGCCGCCGCGCGCAGCCGGGGGAACAGGTTCTGCTCCTCGTCCGTCAGGTGTTCGCGGATCTCCCGCATCAGACGGCTCATGAACTGGTCGAACCGCGGGTCGTCGGCCTGGCAGCCCTCCAGTTCCTTCATCGTCCGCTCGGCCTCCGCGTGGTCCTGGATCTCCCGGTCGGCGATCTCGTCGCCGTCCGGCAGGTACCTGCGCACCGCCGGGTACAGGTGCATCTCCTCGGCCACGGAGTGCCGTACCAGTTCGATGGTGGCCTGGTCCGCCAGGTGCTTGCGTCGCTTGTCCCCCGCCGGAAGGGCCTCGATCTGCGCGAAGATCTCCTCCACCTCGCGGTGGTCGGTGGTGAGTTCGTGGATGACGTCTCCGCCGTGTCCCATGCCAGGGGCTCCTTGCCGCTTGCTGCCTGTGGTCAAGCTGTCCGCCGCCTGTTGCCAGAAGGTGTGTGTCACCGGTGGACCGGCCGCCGGGTTCCCGTGGCGGGCCGGGCCACACCGCCGGGCACCGCGGGCCGCGGGCCGGTGCGGGAATCGGCGGCGGCGCCCGTCTCCGGCCGGACGTCGGACCGGTCGACGCCCGGGAGGCGGGTCAGCCGGCCGGCTTCAGGTCGCTGATCTTGCGTGTCCGTAGGTCGGACCGTACGTCGATCTTCGTCACCCGGGCGTTCCTGTCGTCGCCCCAGGTGAGCGTCACCCTGTTGGTGGCGTGGCCGGCGCCCGAACCGGTGTAGGCGACCTTCCATCTCACCGGCACGTGCCGGGCGAAGAGGATGCCGTCCGCGTGTGCCCTAGCCTCGTACGCGGCCACCTTCCGGCGGGCGTCGGCGGTCAGGTAGAAGGACTTGAGCGCCCGGGCGTCGGCGGCCGAGGCCGGGTCGGAGCCGTCCCAGAGGGTGTCGATGTAGGCGCCGTAGAAGTCGGCGACCCGCTGGGTGACGCCGCGCGGGTCGCCCTGGACCACCGGGGGCGCGGCCGTGGTGCGGGCGGTGTCCCGGGCCGTGGGGGCCGGGTGTGCCGCGCGGGCCGGGGCGTTCCCGGCCAGTGCGGGTGTCACGGCGGCCGTGCAGAGGGCCGCCGTGAGGGCGGTGGCGGCGATCAGGATGCGGTGGTCACGTACGCGCTCGGGCATGTGGGTGACTCCCCAGTGCGGGACGGCCGGGTGGTGCCCGGCGCTCGGTCGGCGGCTCAGACCGATCTGTGCCACGCTCTGGTTCCGTGATGTACCGGAAAATCACCACTGTCCCGTAACGGGTGAAAGGTTGCCCTCGCGCTCCGCCGGCCGGCCCCGTTCGCATGCATCGCGCCGGTCCGGGAACCCAGCGAGGACCTCACCCCCGTACCCCTTGGAGAGGGCCATGAGTCTGCTGCGTCTGGCCGGTCGCCCCCTGCTCGCCTCGATGTTCGTCGTCGGAGGCATGAACTCCGTCCGCAATCCGCAGGCCGTGGCCCCGCTGGCCGAGCCGGTCGTACGGCCCCTCACCGCACGCGTGCCCCTGCTGCCGGACCGCACCGAGCAGGTCGTCCGGCTGAGCGGCGGCGTCCAGGTCGTCGCCGGGACGCTGCTCGGGCTGGGCCGGCTGCCCCGGCTCTCCGCCCTGGCCCTGGCGGCCACCCTGGTGCCCACCACGCTCGCCGGGCACCGCTTCTGGGAGGCCGAGGACGCCGGCGAGCGCGCGCAGCAGCGCATCCACTTCCTGAAGAACGTGTCCATGCTGGGCGGTCTGCTGATCGCGGCCGACGACACCGGCGGCGCGCCGTCCTGGCTGTGGCGCGGCCGTCACACGGCACGGGAACTCCAGCGCGAGGCCGGTCTGGTGCGCCGCTCGGTGCGTGCCACGGCGGGCCCGGCGGCGGCGGTCGGCGGCCTCCGGGCCAAGCTGCCCTGCTGAGCGCGGCCCGCCCGCGGCGGCCCTGAATTACCGCCTCTTGGTTCAACAGGCCAGACTGATAAACCTACTCTTAGTACATGTTGGCCATGAGGGCGCGCGCGTCCGCCGCACCGGGTCCCGGGTACAAGTGGATCGCCCTGTCGAACACCACCCTGGGCGTGCTCATCGCGACGATGGACGCCTCCATCGTGATCATCTCGCTGCCCGCGATCTTCCGCGGCATCGGCCTGGACCCGCTGGCGCCCGGCAACATCGGCTATCTGCTGTGGATGATCCTGGGCTATCTGCTGGTGTCCGCCGTGCTCGTGGTGGTGCTGGGCCGGCTGGGCGACATGTTCGGCCGCGTACGGATCTACAACCTGGGGTTCCTGGTCTTCGCCTGCGCGTCCGTCGCCCTGTCACTGGACCCGTTCCGGGCCGGGGCGGGCGCGCTGTGGCTGATCCTGTGGCGGATGGTGCAGGCGTTCGGCGGCTCGATGCTCACCGCGAACTCGGCCGCCATCCTCACCGACGCCTTCCCGGCCCGGCAGCGCGGCATGGCGCTCGGCGTCAACCAGATCACCGCGCTCGCCGGGCAGTTCCTCGGGCTGCTCGCCGGCGGGCTGCTCGCGGCCGTCGACTGGCGTGCCGTGTTCTGGCTGAGCGTCCCGGTCAGTGTGACCGGCACCGTCTGGTCGTACCTGAGCCTGCGGGAGACGGCGTCGGGGCGGCGCGGCCGGATCGACTGGCTGGGCAACATCACCTTCGCGAGCGGCGCCGGGATCCTGCTGGCGGCGATCACGTACGGCATCCAGCCCTACGGCGGCAGCGCCACCGGGTGGGGCGGTCCGTGGGTGCTCGCCGGGCTCTTCGGCGGCGCGGCCCTGCTGCTCCTGTTCTGCTTCGTGGAGAGCCGGGTGGCCGAGCCGATGTTCCGGCTCGGGCTGTTCCGGGTGCGGGCGTTCGCCGCGGGCAACCTGGCCGCCCTGCTGACCGCGATCGCGCGCGGCGGACTGCAGTTCATGCTGATCATCTGGCTGCAGGGGATCTGGCTGCCGCTGCACGGCTACGACTTCGAGGACACTCCCCTGTGGGCGGGCATCTTCATGCTCCCGCTGACCGTGGGGTTCCTGGTGGCCGGCCCGCTCTCCGGGCTGCTCTCGGACCGGTTCGGCGCCCGGCTGTTCTCCACCACCGGGCTGCTGCTGGTCGCGGCGTCCTTCGTCGGGCTGCTCGCGCTGCCCGTGGACTTCGCCTACGGCCCGTTCGCCGCGCTGCTGTTCCTGAGCGGGTTCGGGCAGGGCATGTTCTCCGCGCCGAACACGTCCTCGATCATGGGGAGCGTGCCGGCCGAGTACCGGGGCGTGGCCTCGGGCATGCGCTCCACCTTCCAGAACTCGGGCACCGCCCTGTCCATCGGGGTGTTCTTCTCCCTGATGATCTCCGGGCTGGCCGCGTCCCTGCCGTCGGCGCTGAGCGACGGTCTGCGGGCGCACGGCGTACCGGCCGGCACGGCCCGGCACGTGGCCTCGCTGCCGCCGGTGAGCACGCTGTTCGCCACCTTCCTCGGCGACAACCCGGTGCGGCACCTGCTCGGTCCGGGCGGGACGCTCGCGCGGCTGTCGGCAGCGCAGCGGCAGGCCCTGACCGGTCACACCTTCTTCCCGCGGCTGGTGTCCGGGCCCTTCCACCACGGGCTGACCATCGTGTTCGGTGTCGCCACCGCGATGGCGCTGGTCGCGGCGGCCGCCTCGGCGCTGCGCGGCCGCCACCGCCTGCCGGACGAGCCCGCCCGGCGCCCGGCGCCGCTGCCCGGGACGACACCGGCACCGGCACCGCGGCCGCCCGCGGCACCCGGGGCACCGCAGACGTCAGCGGGCTCCCCGTCCGACGAACGGGGATCCCGCTGAGGTGCCGTGTCCCGGGGCGCCGAGGCGTCCGGGCGTCAGGGCTTGAGGGTGTCCTTGCCCTTCTCCTTGGCCTGCCGGGCGTTGCCCTTCGACTTCTCGGCCTGGCCCTCGGCCGTCATGCGCTCGTTGCCCACCGCGCGGCCGACCGTCTCCTTGGCCTTGCCCTTCATCTGTTCCTTCTTGGCCTTGGCCTTCTCGTCACCAGCCACTGTCGCTCACTCCCAGCCGCTCTCGGTTTCGGTGGTCAAGACGTCGGGTGTCCGGTGCGGTGACCGGCAAACCTCGTCCGATGGGGTGACCGGCGAACCCCGCTCCCCCGTCGCCGTTGCCGCCGGGACGCCCGTGGGTACCCGGCGCCGGACAGCCGGAAAGGGGTGCCGCCATGTCCGAGACCGCCACCGGGGCCGAGCCCCTCACCGCGGACGCCCGGGAACACGGCCTGGCCGGTGACGGGGTCACCAACGACCAGCCGGCGTTCCAGCGGCTGGTGGACGCGCTGGGCGCGGCCTGCGCCGCCGACGGGCGCCCGCGTGTCCTGTACGCGCCCGCCGGGCGGTACCTGATGCGGGACGAGCCCACCGTCTGGCGCAGCGGCGTCTCCCTCGTCGGCGCGGGCCGCGGCGCCACCTGCTTCGTGCTGGACAATGCCGGCGCCCGGTCCAGGCCGGTGCCGCTGGCCTGGTTCACCGCCCTCCAGCACGGGGCCGGCCCCGGCAACCACCTGGCGGACCTGACCTTCGCCCACTTCGAGATCGACGGTTCCGGGGTGCGGACACCGCACTACGAGGTGCTGGCCAAGGGGCTGGGGCTCCAGTACGTGCTGCGCGGCCGGTTCAGCGACCTGTACATCCACGACACCGCGGCCACCGGCTTCGGCTGCGACTTCCTCCAGGACACGGTGGTCGAGGGCGTGCTGGCCGAGCGGTGCGGCCGGCAGGACAGCGGCGAGCAGATGGGCGGCGCGGGCCTCGGGATCGGCATCGGCGGCTGGGGCCCGGTCGAACGGCTCACCGTCACCGCCTGCACCGCGACCGGCAACGGCACCAACGGGATCTTCCTCGAACTGCAGAAGGAGCAGTGGACGCCGCCGCGCGGTATCCGCATCACCGCCTGCCACGCCGAGGGCAACCGCTTCGGCATCTCCGACTGGGGCGCGGACGGCCTGCTGGTCACCTCCTCGACGATGCTCGGCAACCACGAGGCCGGGTTCGACGTGTCCTCGCAGGGCACCACCGGCGTCGGCGGCCGGGGCGGCATCGTCACGGGCTGCGTGATCGACGGCAACGTCCGCGACGGCATCGGGCTGGGCAACACCCCGGGCCCGTACGCCTTCCGCGGGAACCGGGTCAGCGGCAACGGCCGGTACGGCTACTGGGAGCACAACCTGGCCGGCGGGGACGAGGAACCCACCGCGGACATCGTGCTGGAGGCCAACGACATCCGCGGCAACGCCCTGGACGGGGTGCGCGTCGACGCGGCCATGCGGGACACGGCGATCGTGGACAACCGCGTCCGCGCCAACGGCCGGCGCCACGCCGGGGCCGCGGCGGGCGGGGGCGCGGGGGTGCGCTGCACCGCGCTGTCCCTGACCGACGAGCGGGCCGACTGGCCGGTGGACGGGCACCTCGGCAAGGAGGTGACGGTGGGTTCACTAGCCGCCCTGGTCACCGGCAACACACGGACCAGGCTGTCCCTCGCCCCCCTGCGCCCCGGCGCGGACTCCGCCTGGCCGGACGGCGTGCCCGAGCCGGGCCGCGGCTACCGGCTGCCCGCGGCGCCCGCCGTACGGGCCGGCCTGACCGTGGACGCCGCGGTGACCCGGCCGCAGCTGCGCGGCAATGTGATCGGCGACGACCAGCCGGCCAGGACCCAGACCCACGGCCTGTGCGTCACCCGCGACGGCAGGTGGACGGACGGCCGGGCCGTCGGCAACGACCTGGGCCGCAACGCCTCGGCGGCCACCCGCTTCGACACCGAGCCCGCCGGGGGCCGGTGGCACGACAACGACACCTGACGCCTGATGACCCCATTGAGGGTCATCGAGGGGTCGTACGCGCGGCCGACGTCCGGCGTCCGGGTCAGCCCCGGCCCGCGTCCGGCCCGGTGCAGCGGCCCGCCGGCGCCGGGGCGTCCTCGCCGGGAGCCGTACGCGGCTGCCGGGCCGCCGGGCCGTGGTGGTCGCGGCGCCAGTCGACGACCGCCACGGTCAGCGCCGCCAGTATGGCCACCAGGGCCGAGCCCACCGCGAGCGACACCGCGGCGCGGTAGTCCTTGCCGGTCGCGCCGAGCACGGCGTAGAAAAGGCCCGGCAGGGCCGCCGTGCCCACCGCGCCGCCGAGCCGCTGGCCGGTCTGCAGGGCGCCGCCCGCCGCCCCCGCCATCCGCACCGGTACGTCGCGCAGCGTCATCGTGACGTTCGGGGAGATCACACAGCCGCTGCCCAGGCCGCCCAGGAGCAGGGCGGGCGCGGCGAGCCAGGCCACGGCGCCCACCGGGGCGAAGCGCAGGATCAGGGCCGTCGCGCCCAGGCCCGTCACCACCGCCGCCAGCCCGCACACGGTCAGCAGCCGCTCCCAGCGCTCCACCAGCCGCCCGGAGACCACCGCGGCGACGGCCGAGCCGATCGCGAACGGGGTCACCGCGAGACCGGAGCGCAGCGGCTCGTAGCCGAGGCCGTTCTGGAAGAACAGCGCGAACACCAGCCACACCCCGCTGAACCCGACGAAGTACAGCGCGCCCAGGGTGGTGCCCAGCGCGTAGCCGCGGGTGCCGGTGAGCAGGCGCGGGTCCAGCAGCGGCTGTCCGTCGCGCCCGGCCACCCGGCCCTCCCACCAGATGAAGCAGGCCAGCAGCGCCGCGCCCACCGGGAACAGCCACCACAGCGTGTGCAGTCCGCCGCTCTCGGCGAACACCAGGGGCAGCATCAGCGCCAGCACCCCGGTGCCGAGCAGGCCGGTGCCGGGCAGGTCGAGCCGTTCGCGGCGGCCGGGCGCGACCCGCGGCAGCAGCCGCAGGCCGAGCAGGAACGCGAGCGCGCCGACGGGGACGTTGACGTAGAAGATCCAGCGCCAGCCCTGGTTGCCCTGCGCCAGTGCCAGGATCAGGCCGCCGGTGATCGGGCCCACCGCGCTGGAGACGCCGACGATGGCACCGAACAGGCCGAAGGCCCGGCCGCGTTCGGCGCCGCGGAACATCTGCTGGATCAGCGCGGAGTTCTGCGGGGCCAGGCAGCCCGCGCAGGCGCCCTGCGCGAGGCGGGCCACGACGAGCCAGGCGATGGTGGGCGCGGCGCCCGCTCCGGCGCTGCACACCACGAAGCCGGCCAGGGCGCCCAGGAAGATCCGGCGCCTGCCCAGCGCGTCGCCCAGCCGGCCCGCCGGCACCAGGACGAGGGCGAACGCCAGGGCGTACCCGGACACCACCCACTGCACCGAGGACGCCGAGGCACCCAGGTCGCGCTGCATGGACGGCAGGGCCACGGACACGATCGTGACGTCGAGCAGGCTCATGAACCCGGTCGCCAGGGTGACCCACAGGGCCTTCCAGCGCCGGGGGTCGGGGGTGAACCCCGGTTCGCCCGGGGGCGCGCCCGACCGCGCTTGCCTCTCCACGAACGCTCCTCCCGGTTGCGGCCCGAACACGCACGGCCCGTCGGCACATCGCGCGCCCTGGGTACGTTCCCCCGTGGCCGGGAGCGGAACATCCTCCTCGGCACCGTCATCGGCACCTTCACCGACCACGATCGCCGCTCACCGCGCCCGGGGCCACTTCAGGGGGTCCGGCGGGGGCCGCGGCTCGCCCGTCCGGGCGATGCGGGCTTCGGATCGGGCGCGCCGGGTAGCCGTAGCCGACAGGAGGCACCGATCATGTCCGACCGCAGCAAAACGGTATCCCCATGACCCCCATGACTCTCTTTCCGAACGCCCGTAGCACCCGGACGACCACCACGCCGAGCGTGCGCGCACCGGACGAGCGGCCCCCGGACGGACGCCCGGCCGCGCTGCGCTACGGCTCGGCCTGGGTCACCGGCGCCGCCCGCGGCGTGGACGCGCGGCGTGCCGTCCAGGCCTTCCTCACCCGGGCGGCCCGCAGTGCCCGGCTGCGGGTCACCGCGCGCGCCGAACAGGACGCCGGGCTGGTGGTGAGCGAACTCGTGACCAACGCGGTGCGGCACGCGCCGGGCCCGTGCGGGCTGCTCCTCGAACTGTCCGCGGACCACACGCGCCTGGGCATCACCGTCTGGGACACCTCGCCCGCCCTGCCGCTGGTCCACGGGCGCGACGGGGCCCGGGTCGGCGGCCACGGCCTGTATCTGGTGCGGGCGTGCAGCCGGGCGCTGACGGCCGCCGCGCGGCCCGGCGGCAAGCAGGTCACCGCGGAGGTCACCCTGTAGACCTCCCGGCAGGGCGGCCCGGGCCGGGCAGCGGCTGCCGGACGGCGGTGGAGGTGTTTTCCTCGTCAGGTGGAGGCAACTCGGCCCGCGCGTCTCCCGGCGGCCGCCCCCGCAGCCACCCGCCGCCCCACCGAACGGGAGTTCCGGATGACCACCTCACAGCACCGGCCGCCCGGCGCACGGGTCCCGCGCATCGGCCTGCTGGGCTCCTACGGCGGCTACAACATCGGCGACGAGGCCATCCTCCAGTGCGTCCTCGGCTGCCTGCGCGCGCACCGGCCCCAGGCCCGGCTGGTGGTCTTCAGCCGCGACGCCGCGCACACCCGCGCCCACCAGCCGGCCGCCGACGAGGTGGTGGACTGGGAGGGCGTGCCGCAGAAGCAGGTCACCGACGTGCTGTCCGGCCTCGACCTGCTGGTGCTCGGCGGCGGCGGCATCCTCTACGACGGCGAGGCGCGCCGCTACCTGAAGCTGGTCCGGGCCGCACAGGCCCGCGGGGTGCGCACCTTCGCCTACGCGGTCGGCGCGGGCCCGCTGCGCGAGAGCGACGACCGGGAGGCCGTACGGACCGTGCTGGCCGACATGGACGAGGTGGTGGTGCGCGACCAGGAGTCGCGGCTGGTGCTGGAGGAGGTCGGGGTCGAACGGGATCTGGTCGTCACCGCCGATCCGGCGCTGCTGCTGCCGCCGGAGCCGTTCACCGCCGAGATGATGCGGCAGGAGGGCGTACCGGCGGACGCCCGGCTGGTGGGGATGTCGGTGCGGGAGCCGGGCCGGGCGGCGGAGAAACTGGACGAGGGCGACTACCACGCGCTGCTCGCCGATGTCGCCGACTTCCTGGTGCGCCGCCTGGACGCCCATGTGGTCTTCATGCCGATGGAACGCCACGACGTCCGCCACGCGCACGCCGTGCTGTCCCGGATGAGCGCCCCGGACCGGGGCCGCATCCTGCACAGCGCCTACACGCCCGGGCAGGTCCTCGGGCTGATGAGCCACCTGGACCTGGTGGTCGGCATGCGGCTGCACTTCCTGATCTTCGCGGCCCTGTCCGGGCTGCCCGTGCTGCCGCTGCCGTACGCCGGGAAGGTCTTCGACTTCGCGCGCCGGCTGGGCGCCCCGGCGCTGGTCGGCGTGGCCCGCGAGCAGGTGGGGCTGCTGCTGGCGGAGGTGGACCGGCTGTGGGACGAGTTCCCGCAGCGCCGGGTGGACCTCACCGCCCGCGTGCGGGAGCTGCGGGAACTCGCCGGGGAGACCTGCGCGCGGTGCGGGGCGCTGCTGGACGCCATGGACCGCGCGGCGGAGGGTTCCGGGGCAGCGGGTTCCGAGCCGGCGGGTGACGCGCCGCCGGCCACGCCGCAGGAGCTGCGCCTGCTCGGCGCCGGGGACGACTGCGGGGCCGGGGACGAGGGCGGGGCCGGGGACGACGGCGGGGCCGGGGACGACGGCGTGGTGCGCGGTCGCGGCGCCGGTCAGGAGGCGTGATGCCGGTACTGCGCCGCCCCGACCGGCCGCGGACCGTCACCCTGCCGCCGCGCGCGGCCCAGCACGCGGGGCGCGCGGACGTCCTCGTGGTGGGCGGCGGCCCGGCGGGCACCGCGGCCGCGCACGCGGCGGCCGAGGCGGGCGCCGACGTGGTGCTGGTGGAGCGGTACGCCTTCCTCGGCGGGAACGCGACGGTGGCGCTGGTGATGCCGCTGATGTCGTTCCACAACGAGCACAAGCAGGCCGTGTTCGGCCCGGACGGCGCCGCCGGCGACCGGCTGCTGCCCACCGACCACGGCGAGGGCGAGCCGGTGGTCGCCGGTTTCCTGTGGCGGCTCCTGGACCGGCTCGCCGCGTGCGGCGGCTGTGTGCCGCCGTCCCTGGCGACCGGTTACACGGTGCCCTTCGACCCGGAGCTGTTCAAGCTGGTCCTGCTGGACCTGCTGGACGAGGCCGGGGTGCGGATGCTGTTCCACTCCTTCGCGTCGGCCGCGCTGCCCCTGGAGGACGGCTGGCGGGTGGTGTTCGAGACCAAGTCGGGCCCGGTGGTGATCGACGCGGGCGTGGTCGTGGACGGCACCGGCGACGGTGACGTCGCCGCCTCCTGCGGGGCCCCGTTCGAGGTGGGCCGCCCGGAGGACGGGCGGGTGCAGCCGATGACGCTGATGTTCCGGATGGCCGACTTCGCCGGGCCGCGCTTCGCCGAGTACGTGCGCGCCCACCCCGACCAGTGGCGCGGTGTGCACGGACTGTGGGACCTCGTGCGGGAGGCCACCGAGGCGGGCGAGCTGCGGCTGCCGCGCGAGGACATGCTGTTCTTCGGCACCCCGCACCCGGGCGAGCTGTCCGTGAACAGCACCCGGGTGACCGGCGCGCTCGGCATCGACGTGTGGGACCTGAGCCGCGCCGAGTGGACGGCGCGCCGCCAGCTCGCCGAGATCGACCGGTTCCTGCGTACGCGGGTGCCGGGCTTCGAGGAGGCGTACGCGGTGCAGAGCGGCACCCAGATCGGGGTGCGGGAGACGCGGCGGGTCATGGGCGACTACCGGCTGTCCGGTCACGACATCCTGGAGGCCCGGCCCTTCCCGGACGTCGTCGCGCACGGCGCCTACCCCATCGACATCCACAACCCGGAGGGCAGCGGCACCGTCATCCGGCGCGTCCCGCGGGGCCGCTTCTACGACATCCCGCTGCGCTGCCTGCTGCCGGCCGGCACCGAGCGGCTGCTGGTCGCCGGGCGCTGCATCTCCGGTTCCCACGTGGCGCACTCCTCGTACCGGGTGATGCCGATCGCGATGGCCACCGGGCAGGCCGCCGGGGTGTGCGCCGCGCTGGCCGGGCGGCTCGGGCGCACCCCGCGGCAGGTGCCGTACGCCCTGGTGCAGCAGGAGCTGGGCCGGCAGGGCGCCCGCCTGCGGATGCCCGGCGGCGAGGGGGCCGTCGCGGAAGGGATGAGGCCGTCCGGGAAATTCTGAGAAATAATGTGTGTGACGCGCAAGGAGCGGGGTAGACGCTGCCAGGTCCACCCGTGATCACGGGTGGGCGCGGCAAGGAAGCAACACCGGCTGACAGGGAGGGCCGCACGATGGCGGTGACGACAGAGGCGAAGGCGACTCGGGCGCGCACGGGGCTGCCGGAGGTGGCCGACCCCTCGCAGGTCGCACCGACCGACGCACGGGCGCTGTCCCGGATCTTCTTCGACCGGCTGACCAAGCTGGAAGAGGGCACGCACGAGTTCCAGTACGCCCGCAACACGCTGATCGAGATGAACATGTCTCTGGTCCGCTACGCGGCCGGCCGGTTCCGCAGCCGGGGCCCGCAGGAGATGGAGGACATCGTCCAGGTCGGCATGATCGGGCTGATCAAGGCGATCGACCGGTTCGAGCTGGCCCGCGAGGTGGAGTTCACCTCGTTCGCCGTGCCGTACATCGTCGGTGAGATCAAGCGTTTCTTCCGCGACACCTCGTGGGCGGTGCACGTGCCGCGCCGGCTCCAGGAGGCCCGGGTCGAGCTGGCCAAGGCCACCGAGGAGCTGAGCAGCCGGCTGGGGCGCAAGCCCACCACGCAGGAGCTGGCGGAGCTGATGAACCTGCCCGAGGCGGAGGTCGTCGACGCGATGGTGGCCTCCAACGGCTACACCTCCGCGTCCCTGGACGCCGCGGTCGGCGGCAGCGAGGACGGCGAGAGCGTCCTGGCCGACTTCATCGGCGCCGAGGACATGTCCATGGAGCTGGTGGAGGACCTGCACAGCCTGGCCCCGCTGGTGGCGGAGCTGGACGAGCGCGACCGGCAGATCATCCACATGCGCTTCGTGGAGGAGCTCACGCAGGCGCAGATCGGCGAGCGCCTCGGCATCTCCCAGATGCACGTCTCCCGCCTGCTGAACCGTCTGCTGGCCCGGCTGCGGCAGGGCCTGCTGACCACCCGCTGAGCGACCCGCCCGAGCGGGTGCGCGTAGGCGCACGGGGCCGGACGCCGCCGTCCTGGGGAGGTGGGCGGTGTCCGGCCCCGTGCGTGCGTCGCGGGGGTGTCAGCGCGTCACGGTGTGCCGCTCGTCGGGCACGCAGTGCGTCATGGTCAGGCCCTCGACGTCGCGCGGCGGGTTCTCGCCCAGGTGCGACAGGCGCTTGCGGTCCTCGTCGGTGAGGTCCTGGCCGGCCAGCGGCTCCAGGTGCCGCACGTCACCGGCCGAGATGCCGAGCCCCTCGCCGACCCGGGTGCCCAGGTCGTTCTCCACGAGCAGGAAGTGCCACACCATGCGCTCCCGCACCGGGCGGTCGCACCGCGAGAGCTGCCCGACGAGGTTCTTCACCAGGTCGTCCCGCTCCCACTGCTCCATCAGCAGATAGCGCTGGCCGGCCTGGAGGTAGTCGTTGGCGCGGGGGATGCGGGCCCGGGTGAGCCGGCCGCGGATCTCGGGGCCCTGTTCCTCGTGCGCCGGGTACACCGCCTCCTGGAGGCCGCCCGTGATCGACGGTTCGTAGTTGACGATCGGGTTCGCTCCGCCGCCGTCGATGTGGTAGGTCATCTGGCCGTCGCGCTGGTTGGTGTGCACGTGCGCGCTCTTGGGCTGGTTGACCGGCAGCTGGAGGTAGTTGGGGCCGACCCGGTGGCGCTGGGTGTCGCTGTACGAGAACGTGCGGCCGACCAGCATCTTGTCGTCGGAGAAGTCGAGCCCGTCCACGAGGACACCGGTGCCGAAGGAGATCTGCTCGTTCGCCGCGAAGTAGTTCTCCGGCATCCGGTCGAGCACCATGCGGCCCACCGGGCGGGGCGGGAAGTCCTGCTCGGGCCAGGTCTTCGTGTCGTCCAGCGGGTCGAAGTCCAGCTCCGGGTGGTCGTTGTCGTCCATCAGCTGCACGAGCAGTTCCCACTCGGGGTGCTCGCCGCGCGCGATCGCCTCGTAGAGGTCCTTGGTGGCGTGGCCGAGCGAGTCCGCCTGGACGTTGGCCGCGTCCTCCTCGGTCATGCTGCGCACGCCCTGCCTGGGCATCCAGTGGTATTTCACCAGGACGGTGCGGCCCTCGTCGTTCACCCATTTGTAGGTGTTCACGCCGAAGCCCTGCATGTGCCGGTAGTCGGCGGGGATGCCGCGCGGGCTGAACAGGTTGACCAGCATGTGCATCGACTCCGGGGTCTGCGACATGAAGTCGAAGATCCGCCGGGGCTGCTGCTCGAAGGTCACCGGGTCGGGTTTGAGGGAGTGGATGACGTCGGGGAACTTGATGGCGTCCCGGATGAAGAAGACGCCGAGGTTGTTGCCGACGAGGTCCCAGTTGCCGTCCTCGGTGTAGAACTTCACCGCGAAGCCGCGCGGGTCGCGGGCGGCCTCGGAGGAGTCCCGGCCGCCGATCACCGTGGAGAACCGCACGGCCACCTCCGTGCGCCTGCCGCGCTCCTGGAACAGCCGGGCCCGGGTGTGGCGGCCGATCGGCTCGTCGCCCCAGGCGCCGTACGCCTCGAAGAAGCCGTACGCCGTCACGCCCCGGGCGTGCACGACCCGCTCCGGGATACGCTCCCGGTCGAAGTGGCTGATCTTCTCCAGGAACTGGTAGTTCTCCAGTGTCGCCGGGCCACGGGCGCCGACGGTCCGCTGGTTCTGGTTGTCGTAGACGGGATGGCCCTGCCGGTTGGTGAGGACCTTGCGGTCGTCGCCGGGGGCGGGGCCCGTGCTGGATACGTCCGTCATGCCCGTGGACTCCTTCGACCTCGACTCGTCCCTGTGGTTGCGGGGAGGGGGCGGCTGTGCGGCGGTGGCCGCCCGGCACGGGGCGGCGGACGGGCGGATGCGGGGCATGCGCCACGGCTGCCTGGATCGCCCCTGCCGGTGCGGATACGGTCACCTTCGCACCGTTACGCCCCTGCCACGGCCGGAGTTAGGCCGAACGGCCCGGCGTCGCGGCGGGCCGGGCGGTCAGCGCATCCGCGGCGGGCGTCCCCGCGCACCGCCGCCGGCCCGGCTGCCCGCGGTGTCGCCCTCGCCGCCGGTCCCGCTCCCACCGGCTCCGTCCTCGTCGGGACCGCCGTCACCGACCAGGGTCTCCTGGGCGTGCGGGACGACGCGGATCAGCCGCAGGACGCCCCAGACGATGAGGCCGGCCCCGGCCAGCTCCGGCAGCAGCCACACCCCGAGGCGGACGTGCTCGCCGAACAGCATCACGCCCAGCACCAGGCTCACCGTCGCGTCCCCGATGGTGAGCGCCGGCTGGGAGGCGGCCAGCGAGCCGGCCTGCAGGGCGTTCTCCAGGAGCAGCAGCGAGCTGATCCCGAGGACCGCGAAGCCGTAGGTCTGCCAGGTGGCGAGGAAGGCCGGGAAGCCGTCGGCGTCCAGGATCCCGCTGGCCGACTTCAGCATGGCGGCGGTCAGGGCGTTGCCGATGGCCGCCGCCCCGGCCAGTACGGCGGCCCGGAACAGCGGGGGCCGGCCGGGACGGGCCAGCACCACCGCCGCGCCCATCAGCCCCAGGCCGAGGAAGAGCGCCGGGACCCAGCGGACCATGGGTGCCTGGTCGTGCGATCCGGAGGGCGCGGCCGATACCAGCACCAGCACCAGTCCCGCGACCACGCCCGCGACGGCCCACCAGCCCGGCCCCGGCAGCCCGCGGCGCATGAGGACACCGGCGATGAGCAGGGCGAACGGCAGCTCCATGATGAACAGCGGCTGCACCAGCGCCATCGGCCCGTTGACCAGCGCGAGCGCCTGGAACATGGCGGAGGCGACCACGCCGCAGATACCCGCCAGCCAGACCGGGTGCCGGGCCAGGGCGAGCAGCAGCCGCAGGCCGCCGCCGGACGGCACGGCGGACGCGGCCTTCCGCTGGAAGGCCGTCCCCACGGCGTTGCTCGCGGCCCCCAGGACGGCGAAGAGCACGGCCAACCCGATCACAGTCCCACCATGCCCGACGCGGCGCCTCCCGTCCTGCGCTGGCGCCGCACCCGGTCACGCCGCCCCACTCCATCACGCGGCCTTTGGCAAGCCATAACGCTACCTTATGACCTCATAGACCGGACCCGCGTACTGACTTAGGCATGCCTTAGCTTAGGGTTGCGGTCGAGTCGTCGTTTCACCGCTCGAAGGGAAACTGATCATGCCGCGCCCTCTGCGGGTAGCCATCGTCGGAGCCGGTCCCGCCGGCATCTACGCCGCCGACGCCCTGCTCAAGTCCGGCGTGGCCGCCGAGCCGGGCGTGTCCATCGACCTCTTCGAGCGGATGCCCGCGCCGTTCGGCCTGATCCGCTACGGTGTCGCGCCCGACCACCCCCGGATCAAGGGCATCGTCACCGCGCTGCACCAGGTGCTCGACAAGCCGCAGATCCGGCTGTTCGGCAACGTCGACTACCCGGGCGACATCAGCCTGGACGACCTGCGCGCCTTCTACGACGCCGTGATCTTCTCCACCGGCGCCACGGCGGACCGGGCGCTGCGCGTGCCCGGCGTCGAGTTGGAGGGCTCCTACGGCGCCGCCGACTTCGTCTCCTGGTACGACGGGCACCCGGACGTGCCGCGCACCTGGCCGCTGGAGGCCGAGAAGGTCGCCGTCCTCGGTGTCGGCAACGTCGCCCTCGACGTGGCGCGGATCCTGGCCAAGACGGCCGACGAGCTGCTGCCGACCGAGATCCCGGCGAACGTGTACGAGGGCCTGAAGGCCAACAAGGCGCTGGAGATCCACGTCTTCGGCCGGCGCGGCCCGGCGCAGGCGAAGTTCAGCCCGATGGAGCTGCGGGAGCTGGACCACTCCCCCACCATCGAGGTCATCGTCGACCCCGAGGACATCGACTACGACGAGGGCTCCATCGCCACCCGGCGCGGCAACAAGCAGGCCGACATGGTCGCCAAGACGCTGGAGAACTGGGCCATCCGCGACGTCGGCGACCGGCCGCACAAGCTGTTCCTGCACTTCTTCGAGTCGCCGGCCGAGATCCTCGGCGAGGACGGCCGGGTGGCCGGCCTGCGCACCGAGCGCACCGAACTGGACGGCACCGGCAACGTCAAGGGCACCGGCACCTTCAAGGACTGGGACGTCACGGCCGTCTACCGCGCCGTGGGCTACCTGTCCGACCGGCTGCCGAAGCTGCCGTGGGACGATGACTCGGGCACGGTCCCGGACGCGGGCGGCCGGGTCGTCGGGGAGACCGGCGAGCCCGTGCGGTCGGCGTACGTCACCGGCTGGATCCGGCGCGGCCCGGTCGGTCTGATCGGCCACACCAAGGGCGACGCCAACGAGACGGTCGCCAACCTGCTGGACGACTACGCGGCCGGCCGGCTGCACACGCCCGCCTCGCCCGCCCCGGAGTCCGTCGACGCCTTCCTCGCCGAGCGGGGCGTCCGGTTCACCACCTGGGAGGGCTGGTACCGGCTGGACGCCGCCGAGAAGGCGCTGGGCGAGCCGCAGGGCCGGGAGCGCGTGAAGATCGTCGAGCGCGAGGACATGCTGAAGGCGAGCGGCGCTTAGGAGCGGCGCGCCTTGGGCCCGGGTTTCCGTACCGGCAGGCGTGTCCGCGCCCGGTGCGGAAACCCGGACTCCATGAGTAGCCCTCGTGAGGAGAACAGGCAGCCCGACGACGTCGGACCGGACGACGCGGCCGAGCGGGACGCCCCCGACTCGCCCACCGATCTGCCCGGCCGGTCCTGGGTCGCGGTGCTGCGCCGGGTCGTGCGGGAGTTCCAGGACGACGAGCTGACCGACCGCGCCGCCGCCCTGACCTACTACGGTGTGCTGGCGCTGTTCCCCGCACTGCTCGTCCTGGTCTCCCTGCTCGGCATCGCGGGCAAGTCCACCACCCAGCGGGTCCTGGACAACCTGCAGAAACTGGCGCCGGGTCCGGCCCGGGACGTCCTCGTCGACACCGTGCACCAGCTCCAGGGCAGCGCCGGCCTCGGCTCCGTGCTGGCGGTGGTGGGCCTGCTCGGCGCGATCTGGTCGGCGTCCGGGTACGTCGCCGCGTTCATCCGCGCCGCCAACGCCGTCTACGACGTCCCCGAGGGACGCCCGGTGTGGAAGGTGCTGCCGCTGCGCGTGGCGCTGACCGTCACGCTGATGGTGCTCGCCCTGGCCGGGGCCCTGATCGTGGTGTTCACCGGCGGGCTGGCCCGCAAGGCGGGCAGCGCGCTCGGGCTCGGGGACGCGGGCGTGACCGCGTGGTCCATCGCGAAGTGGCCCGTGCTGGTCGTGCTGGTCGTCCTCATGATCGCCCTGCTGTACCGGACCACCCCGAACGCCCGCGTCCACGGCCTCAAGTGGGTCACCCCGGGCAGCCTGGTCGCCCTGGTCATCTGGATCGCCGCGTCGGCGGGGTTCGCCTTCTACGTGGCGAACTTCGGCTCGTACAACAAGACGTACGGCACGCTGGCCGGTGTCATCGTCTTCCTGGTGTGGCTGTGGGTGACCAATCTGGCCATTCTGCTCGGGCTGGAGTTCGATGCGGAGCTGGCCCGGCAGCGGGTGATCGACGGCGGTCATCCGGCGGACGAGGAGCCGTACGTCGAGCCCCGGGACACCCGCGCCTGGGACGAACAGGACCAGCGGCGCATGGGCGAGGACCGCTGACACGGGGCGAGCCGTGCCCCCTGGGGAAGGGGGCACGGCTCGTCGCCTTCACGCGGGCCCGGGAGCGCCGGAGCGCACCGGTCCGCGTCCGGGGACCTTACTTGTTGGAGCAGGTGTTCCCGAAGGCCGGGTTGAGCAGGCCGATCACGTCGATCGAGTTGCCGCACAGGTTCAGGTTGAGGTCGACGGGGACCTGGATGACGTTGCCGGACAGGACCCCGGGGCTGTTGGCGGCGACGCCCTCGGCGCCGGCGTCGGCGGCGGCGGTGCCCGCGCACGTCAGCAGAGCCGCGCCGGCCAGGACCGCGGCGGCCGTCATTCGGATCCTCATGAGAACTCCTGTCGTTCGAAGTGGCACGTGCCTCCACAGTGACCTCGCGGCACCCCGCCGGACACGGTTCAGCGGCCGAACGGCGTAGCCATGTCAGTCTTCGCGGGGGTGAGTTGGTCCGAACGGGGAAGCGGGAGCCTCCCCGAACGGGGGACGGCGCGGGGCTCCCGGTGAGCGTCCCTCGTCAACCTCGCGCCACCGCCCGCCACGGGCGGCTCCTCCGGGCCGGACGGGCCGGCCGCGACCGTGCGCGGCCGGCGCCGACAGGACGCCCGTCCCGGCAGGAGGCGGGCGGTCCTGGGTCTCGGCGGCGCCCGGGGGCCGGCCCGGGGACGGGGCCGGGACGGGGCCGGGACACGACCGGGACGGGACCCGCCGCACCGATCATGATCCGCTGTGGCGATACTGGGAGGCGCACGCCGTCCCCGCCCGCAGATTTGGCCCATGTCGAACTCTCTCGCCTCCCGTCCCGCGGCCCCACCCACGGTGTGGGCGGCCCGCGGCCGCCACACCGGTCCCGCCGCGGCCGGTGCCGTACGACGCCGCCTGGAGCGGCTCAAGGCCGACGACGTCCTGCACAGCCATGCCGAACCGGACGACGTCGACCGCTCCCGCGAGCACGTCTTCGAGGCCCGCTGGCTGGTGCCGGGCGAGGTCACCGTCCGCGCCCGGCTCGCCCTGTCGCCGCCCCGCGGCTCCGCCCAGGAGCAGGAGTGGGTGCTGGTGGCGGAGGCGGAACAGCCCTGGGACCCGCGCTGGCCGTCCCCGGCGACCATGTTCTGGCCGCCGGAGCCCGACGCCGGCTGGGACCACGAGGCCGTCACCGGGGTGCGGCTGGGCGACGCCGGCGACCTGCCGGAGGACGACAAGGAGCTGCGGCGGGTGCTGCGGCACGCGGTGCGGGACACCTGGTGCGTCCATGTCGTCGTGCACGAGGCCATGACCCCCGACGAGCACGGGCGCCGGGCGCTGGTGCGGCTGCTCCCCGAGGGTCTGCGGCACCGGGTCGTGGAGCACCGCGCCGCACCGCACCGCCTGCGGGCCGTCAACTGGGTGCTGGACGACTTCGGGGCCCGGGTGCCCCGCGGCGGCGCCGTCGTCCTGCCCGGCAGCCCGGCGGCGCCCGGGTACGACGCGCAGGAGTTCTCCGTGCGCAGCGTCTTCCTGGACGGCAACGAACCGGCCGAGGTCCTGGCCGCCGTGGCCCGGTTCGACGCGCTGCCCAGGCCGCTGCCGGAGGGCGGCGAGCAGGCCCTCACGGCGCTGCGCGAGCAGTGGCACCTGCGGACCGTCGAGGAGGAACTCGTCCGGGCGCGCGAACTGGTGACCATGTACGCCGAGGCCCTGGACGCGATGACGAAGTCCCGGGACCTGTACCGCGAGGCGGCCGAACGGGCCAACGAGGCCCTGACCGTCTACCGGGAGGCCGCCGGGGACCCGGCCGTCCCGGCGGACGGGAGGGCCGCCCGGCCGGCCGCGGGCTCGCCCTTCCAGAGCCTGGCGCGCGGCCTCGGACGCCTGAAGGGCCTGTCGCTGCGCCCGGGCGCGGCGACGGACCCGGTGCCGCCCGCACCGCCGGAACCGCCCGCGCTGCCTGCACCGGACGGCGGCCCCGCCACGGACCCCACTCCCCGTGACGCCACTCCCCCGGCCGGGGACTGACCCCGGCCCGGCGCCGGAGCGGCCGGGAGGCGGGGGCGCGGCGCGGTCCCGGCGTGCCGGGACGTGTCAGGTGCCGCAGGCTGGATACGCGGTCCGCACAGCATCTCGCCCGTCCGGGAGGTCATCCACGCCATGGGCAGCGACACTCACGACGGCACGGCCGGCGGCACGCGCACGGCGCCCCCGGCCGCGTACCGGTCCGCAACGACGCTCCGGGTCAACGGCAAGCCGCACACTCTCGTCCTGGACCACCGGCGCGTCCTGCTGGACGTGCTGCGGGAGGACCTGGACCTCACGGGGTCGAAGAAGGGCTGCGACCACGGTCAGTGCGGAGCCTGCACGGTCCTGGTCGACGGGCGCCGCACCAACAGCTGCCTGCTGCTCGCCGTGGCCGCCGACGGCTGCGAGGTGACGACCGTCGAGGGGCTGGCGGGCGACGGCGAGGAGCTGCACCCGCTGCAGCAGGCGTTCCTGGACCGGGACGCCTTCCAGTGCGGGTACTGCACGCCGGGGCAGCTCTGCTCGGCGGTCGGCGTGCTGGCCGAGGCCGCGGCCGGCCACCCCTCCCACGTCACCGGCCCCGCTGCCCCCTCCGGCCGTCCGGTGCCGCTGGACGCGGACGAGATCCGCGAACGCCTCAGCGGCAACCTGTGCCGCTGCGGCGCCTATCCGCACATCGTCGAGGCCGTGCAGGACGTCGCCCCGTGAAGCCCTTCGGTTATGTGCGGGCGGGCAGCGTCGAGGAGGCGGCGGACGCCTTCGCCGCGCATCCCGGCGCCCGCTATCTCGGCGGCGGCACCAACCTCGTCGACCTGATGAAGCTGGGCGTGGAGCGGCCCGCCCTCCTCGTCGACGTCACCCGGCTGCCGCTGGACACGGTCCGGGAGCTGCCCGACGGCTCGCTGCGCGTGGGCGCCACCGTCCGCAACAGCGACCTGGCGGCGCATCCGCTGGTCCGCGACCGGTATCCGGCGCTGTCCCAGGCCCTGCTCGCCGGTGCCTCCGGGCAGCTGCGCAACGCGGCCACCACCGGCGGCAACCTGCTCCAGCGCACCCGCTGCCCCTACTTCCAGGACCTGTCCAAGCCGTGCAACAAGCGGGAGCCGGGCAGCGGCTGCGGCGCCCGGCAGAGCGTGCACCGCGACCACGCGGTGCTGGGCTGGTCCGACCGGTGCGTCGCCACCCACCCCTCCGACATGGCGGTGGCACTGGCCGCCCTGGACGCGCGGGTGGAGCTGTACGGGGAGCAGGGCGCCCGGAGCGTCCCGGCGGCCGAGTTCCACCGGCTGCCCGGCGACCACCCGGAGCAGGACACCGTGATCCGCCCGGGCGAGCTGATCACGTCCGTGCTGCTCCCCGCGTCCACGGCGGGGCTGCCCTCCGCCTACCGCAAGGCCCGCGACCGGGCCTCGTACGCGTTCGCCCTGGCGTCGGTCGCGGTGGTGCTGCGGGTCGCGGACGGCGCGGTCGCGCGGGCCGGGATCGCCTTCGGGGCGCTGGCGCACCGGCCCTGGCGGGCGGCCCGCGCCGAACAGGAGCTGCTGGGCGGCCCGGCCACCCCGGAGGCGTTCGGGCGGGCCGTGGACGCGGAACTCGCCGCGGCCCGGCCGCTGCGGGACAACGCCTACAAGGTGCCCCTGGCCCGCGGCCTCGCCGTGGACGTGCTGACCCGGCTCGCGGACGCCGCCGGCCCCTGAACCCGGCGGCCGGCCCACCCGCCCGGCCGCGCCGTCACCTCGCGGCCCGTAGTGCCCCGGCCGTCCCGCGCGGCCCGTCGTGCCACCGCCGTCCCGCGCGGCCCGTCATGTCCCGGCCGTCACGGCACGGCCCGTCTCGTCACAGGAGGACTCCATGGCTGCCGGCATCGGTACCGCGCTGGGCGCTCCCGCCGAGCGCCGCGAAGGGCGCCTGAAGGTCACCGGCGGCGCCCGGTACGCCGCCGAGCACCCGCTGCCGGGCCGCGTGCACGCCTGGCCCGTGCCCGCCTCGGTCGCCCGCGGCCGGGTGCGGGCCGTCGACACCTCGGCCGCGCTGAAGGTGCCGGGCGCGCTGGCGGTGCTCACCCATGAGAACGCCCCCCGGATCGCCGAGCCGGACGACCCGATCCTCGGCGTCCTGCAAAGCCCCGAGGTGCCGCACCGGGGCTGGTTCGTCGCCCTGGCCGTGGCCGAGTCGCTGGAGGCGGCCCGCGCGGCCGCCGCGGCGGTCGAGGTCGAGTACGCCACCGAGAGCCACGACGTCACCCTGACCGCCGACCACCCCGGCGCCTACGAGCCGGACACCGCCAACGGCGGCTTCCCCGGCCGCCGCGAGCACGGCCACCCCGAGAGCGCCTTCGCCTCGGCGCCCGTCCGTGTCGACGTCTCCTACCGGGTGCCGCCGCTGCACAACCACCCCATGGAACCGCACGCCAGCACGGCGCACTGGGAGGGCGGCCGGCTGACCGTGTACACCTCCAGCCAGGGCGGCACCGACGTACGTTCCGCGCTGGCCGCGCTGTTCGGGATGGACGAGGGGCGGATCACGGTCGTCACCGAGCACGTCGGCGGCGGCTTCGGCTCCAAGGGCACCGCGCGTCCGGACGTGGTGCTCGCGGTGATGGCGGCACGGGCGACCGGGCGGCCCGTCACCGTGGCCCTCCCCCGCCGCTGCCTGCCCGCCGTCGTCGGCCACCGGGCACCCACGCTGCACCGGGTCCGGCTGGGCGCCGGGGCCGACGGCCGGCTGACCTCCCTCACCCATGTGGTGACCACGTGCACCTCGCGGATCAAGGAGTTCGTGGAGCAGGCGGCCGTGCCCGCCCGCGTCATGTACGCCGCGCCGAACAGCCTCACCACCCACCGGGTGGTACGCCTCGACGTGCCCAGCCCCTCCTGGATGCGGGCCCCCGGCGAGGCGCCCGGCATGTACGCCCTGGAGTCCGCCCTGGACGAGCTGGCCGCCGAACTGGGCATGGACCCGGTGGAGCTGCGGGTGCGCAACGAGCCGGAGCGCGAACCGGACAGCGGCAAGCCGTTCAGCAGCAGGCACCTCGTGGACTGCCTGCGCGAGGGCGCGCGGCGGTTCGGCTGGGAGGGCCGCGATCCCCGGCCCCGGTCCCGCGCGGAGGGCCCCCTGCTGGTCGGTACGGGCGTGGCCTCGGCCACCTACCCGGCGTACGTCCAGCCGTCCACCGCCCGGGCGCGGGCGCTGCCCGACGGCACGTTCGTGGTCGAGGTGAACGCCACCGACATCGGCACCGGGGCCCGTACGGTGCTGGCCCAGGTCGCGGCGGACGCGCTCGGGGTCCCGCTGGAGCGGGTGCACACCGAGGTGGGCAACAGCGATCTGCCGGCGGCGTCGCTGGCGGGCGGCTCGTCCGGGACCGCGTCCTGGGGCTGGCCGGTGCACGAGGCCTGTGTCCGGCTGGCCGCCCGGCTCGCCGAGCACGCCGGCCCGCCGCCCGGGGCGGGGCTGAGCGCCCGCGCGGACACCGCGGGCCAGGCCGACGCGGAGAGTTCCTACGCGCGCCACGCCTTCGGGGCGCACTTCGCCGAGGTCACCGTGGACACGGTGACCGGCGAGGTCCGGGTCCGCCGGATGCTCGGGGTGTTCGCGGCGGGACGGATCCTGAACTCCCGCACCGCGCGCTCCCAGTTCATCGGCGGCATGACCATGGGGCTGGGCATGGCGCTGACCGAGGGCAGCACCATGGACCCGGTGTTCGGTGACTTCGTGGAGTCGGACCTGGCGTCCTACCACGTGCCCGCGCACGCCGACGTGCCGCGGATCGAGGCGCACTGGATCGAGGAGACCGACGCCCATCTCAACCCGATGGGGAGCAAGGGGATCGGGGAGATCGGCATCGTGGGCAGCGCGGCGGCCGTCGGCAACGCGGTCCACCACGCCACCGGGGTCCGCTTCCGGGAGCTGCCGCTGACACCGGACAAGGTGCTCGGCGCGCTGGCCGGCTGACCGGTACGCCGGCCGACAGGCCTGGACGGGATGCGCGCCGCGTGTCCCGTCCGGGGCCCGCGGTCAGTCGGTGGGCAGTGGTGCCGGGTGCCGTTCCGCCACGTGCACCATCAGGAGCAGGGAGAGCGCGGCCAGCGAGGCGAGCGCGGCGCACACCGCGGTGAGCCCGGCACTGGAGGGCGGTGCCACGGTGATCGCGAGGACGCGGGTCAGCTCCGCCGGGGCGAACCGGCCCTCCAGATAGCCGAGCGCCGCCAGCACCGCCGGCACCACCGAGCCCGCCACCAGGACCGCCACTCCGGCCCGCACGGCCAGGGTGACGGCCAGCGCGCCGCACAGGGCCGACACGGCGAGGGCGACCCCGTAGACGAGGAAGGGCGCGCCCTCCCGCCGCAGCGGGAAGTGGGCCACGCCGCACACCACGAGCGCGGCGGCGGCGACCCAGCCGGGCCAGAACACCGGGCGTCCGGCGCGGGCGCCGCGCATGCCGCGGCCCTCGGCGTCCGGCGCCGTGTCCTCGCCGTCCTGCCCGTCATGTACATCCTGCCCGTCATACACGTTCTGCCCGTCCGGGGCGCCGGTGAGTGCGGAGGAGTCGTCAGCGGCCGTCGCGCCGAGCGGTGACTCCTCCCGCGGTGCGGCCGGTTCGTTCCCGGCGTCGTACGACCGTCCGCCCGCGCGGGCCAGGCCGCCCACGACGTCCACGAGTTCGTCGGCGGTCCGGGCGCCGACCGCCGCGCGGACCGCCTCCCGGCCGCAGTGCGGCCGCTGGGGCGCCCGGTGCAGCAGCGCCAGCAGGCGGGTGACGTCCTCGACGCCGCGGTGCTCGACCGCGGCGCGGATCGCGGCGTCGGCGCCGTCGGCCGGGCGCGGTGGCCGGGTCAGCTCGGCGACCAGCCGGGCCACGTCCTCCACCGGCAGGAGGGTGACGAGCCGGACCACGTCCGCCACGGGGCACTCCCCCGGGCCGGCCCGGTGGGCCTCCTCGGGGACGGCGACGGCGGACCGGTGCGGCTGGGGTGGTGAAGAGCGGGTGGTCATCTGGGCTCCCTGGCAGGGGTGCGGCCGCTCCGGTGCCCCCGACGTGCGACACGCGACTTACCCTGACCATTACTAGAACCGGCCCCGCCGGGCCGCCAGCCGGGTGCGGCGCGGGAGTGAGGGCGCGCGGGGCGGACAGAAGCACCGGGTAGGACACCGGACCGGAGAGGCCCTGACAGAGCCGACAGCGCCTGCCAGAGCCGGGAGGAGAGGACGGAACCGTGGATTCCACCACGAAGGTGCTCCTGGTCGCCGCGGTCCTGGCCGCCGTCGTGCTCGCCCTGGCGATCACCGTGTTCGTGCGGCTGGTGCGGGCCCGGCGGGACCTGCGCCGCGCCGGGCTGCCGACCGGGCCGCGCTGGGTCTTCTGGGGTGCCGTCCTCTACTTCGTCCTGCCGGTGGACCTGCTGCCCGACCCGGTGTACCTCGACGACATCGGCGTCCTGCTGCTCGCGCTGCGCACCCTGCAGAGCGCCGCGGACACGCCGCTGACCGCGCGGCGGGCGGGGTGTTCCGAGCCCCGGAGGCTGCCGCGCGCCGGTGATTACGCTCCGTAAGGAAACCATTCACCCGTTCGGCTCGTATAAGTCTCCGGAACCCGAAACAAAGTCAGCGGGCCAAGCGAGACCGCAAGGACCACCACCGCTTGATCGCGGCTGCACCGACAGGGGAGAGACGATGCAACCGTTCGCGCTCAACTACGCACGTCCGGCCGTGGAGTGGGAAGCCACCACGCCGTACGTCTACGACTCCGGACTGCAACTGAACGTGCTCCTCGACGGCCGGATCGCCGCCAGTGACCACGGGCTGCTCAGGGAACTGGGCACCACCACCTCCACGGCGGGCTCCAAGACACACTTCGACGACTGACCACGCCGACGACGATGACCGTACTCATCCTCACCGGCGAGGAGGACGTGACCGCGGACATGGTGGTGGTGCACCTGAACGCCGCCCAGGTCCCGGTGGTCCGGCTGGACCCGGCCGACCTGACCGCGGGCGCCGCGCTCTCGGGCGAGTTCGCGCACGGTTCCTTCCGCGGCCATCTGTCCTGCGGGGGGCGGCTGGTGGGCCTCGACGGGCTGCGCTCGGTCTGGGTGCGCAGGCCCGGCACGCCCGCGTCCCGCGCGGCCCAGCCCTCGGCCTGGCTCACCGAGGAGACGGCGCAGGCCCTGTACGGCATGCTGCGCGGCTGCGGGGCGCGCTGGATGAACCATCCCGACGCCGCGCACCGGGCCCGGCACAAGCCCTGGCAGCTGCGGCTCGCCCAGCACTGCGGCCTCCCGGTGCCGGCCACCCTCATCACGACCTTCCCGCAGGCCGCCCGGGAGTTCGCCGCGCGCTTCCCTGACCTGGTGGTCAAGCCGGTCTCCGGGGCGCACCCGCAGGAGCCGCCGCGGGCGGTGCCGACCAGCCGGGTCGCGCCGGACACGGACTTCGCGGCCGTCGCCTACGGCCCCACGCTGCTGCAACGGCGTATCGCCAAGCGGGCCGACATCCGGCTCACCGCCGTGGGCGATGTCCTGCTGGCCGCCCGCAAGACGACACCGGCGGACGCGGACCCCGACGAGGTGGACGTCCGCTTCGCCCGGTCCATCACCCCCTGGCGGCCGGCCGAGGTCCCGCCCCGGGTGGCCGCGGCCGTGCGCGGCTATCTGCGCGAGGCGGAACTGGCCTACGGCGCCTTCGACTTCGCGGAGGACGCCGACGGCACCTGGTGGTTCCTGGAGTGCAACCAGTCGGGGCAGTTCGGCTTCATCGAGGTGGAGACGGGCCAGCCCATCGCCCGCGCCATCGCCGAGTGGCTGGCACTGGAGACGTCCGCCGCCGGATCGTGACCGGGGCCAGGGCCGGGCCGCGACGGGTTCCGGCACGCGGTGCCAAGGACCGTCACGGGCGCCCCGGCCCGCTGCGCGGGGCGGTCAGACGGCCAGCGACAGGCCGCTGTCCGCGTCGGGGTCCGTGGGGACGGCGGCCGGCCGGGCGGTGGCGAGCAGCAGCGCGTCCGCCCGGGCGATCGCGTCGTGGACGCTGGTGGTGCCCATCATCACGCACAGGGTGTAACTGACGTCCTCCAGCTCCTGGGCCGCTTCGGCCCGTTCCCTCTCCGCCTGAGCGATCTTCAGCGATGCGTACCGGGTCAGCAACGTCCTGACGACCTTCGGATCCGGAACCAGCACGGAGCGCCCCTCTCTCGAATTTTTTCTGCGTATGCCCCAGGCACGCCGTGCCATGCGCGCAGAGCGCCTCACGGCAGATGATTGTCCGGATTCAGTCGGCTTCCGGTGGGAGTATCAGGGAGCGGCAGCAGGGTCCGCCGGCCGGCACCGGTCGCGCTCCCGCGCGGGGCAGCCGCGCGCCGCGCTCGCTTCCTCGGGTGACGCTCACCGGGGCCTCCGCCGCACCACTGGGCCGCTCCTCCACGGGCAGCCCGCGTTCGCGGCGACTGGGCGCCGCACGACCCGGCGGAGGTATCCGCAATATAGGTGCTTTCGGGATCTTCGGCCACTACTGGGCGAGCGGCGCGCGCACCGCGCAGGCGGAAAACTCGGCGCCAGGCACCGCTTCGAGAGGAGGGCTTCCGGTCGCGGACGGAGATCCACGGCGGAATCGCCGTCGGCGCGCGCCACCGGGACGGGCCGGGCAGGCCGATGAGGACAGGTCGGGGCGGCGGGGGCGGGCAGGGTCACTGCGCGAGCGCGTCGGCCAGCTCCGAGGTGGCGCGGGCGATCTCCCCGTCCTGTTCCGCCAGCAGGGTCCGCAGGGCGCCCGGACGGGACCGGACGGCCTGGCGGGCCCGCCGCTCCCACTCCGCCGGGTTCTCCCGGTGGTTGAGGAGCTTGGGGTAGACGGCGGCGACGCTCTCCCACTGGCGGGCGTCGGCGATGTTCTTGAGCAGCTGGATGATCTGCGGCCGGCACGTCACCTGCGGCAACTGGGCCAGCTCCCACAGGAACGGCACGGTGGCGGCGGTCGCCTGCTCCACCACGAACCCGTACTGGCACACGCGCGTGCGCAGCTCGTCCAGGGCCGCCCGGGCGGTCTCGGCGTCGTCCTGGGCCATGCCGCGCAGCAGCCGGGGGATGCCGGCCGCGCAGCCGCTGGAGTCCTGGATGTCGCCCCAGGGGACCTCCTCCAGCGCCGACAGGGCCGTGGCGGCGGCCCCGCCGGCCGCGGGCGTCGCGCGGTCGCCGCGCTGTGTGCTCGGCTGCTGCTCCGTCGGTGCGGTGCGCATGGCGTCGGACCTTTCCGCGGCGGTCGTATGGGGGGAGGTGACTCAGCGGGGCGGTGCGGGCGTCGCAGGGGCGACAGCGGTGGTCGCGTCCGGTGTTCCGAGCGTGGGGCTCGCAGGTGAGAGCACAGATTCTCCCTGACGTGACGTCACAAGCAGGCGCTAGCCCGGGGGTTGACGCCCTGGCTATTATCCACGCTGAGAGCGTCCGCGTGCAATTGCACGCGAAATTTCTCATGAAAATGCGCGGGACGGGAAGGCTCCGGTGGGACGCGGCCGGACCCCGACAGCGATCCCGGACACCTCGCGACGGAACGTGGACAACAAGGAGACTGCGGTGCCATCAGTGCGGAACGGAGTGCGGGCCAGTTCGTTGGACGCCCGCTGGATGAAGAGCCGGCACAGCAATGCCGAGGGCAACTGCGTGGAGGTCGCCGCCCTCACCGGCGGCGGTGTCGCGGTGCGCAACTCCCGCGATCCCGACGGACCCGCGCTGGTCTACACCCCGGCGGAGATCGCCGCGTTCCTCGCGGGCGCCAAGGACGGCGAGTTCGATCACCTGGTGTGAGGGACACCTGATGAGGTGACGGTTCCGCCCATCTGCGGTGGACCGGAAGGGACTTGCCGGCTTCCCGGCTCGTCCCCGCGCATGTACTCCACGGTGGGCCGGTGCGATAGTGTGGACTTCACGTCTGCCGGTCCACTGGGGAGTCAGGATGTCCGCCGAGTCGCATCGCCTCTCCCGCCTCGAACCCTACCTGGACCGCTCCGAGCCCGCGCCGACCTTGCTGAAACTCCTGGTCGGTGTCCAGCTCGCGGGCTTCCGCGAGGACGCCGGGATGTCCCAGGACCAGGCGGCGCGCGGCCTCGGCTTCAGCCCCGCCAAGCTCTCGCGCATCGAGTCGGGCAAGGGCCGCCGTCCTCCGGTGGAGAGCGACGTCCGCGCGCTGCTGCGGCTGTACGGGACCGACGACTACGAGTCCTCGGTGCTGCTCAAGCTCCTCCAGCGCGCGGGCGAGCCCGGCTGGTGGCAGCGCTACGACAAGCGGCTGATGCCGGAGTGGTTCGACCGGCTGGTCGGGCTGCAGGAGGCCGCCGCCGCGATCCGTACCTTCGAGATCCAGTACGTGCCCGGCCTGCTGCAGACCCCCGCCTACGCCCGGGCGGTGGTGGAGCGCGGCCTGCCCACCGCCTCCTCGGTCGAGGTGCAGCGGCGGGTGGAACTGCGCATCCGCCGCACGGAGTTGCTGGGCCGCCAGGACGCCCCGCAGCTGTGGGCGGTCATGGACGAGTCGGTGCTGCTGCGGATGCTGGGCAGCCGCGAGATCATGCGGGACCAGCTCACCCGCCTGGTGGACATGGCCCAGCGCTCCAACGTGACCCTCCAGGTGGTGCCGCTGGACGCGACGAACGCCTCCGCGCCCGCCATACCGATCACGTATCTGCGCTTCGGCGGACTCGATCTGCCGGATGTCGTCTACCTGGAGCACATCAGGAGCGCCAACTTCCTGGAGGACCGGGACGAGACGGAGGAGTACCGGATCGCCCTGGACCGGCTGGCCGACGAGGCGCTGACGCCGCCGGAGTCCCTGGACCTGCTGCGCCGGACCATACGGGAGCGCTACGCGGACTCCTGAGCCGCGCCCGATCCGAGCCGTGCGAACGCGCGCCCGCGCAGATGCGGAACGCCCCCGACGGGACCACTCCGGTGATCCGCGGGGGCGTCGTCGTCAGCGGGGCCGGTCCCTCAGCGGACCACGCCTATGCCGCCGAACTCCACCCACTCGTGGGTGAGCTGGCGGGGCGCCACCTCGGTGTCGGGCCGCCAGGTGGAGACCTCCACCAGGCCCGGTTCGAGGATCTCCAGCCCCTCGAACCACTCGGCGACGTCCTTCTGCTCGCGCACCCGGCCCCAGTGGCCCTGCGTGGCCTGGTCCATGAAGCCGGTGACGAAGTCCCGCACCTCGGCGTCCTCGCTGACCAGTTGGCACATGAGCATGATGCTGCCGGGCACGAGCCGTTCCCGGACCCGCTCGACCACGGCGAGCGGGCCGTCGCTCTCGCTGTCCGGGATGCAGTGGAACACCGAGTTGAACAGCACGGCCACCGGCTGGGAGAAGTCGATCAGCCGCCGGGTGTCCGCGTGCCCGAGGATCTCCTCGGTGCGGCGCATGTCGGCGTGGATGACGGCGGTGCGCTCGTCCTGCTGCAGCAGGGCCCGGCCGTGCACCAGCACCATGGGGTCGTTGTCCACGTAGACCACGCGGGTGTCGGGCGCGATGCGCTGGGCGACCTGGTGGACGTTGTCCTGGGTGGGCAGGCCGGAGCCGTGGTCGAGGTACTGGTGTATGCCGTACTCCTCGGTGAGGGTCCGGACGGCGCGTTGCAGGAAGCGGCGGTTGTTCAGGGCGAGCCGGCGGGTGCTGGGAACGACCTTGTCGAGTTCCTCGCATGCCGCGCGGTCCGCCGCGTAGTTGTCCTTGCCGCCCAGATAGTGGTCGTACATCCGCGCGGCGGTCGGCACGCCCTCGTCGATCTTCGTGGACAGCTGGTTCTCCGCAGGCATCGTTCCCCCAGATTCGCCGACTCCACCGCGCCAACTGGGCCGGTTCGACTGAGAGTACATCCTAGGGAGGCCCCGTAAGTCCGGACCAGTCCCACGGCCGGACGGCCACCCCGATCCCCTCTCCGATCGTCCCGATGGGTCCGATCGTCACGAACTCTTCACCTCGCGGCAGCCATCGCCGGCCCGGTTTCGGAGCACCCGCTCCCTGTCTCGGACAAGGGGGCGTCGTGGTCTTCGTCGCTGTTCTGCTGCTACCGCTCGTGGGTGTGCTCCTTCTGGTGATGGACCGGATCGAGGACCGGGTGCTGGGCACCGATCCGGCGCGCGGCCGGCACGCCGGGCACCGCAGGCACCTGCGGCTGGTCCCGGGCGGCCGGCGCGGCGACGGGGCGGATCCGGACGCGCACGGCGGGGCGGCGGCCGGCATCCGTCCGGCCCCGGTCGCGGCCGGGGGCCCGTCCCGGGAGCGGGGTCCGGCGGAGGAGCGGCGGCGGGCCGCCTGAGCCCCCGCCTCCTCCTCCGCCCCGACCCGCCACGCCCGGCCGCCCGGCCGCCGGGGCACTGTGGCACCCTCGGCCACCGGGACCGGTCCGGCACGGCCGCCGGTCCTCATCTGTACGGCATCCTGTACGGCACGGCGAAGAGGCGGCGGCATGCGCATCGGACTGCTCGGCACCGGACCCTGGGCCCGCGCGGTCCACGCACCCGCCCTGAGCGGGCACGGCGCGGTGGATTTCGCCGGAGTGTGGGGGCGCCGCCCGGCCGCGGCCGGGGAACTGGCCGCACAGCACGGCACCCGCGCCTACGACGACGTCGACGCGCTGCTGGCCGACGTGGACGCGGTCGCCGTCGCCCTGCCACCGGACGTGCAGGCCGCGCTGGCGGTCCGTGCCGCGCGTGCCGGCTGCCAGCTGCTGCTCGACAAGCCGCTGGCCACGACGGTGGACGAGGGCCGTGCCGTGGTCGAGGCCGCCCGGCGGGCCGAGGTGGCCTCGGTGGTCTTCCTCACCACCCGGTTCCAGACCGCTCCGCAGGCGTGGATCACCGAGCAGGCCGCCCGCGGCGGCTGGTTCACGGCGCGGGCGCAGTGGCTGGGCGCGGTGTTCACCGGGGACAGCCCGTTCGCGGCCTCTCCGTGGCGTCGGGAGAAGGGCGCCCTGTGGGACGTGGGCCCGCACGCGCTGTCGGTGCTGCTGCCCGTCCTGGGCGACGTACGGCGGGTGACGGCCGCGGCGCACGGCCCCGGGGACACCGTGCATGTCGTCCTCGACCACGCCGGCGGCGCCTCCAGCACCCTGACCCTGAGCCTCACCGCGCCGCAGGCGGCGGCCGGGGCGGCCGTGGAGCTGCGGGGCGCGGCGGGGACGGCCGTCCTGCCGGAGAGCGAGCAGGGGGCGGTCGAGGCGCTGTCCCGGGCGGTGGACGCGCTGGACGCGGCGGCGCGCACCGGGCGCCCGCATCCGTGCGACGCCGCGTTCGGGCTGCGCGTCACGGAGATCCTCGCGGCGGCCGGGACGCTGCTGTCCCGCGACACCGGCCTGGCCCTCACCTAGGCCCCCGGCCCCCGGGGAATGCCTCCGGTACGGGCCGGGGCGGTCCCGGCGTGCGGTACGGGGTGCGGCGTAGCAGCGTGGGGGTGTGGTGAAGCTGCCTGTACCGGCGTGGCACCGGGATCCGCAAGAGCGAGGGTGGCTGCGGGGTGCCCCGCCGCCGCTGTGGGTGCGGTTGCTGCCGGTCACACTGGCGGCCGCAGTGGGCGTGGTCACGCTGGTGAGCCCGACCAGGCTCGACATCGGCTTCCTGCTCGGCGCCATTCCGCCGCTGGCCGTGCTGTCGTACGGGCCGCTGTCGACCGCGCTCCTGGGCGGCGTGGTGGTGGCCCTGCTCACCGTGTCGGCCTTCCGGCTGGGTCACCCGGGCAACACCGACCTGGAGACGGTCTGCTTCGTCGCCGTGCTCAGCGTGTTCCTGTCGTTCGTGCGCAGTCGCCGCGACGCGCAGCTGGACCTGGAACGCACGGTCGCCGAGGCCGCGCAGCAGGCCGTGCTCCCGCCGCTGCCGGAACGGGTCGGTCCGGTGCGCTGCGCGGGGCTGTACCGGGCCGCGCAGCGCGGGACGCTGGTGGGCGGGGACTTCTTCGACGTACGCCGGGGCCCGCGGGGCGTACGGGCGGTGGTGGGCGATGTGCAGGGGCACGGGCTGGCGGCGGTGTCCACGGTGGCCGCGCTGCTGGGCAGCTTCCGCGAGGCGGTGCTGGACCGGCCGGACCTGACGTCGGTGGTGGCCGCCCTGGACCGCCGGCTGGTGGTGGACTCGGCGGAGGTGCGGCACGCGGAGCTGTTCGCGACGGCCGTGCTGCTGGAGTTCTCCGGTGACGCGCGGTCGGTGCGGGTGGTCACCTGCGGGCATCCGCCGCCGATCCTGCTGCGCGACGGGAAGGCCACGGAGATCGATGTCGCGCCGTGGACGCCGCTGGGGCTGGGCCTGGCCGACGGCGTCCCGCTCCAGCCGGGGCACGTCGAGCCGCTGTGCCCCGGTGACCTGCTGTTCCTGGCCTCCGACGGTGTCACCGAGGCGCGCGACGCCGAGGGGGCGTTCTATCCCCTGCTGGACCGGCTCCCCCGCCTCGCCGACCACGACCCGGCCGTCCTCGCCGAGGAGGTCATGGCCGACCTCCTCGCCCACTGCGGCACGGTCCGCGACGACGTGACGATGCTGGTGCTCACGCCGCGGGTGGTGGAGGAGGGCTGAGCACACCCCCGGGGGCGTGTGCTCAGGGCATCGCCGGGGCGCAGCCCGCCGCGCACAGTTCGGTGTGCCCGGGGGCCGTGCAGGCGGTGGTGGCCGGTCGCACGGGCGCCGGGCTCGCAGCGGCGGGCCGTACGGCGTACGGCAGCTCCGTGAAGACCGGCGTGGTCCGCACGGGCGCGCGGCGCGCGCGGCGGGCGCGGCGGGCGCGGCGGGCGCGGCGGGCGCGGCGGGCGCGGCCGTCGTGCAGGACGGTCCCGGCGGCGACGGCGCCGGCGATGAGGACGCCGCCGGTCACCAGGGCGCCCCTGGCTCCCGCGACCTGCATCAGCAGGCCGAGGAGCGGCGGGCCGACCAGGCCCCAGCCGGTGCCGGCGGTGCGCCACACGCCCAGGACCCGGCCGCGCAGGTGCGGCGGCGGGTCGGTCTGCAGGACCGTCGTGCCCGCGGTGTCGGAGACCGACTCCACCACGGCCATCGGGGCGACGAGCAGCAGCAGGACCCACAGCTGCGGGGAGAGGCCGGCGGCGATCTGGAGCACGGCGCCGGCCGCGGCGAGGGCGCCGACCAGGCGGACCGAGGGGCTGCGCAGCCGGCCGGCCAGCACCGCGCCGGCCACGCCGCCCACGGCCAGCACGGTGGAGACCGTGCCGAAGGCGCCGGCCGCGCCGCCGAGCGGCCCGGTGACCAGGACGGCGAGGGTCAGGCCGTAGTTCCGGCCGAAGACGCTGCTGAGCGCGGTGATCGCGGCCAGGGCGACCAGCCGGGGGCGGCCCAGGAAGAAGCGGAGGCCGTCGCGGGTTCCGGTGCCGCGCCGGGAGGGCGCGGCGTCGGCGCGGGGCCGGGCGGCCGGTGCGGGCCGTTCCTGGCCGGCCTCGGGGTGCGGGCGCAGGAAGGGGATCACCGCGGCGACGGCCAGGAAGGAGACGCCGTTGGCGATGTACGCCGCGCCGGGCCCCCACCAGCTGACCACCACTGCGGCCAGGGCGGTTCCGCCCACCCGGCCGGCGCCGCTGACCACCGAGCCCAGCGCGATCGACGACGGCACGTCCCGTACGGGTACGAGGTCGTTGCCGAGCAGGGCGCAGGCGGGCGCGTCGACGGTGGCGATCAGGCCGGTGACGGCGGCGAGCACCATGAGGACGGGCACCGTGAGGTGGCCGGTGAGCACGAGCGCGGCGGTCAGGAAGCCGACCAGGGCGAGCAGGGCCTGGGCGGCCGAGGCGGTGAGCCGGCGCGGCCAGGCGTCGACGGCGGCGCCGCCGAGGAGCCCGAGCAGGAGGCCGGGCGCGGCCTGCGCGGACAGCGACAGGCCGGTCGCGGCGGCGGACCCGGTGAGGTGGAGCACCAGCAGGTTCTGGGCGGTCAGCTGCATCCAGGTGCCCGTGTTGGACACCAGGTTGGCCGCCGACCACCAGCGCATGCCGGGGTGGCGCAGCGCCCGCCACGGTGTGCGGTTCCGCTCGGTCGCGGGGGGCTCGCCGGTACGGCGCCGGGGGCGCCGGGGCGGGGGCAGCACCGCGCGGCGCGGGGCGGAGCCGGGCAGGGCGGGGGAAGCAGAGGTGGGTGAGGCCACGGTGAGAACGCTTTGCGTGAGAGACCGGAACGACTTGCCGTGCTGTGCCGCCGGGGGCGGCTCGACGGTGAGACGTGGTCGGGCACAGCGGCTGTCCATCCTCACAGACGGGGTGCCACAGTGGTCGCCGATCGCGGGCCCCGGGTGTCCTTTTGGACCCCAACGGGGGCGCGGGGCACGGGAATCGGCGGTGCGGTGGTGTTCCTCACAGGGGCCGCGGGGGCCTCCGCGCCGCGTGGCGGCCGGACCGGTCCCCCGTTCTGGTCCCGCCCGCGCACGCGGCCCGCGGAGACCCCCGCGGCGCGTCGAACTTACGTGTCACCGGCAGGTGCCAAAACCGCGCCGGTGCCCTTTCGGGCAGCAGGAGGACTCACCCGTGCACAGGTGAGTCCGTATTGCCCGCGTTCAGGCCGCCCGAGCCGCTTTCCTTCGGGCCGTCCGAGCCGCTCTCCGGGGTGGTCGGGGCGGCCGGTTCCGGTGCTGGAGCAGGGGTCAGAGGGCGGGCGGTTCGAGGTCGCCGGCCGCCAGCTGGGCGAGGACGACTTCGTAGAGGTCGCTGCCGACGGCGAGGAGCTGGCGTTCCAGGACGGGTTCCACGCTGCGTACGTGTTCGCGCACGGTCTGCGCGTGGACGCCGAGCAGCTGGGCGGCGCGCTCGGCGTTGCCGCCCGCGGCGGTCCAGGCGCGCAGCGTGCCGCGCAGGTCGCGGGTGTCCGCCGCCAGGCGGCCGAGGAGCGCGTGTCCCCAGGTGCACAGCGCCGGCCCGGTCAGCAGGTCGCCGAGGTGTGCGTCACGGCTGCGCGGCGCCGGGCCGCCGGCGGGTTCGTGGCCGAGTCCGGCCTGGTTGTTCAGGGCGAGGTGGACGGCGGCGCGGACGGTCAGCTGGGAGAAGTCGGCGCACAGCAGTCCCTCCAGCCGTTCCATGCGGGCCCGCACGGTGTTGCGGCTCACTCCGAGGATCCGCGCGGCGCTGACCGCGGTGAACTCCAGCCCGAGGCGCGCGGTGGCGACCAGTTCGGCGCGGGTGTGGTGGGGCAGCGTGTCCAGCGGCCGCAGCAGCAGGCCCGACCAGGCGCGCAGCGCCTCGGGGTCCATCAGCCGCTCGGGGTGGGTGCGCTCGGCGTACACGGCTGTGCCGTCCGGGCGGAACCGGGCGAGGGCGAGCGCGCTCACGGCCTGCCCGTAGGCCGTGGCGGTGCGGGCGAGGCTGTGCCGGGTGCTGCCGCCGAGGAAGGTGCGCGGGCGGCCGCCGACCAGTGAGCGCAGCGCGCTTCCGGTGGCCTCGGCGGGGGCGATGACGATCACATGGCCGTCCACCGCCGGGCAGCGCACGACCAGGGCCTGTCCGGCGGTGGCCTCCAGGCACTCGGCGGTCAGCCGCTCGCGTTCGTCGCGGTGGGCTTCGAGGACGTAGACGTGCGCGGTGTCCGTGTCGAGCAGGCCGGGCCACAGGCCGGCGGCGACCCGGCGGGCCGAGACGGTGTCCTCCACCATCAGCAGTTGCAGGATCGCCAGCCGCAGGGCGGAGGTGGCCCGGGCGAGCCGGCGTCCGGCCTCGCCGGTCTCCTGGGCCCGCAGCAGCAGCTCGACCACTCCGGCGGTGCGGGTGAGCATCTCGGCGGTGCGCCGGTCGAAAGGGGCGGCGCGGGTGACGGCGAGCACTCCGGCGGGGGGTGCGTGCGGGCGGCCCACGCGCACCACGCGGACGTGGTGGTCGCCGTCCTGGAGCGCGGCCGAGGCGAACCGTCCGGCGGCGACATCGGTGATCAGGTCGTCGGCGGCGGGCACCGGCGCTCCGGCGCGGACGGTGCCTGCGCCGTCCAGGAGGCAGACAGTGCCGTCCAGGGCGTCGGCGAGCCAGGTCACGACCTTGCCCACGTCACGCCCGGCGGGCCGCAGATGGTCGAGGAGTTCCTCGGCCCAGGTCGCCTGCCCGCTTCCCCGCCCGTGTGCCGGGACGGCCCCGTCCTGTCGGCCGGCCATGTCGGCGCTCTCCTCCCTGTCCCCGTACACCGCGTTGACCTCGGTGTTCTCGGTCAGGGACGTTACCAGCGGCAGCCTGCGCCGTCCGGTTGCGGGCGGCGCGCGTGAGCGGGGAGGGGGGCGGCTTCGCCGGCGGCTCAAGGGGGGAGAAGAACGGCCGGCGAAGCCACGGCGCCCGAGGCCGGGGGGATGGCTCCCGAGCGGTACATCCCTCTGGTTCCCCGGGTCGCGCCGAATACGCCCGCGAATTTCGGCTCGTCCGGCCCCCTCCCTCCCGGGCGGGGCCGGGTCGTGCGGCGGCCGCCCGGCGGACGGCATAAGCTCGGCGGATGGCGAAGTACTTCGACGTGCACCCGGACAACCCCCAGCCGCGGGCCCTCCGCCAGGTCGCCGACGGCCTGCGCGAGGACGCGCTGATCGCGTACCCCACCGACTCCTGCTACGCCCTCGGCTGCCGGCTCGGCAGCCGGGACGGGATCGACCGGATCCGGGCCATCCGCCGGCTGGACGACCGCCACCACTTCACGCTGGTGTGCCAGGACTTCGCGCAGCTCGGCCAGTTCGTACGGATCGACAACGACGTGTTCCGGGCCATCAAGGCGTCCACGCCCGGCAGTTACACCTTCATCCTCCCGGCGACCCGCGAGGTGCCGCGCGTGCTCCAGCACCCGAAGAAGAAGACGGTCGGGGTGCGCATCCCGGACCACGCCGTCGCGCGGGCGCTGGTGGAGGAGCTGGGCGAGCCGCTGCTGTCGAGCACGCTGCTGCTGCCCGACGAGGAGGAGCCGCTGACGCAGGGCTGGGAGATCAAGGACCGGCTCGACCATGTGCTGGACGCGGTCGTGGACTCGGGCGACTGCGGCACCGAGCCGACCACGGTCGTCGACTTCTCCGGCGGCGAGGCCGAGATCGTACGGCGGGGGGCGGGCGACACCTCGCGCTTCGAGTGAGGCGGCGGGGGCGCGGCAGGGCCGCCGCCCGGCCGGGGGCGGCGCGTGCCACCATGGCCGTGATCCGCACTCCGACCGGATCCCCCCACGGCCGGTGAGGTGCTCGCCGGTGACCGCGCAGAGAGGCAGCGACCATGACCGACGTACAGGGACAGTCCGTCGACATCCCGACCGAGGACGGCACCGCGGACGCCTATCTGGCCCACCCCGGGGACGGCAGCCCCCACCCGGCCGTCCTGCTCTACCAGGACGCGTTCGGGCTGCGGCCCCAGCTGCGGGCGATGGCCGACCGGATCGCGGCGGCGGGCCACACCGTGCTGGTGCCCAATGTGTTCTACCGGCACGGGCGGGCTCCCCTGGTGGAGCTGCCGGAGTTCATCGACGTGAGCGAACGCCCGGAGATCTTCGGGCAGCTGATGCCGCTGCTGAAGTCGCTGACGCCGGAGCTGGCGCGGCGCGACGCGAGCGTGTACCTGGACTGGCTGGCCGCCTGCCCGCTGGCCACCGACGGTCCGGTGGCCGTCACCGGCTACTGCATGGGCGCCCGGCTGGCCCTGCTGACCGCGGGCGTCCGGCCCGACCGGGTCGCGGCCGCGGCCGGGTTCCACGGCGGCGGGCTGGCCACCGACGCGCCCGACAGTCCGCATCTGGTCGCCGGCGCGGTGACCGCGGAACTCTACTTCGGGCACGCGGACGAGGACCCCTCGCTGCCGCCGGAGCAGATCGAACGCCTGGAGGAGGCGCTCACCGCGGCGGGCGTCCGCCACCGCTGCGAGGTCTACCCGGGCGCGGGGCACGGTTTCACCCAGGCCGACACCGACGCGTACGACCCGCAGGCGGACGAACGGCACTGGGCGGCGCTGCTGGACCTGCTGCGACGCACCTTCTGACACTGCGGCGCATCTCCTGACACGCACCGCGCCCAGCGGCCGTGCCGCCGGGGCGCGGTGCCGTGCCGACCCCGCCAACGGTCCGTGTCCCACGCGTTGTTACGGTGCACCGCGTGTCTGACTCCTCACGCGATACCGTCGAAGGCGCCGGCTGGAACGCCGGCGAGCGCGGCAGCTACCGCCGGCTCATGCCCGAACGGGTCAAGAAGCTCTCGTGGCTCGATCCCCGGACGCTGTGGGCCGCGCGCAACGGCGTGGCCGCGTCCTGGTTCGGCGATCCCACCGGCGCCACCCGCGGCCGGTGGGTGGCCCAGCGGGAGGCGGCGGGCGCACCGGCGGACAAGGTGATCCGGCGGACGGAGGCGGACCGTTTCTCGTTCATGGTCATCGGGGACACCGGGGAGGGCGACGCCTCGCAGTACGCGGTGGTGCCCGGCTTCCTGGAGGTCAGCGAGGGCACGTCGTTCGCGGTGATCACCAGTGACGTGATCTATCCGGTGGGCAGCACGGACGACTACGGCACGAAGTTCTTCCGGCCGTACCGCGACTATCCGGCGCCGATCTACGCGATACCGGGCAACCACGACTGGTACGAGGACCTCGGCGGTTTCATGCGCGTCTTCTGCGACGACGCCCCGCCGCTGCCGCCCGGGCCCCGGCCGCGGCCGCTGAGCCGTGCCTGGTGGCGCGCGCTGCTGTGGCACCGGCCGCGGCCGGCCGACGAGCAACGGCTCGCCGAGGCGCGGACGTTGCGCTCGGCGCCCGGGCAGCGGGCGGTGCAGCCGGGCCCGTACTGGGCGATCGACGCCGGGCCGGTGCGGATCGTCGGCATCGACACGGGGCTGCTCGGCACGCTCGACGCCGAACAGGGCGCCTGGCTGCGGGAGGTGTCCAAGGGCCCCCGCCCGAAGATCCTCGTCACCGGTTCCCCGCTGTACGTGGACGGCGAGCACCACCCCTGCGCCATCGACGGGGGCGGCACCGTCGACGACGTCGTCCGCGACCCGGCGCACCACTATGTGGCCGCGATCGGCGGGGACATCCACAACTACCAGCGCTATCCGGTGGACGTGGACGGCCGCACCGTCCAGTACGTGGTCTCCGGGGGCGGTGGCGCGTTCATGCACGCCACCCACACCGTTCCCCGGGTGTCGGTGGCGAACGTGACCGAGGCCGACTTCCGCTGCTATCCGCTGCGCGGCGACTCGCTGGCCTTCTACAGCGCCCTGTACGGCCGCCGGCTGCGGCTGCGCCGCTTCTTCACGCTGACCGAGGCGGAGGCGATGGCCGTGGTCGCCGAGCGGCTCGGCATGCCGCCGGTCCGCGCGCCGGGCGGGCCGGTGCGGATCACCCGGCGGGTCCGCCTGGTCGCCACCCTGCTGGGCGCCGGCCGCCGCCCGGAGAGCCGGGCCCGCTTCCGCCTTCCGGTGCGCAAGATCTACACCCAGTTGTTCTCGCCCGGTTCGGCCACCTACAGCCCGCCGTTCTTCAAGTCGTTCCTGCGCCTGGACGTCACCCCGGAGACGGTCCGGCTGCGCTGCTTCGCGGCGACCGGGAACCGCGCCCAGGAGATCGATCCGCCGGTCGAGGACGAGGTGGTCATCCCACTGCGGCCGAGCGCCTGAACGGCCGTCACCAGCGGCCCGGCGCGCTCCCCGTGACCGGCTCGGACGGGCGGCCGTCCACCCCGGCCGGCACGTCACCGGCCAGCATCACCCGGTGCATGACGCGCGGGAAGCCGAGGTGGGCGTTGTCGCTCGGGGCCAGGTGGATGGTGGCCCGGTTGTCCCAGAAGGCCACGCTGCCCGGCTCCCAGCGGAAGCGGACGGTGTACTCGGGCCGTACCGCCTGCTCCAGGAGCATCTCCAGGAGCGCCGCGCTCTCCGCGCGGGACACGCCCTCGATCTGCTCGACGTAGTAGCCGTTGACGAACAGCACCCGCTCCCCCGTCTCGGGGTGGACGCGGACCAGCGGGTGCACCGTCGCCGTCTGGTGCTCCATCAGGTGGCGGACGTAGGCGTCGTCGCCGGGGCGGGGCTGGTAGCCGACGCCGAGGCGGTGCTCGGCGCGCAGCCCGTCGGCGAAGGCCCGCACCGGCGCCGACAGGCCGGCGTAGGCGGCGGCCAGGTTGGACCAGGTGGTGTCGCCGCCGTAGGGCGGGACGCTCTCGGCGCGCAGGATCGTCGCGGCCGGCGGGTCGACGCGGGCGCCGTGGTCGCAGTGCCAGCCGCGCAGCAGTGTGTGCCGGCGGCGGCGCAGCCACTCCTCCTGGTCCATGCCGAACCGCCCGCCCAGTTCCAGCCGGTCCGCCGTGGTCTCCACCTCGGGGACGTCCGGCGGTGACGCGCCGCCCCGCCGCCGCAGGAGGACCGGTTCGCCGAAGCGGCGGGCGAAGGCGACGTGCCCGGCGTGGTCCAGGCGCTGGCCGCGGAAGAACACCACCTTCCAGCGCAGCACCGCCGCGCGGATCTCCGCGACCACCGCGTCGTCGAGGTCCGCCGCCAGGTCCACGCCGGTGATCTCCGCGCCGATGTGCCCGGCGACCGGCCTCACCTCCATCCCGCCGGTCTCCGTGCCGCCCGCTGTGCCCGTGTCCGTCGTCATCCGCGCTCCGCTGGTCGTCCGTCGTACGTCGTCCGTCACGCTCCGGGAAGGTGAGCCAGGAAGATCGTGCCAGGCTTTCTGGCCGGTGGCGACAGTGCCCGGCCCGGCCCACTGCCCGGCGCGGGGCGCGCGGGCACCCGGCGGGTCCGTGGCCGCCGGCCGCCGCCGCATCGGCCCACGCCCCCGGGGTACCCGGACGGCCGGTGGTGTCCGGGCGGACGTATCGCGGGTGTCCGCGCGGGCGTGTCCCAGGTGTCCGGGCGGTGGGAGCGAGGAGGTCCAGGTGGCGACCGACGACGACCGGCTGCGGGAGTACCGCGGCAAACGCGACTTCGGGCGGACCCGGGAGCCCTCGGGGCGGGAGGCCGGTGCCGTGGCCGGGCCGCGGTTCGTGGTGCAGATCCACGACGCGCGCCGGATGCACTTCGACTTCCGGTTGCAGGTCGGGGACGTGCTCAGGTCCTGGTCGGTGCCGAAGGGCCCCTCCGACGACCCGCACGACAAGCGGCTCGCGGTGCCGACCGAGGACCATCCGCTGGAGTACGAGGACTTCGAGGGCGTGATCCCCCGGGGCGAGTACGGCGGCGGCACGGTGATCGTCTGGGACCGGGGCACCTACGAGCCGCTGAGCCACGACCGCAGGGGGCGGCCCGTCGACTTCGCCGAGTCCCTGGAGCGCGGGCACGCCACGTTCCGGCTGCACGGGTCGAAGCTGCGCGGCGAGTACGCCCTCACCCGCTTCCGCGGCGACGGCGAGCGGGGCGAGGAGAACGCCTGGCTCCTGGTGAAGAAGGCCGAGGGGCACGCCGCCGCCCACGGCACCCCCGACCCGCGCCGGGCCCGCTCGGTGACCACCGGCCGGACCCTGGCGCAGGTCGCCGCGGACGACGGACGGTGAGTCCTGCCGGTCGCGGCGCCCCGTCAGACCCGTCAGACCCGGTGGGCGCGCAGGGCGGCCAGGGCCCGGTCGGCGTGCGCGTCCATGCGGAACTCGCTGCGGACGACCTCCAGGACCGTGCGGTCCCGGGCGACGACGAAGGTGGCCCGCCTGGTCGGGGCGAACTTCAGGAGCCCGCGCCGCACCCCGAACCGCTCGCGTACGGTGCCGTCGGTGTCGGACAGCAGGGGCATGCCGAGTCCGTGCCGTCCGGTGAACTCCCGCTGGCGGTCCACGGAGTCGCCGCTGATCCCGACGGGCCGCGCGCCGAGGGCGGCGAACTCGGCGGCCAGGTCACGGAAGTGGCAGGCCTCGGCGGTGCAGCCGGGGGTGAGGGCGGCCGGGTAGAAGAAGAGCACCACCGGGCCGTCGGCGAGCAGCCCGGACAACCGCCGCACGGTCCCCGTCTCGTCGGGCAGGGCGAAGTCCTCGACGGTGTCGCCGGGCTTGACCTGGCCGCCGCTCACGCGGCACCCCGCGCGCCCTTGGCGACACCGCGGGCCCACAGCACGAGGGGCACCTGCACGGGCAGCCGGGCGAAGGCCGCCGTCTTCTGCGGAGTGGGCCGGTCGCGCCAGTCCACCGCCATCTTGACGTTGGCCGGGAAGACACCGACGAAGAACGCGGCGGTCGCCAGCGCGGCGGCCCTGCGGGTACGCGGCAGCGCGAGGCCGGCGGCCAGCGCGAACTCGACGACGCCGCTGCCGTAGGTCCAGGCGCGGGCGGTGCCGGGCAGGGCGCCCGGCACGGTCGCGTCGAACTGCCGGGGCGAGGCGAAGTGGGCGGCCCCCGCGGTGGCCAGCAGGCCGGCGAGCAGCAGGGGTGAGCGATCGGAACGGGGCACGGTTCCTCCTTGGGGGACCTCCTCCGCTGGAGATCCGCGGGCGCGAGCTTACTTGACAGTAAGTTCAGGGGAGGGCCATGTTCCGGCCTCGCCGCCCGATCGGGTCCCCGCCGTCCCGCGCGCCCGTTCGGGGGAAAGTGACCCGGGAGGCGCGTGGGGCCGCGGCGGTCCGTCGAGACCTCAGCCGTGACCCTGCCGCTGATCCCGCCCATGCTCGCCACGCCGGGCACGCTGCCGCCGCCCGCGCAGGACGCGCACTGGGCGTACGAGACGAAGCAGGACGGCCAGCGCGCGGTGGTCTACCTGCCCGGCGACGGCACGGTGCTGCTGCGGGCGCGCTCGGGCGAGGACATCACGGCCGCCTATCCGGAGCTGCGTCCGCTCGGCCGGGTGCTGGGTGCCACGCCAGCGGTGCTGGACGGCGAGGTGCTGGCGCTGGACGAGGAGGGCCGGGCCAGCTTCCAGCTGCTGCAGAACCGGATGGGCCTGGCCCACACGCCCGCCCTCGCGGCCCGCCGGGCGGCCCGCGTCCCCGTCCATCTGGTGCTGTTCGACCTGCTGCGCCTGGGCACCGACCCGCTGCTCGCGCTCCCCTACGTCCGCCGCCGCAAGCGGCTGGCCGCGCTCGGCCTGGCCGGGCCGTACTGGTCGACGCCCGGCGCCGTGGTCGGCCAGGGCGCCCGGGCACTGGCCTCGACCCGCGAGCACGGCCTGGAGGGGCTGATCTGCAAGCGGCTGGACTCGGTGTACGAGCCGGGGGTGCGCTCCCGGTCCTGGATCAAGATCCGCAACATGCGCAGCGAGGACGTCCTGGTGGGCGGCTGGTCGCCCGGCAAGGGGCGGCTGGCCGGCCTGCCGGGCGCCGTGCTGGTGGGGCAGCGCGGCGGCGGCCGGCTGCGGTACGTGGGCGGCGTGGGCACCGGCTGGAGCGCGGCCGAGCGCACCGAGCTGGCCGCGCGGCTCGCGGCGCTGGCCACCGACGTCTGCCCGTTCGACCCCGTACCGGCGGTGCGCGGGGCGCACTGGGTGCTGCCCCGGCTGGTCGGCGAGGTCCGCTACAGCGTGCGGACCCGGGCGGGGCTGCTGCGCCAGCCGTCCTGGCTGCGGCTGCGCCCCGACCTCGCCCCGCAGGACGCGGCGGCGGACCTGCCGGAGGAGCCGCAGCTCTAGGGGCCGTTGCGCGGTGAAGCCACGGTCGGCGCGGTGGGCCCTCGGCGTGGCAGCGGGTGCCGAAGGTCTATCGTGTCCCGCATGTCCGTGCCCGAGCTGATCCGTATCGTCTCCCGCGACTCGCCCATGGCGCTCGCTCAGGTGGAGCGTGTCCGCGCCGAGTTGGCCGTCCTGCACCCCGGGGTGCGCACCGAGGTCGTGCCGGTGAAGACCACCGGGGACAAGTGGCTGGGCGATCTGGCGCAGGTCGAGGGCAAGGGGGCGTTCACCAAGGAGGTGGACGCCGCGCTGCTGGCCGGTGCGGCGGACCTCGCGGTGCACTGCCTCAAGGACGTGCCCGCGGACCGGCCGCTGCCCGCCGGGACCACGTTCGCCGCGTTCCTGAAGCGGGACGACGTGCGGGACGCCCTCGTGCACCCGGACGGCCTCACCCTCGACGAGCTTCCGGCCGGCACCAGGATCGGTACGTCGGCGGTGCGCCGGATCGCCCAGCTGGCCGCCTCCCACCCGTGGCTGACGTGCGTGCCGTTCCGCGGCAACGCCAACCGGCGGCTGGAGAAGCTGGCGGCCGGGGAGGCGGACGCGCTGCTGCTGGCCGCCTCCGGCCTGGAGCGCATCGGACGGCAGGACGTGATCAGCGAGGTGCTGTCCGTGGAGGCGATGATGCCGCCGATCGGCGCGGGCATCCTCGCCCTGCAATGCCGCGAGGGCGACGACGAGCTGATCGAGGCCGTCAGCGGTCTCGGGGACAACGACACCTACCGCGCGGCGAGCGCGGAGCGCATGTTCCTGCACGTGCTCCAGGGGCACTGCAACAGCCCGATCGCCGGGTACGCGCGGGTCGACCGCGCCGGGGAGCTGTCCCTGCGGGCGTGCGTGTTCACCCCGGACGGCAAGACCCGGCTGAACGCGCACGAGTGGGCGGGCCGGCTGGACGCCGCCACGCTCGGCACCTCGGTCGCGGTGGCCCTGCTGCGGCAGGGTGCCCGCGACCTCATCGACGGCATCGCGCACTGACGCGGAACACCCCCGTACGCCGGTGTACGGGGGTGTCCGGGACCTCGTGCGGGCGGGGCGGGCCGGGGTCAGGCCGTGGTGCCCGGTCCGGCCTGGTCGCGCAGGAAGGTGCTGATCTGGTGGGCGAGGCCGCCCTGGCCGCCGGGGCAGGGCGCCCCGGTGCCGGCGCCGCCCTCGTGCACGCCGATGCCGCCGCTCCACAGCCGGCGCTCGGTCCACTCGTCGTCCACGCGCAACTGGACCTGGATGTCGACCTGGGACAGGTCCGCCTCCGGCCCCGCCGCGTACAGCAGGGCGGTGGCGCGGCGCAGCGGGTGGACGTCGTAGCCCTCGATGAACTGGGAGTTGCGCCAGTCGACGAAGGCGCCCTCGCCGTCCGGGCCGAGCCGCACGTCGAGCTGGCCGTCCTCCAGATGGATGCCGAAGTGCCGGCTGCCGCGGTTCTCGACGGTGACCCGGACCCGGAAGTACGTCAGGCCCTCGGCGGCGTCGTCGCGACCGCGCGGCGGCTCGGCCTGCTCCAGTCGGTGGACGCGGACGCGCAGGCCGGCATGCTCGTCGTACTCCTGCCAGTCCCCGACCACGTTCGGCTCGTACACGATCCACCTCTCGACTTCCAAGAGCTGCTTCCTATCTGTGGGCCGAGTGCACTGTCAAATGAGTGGAATGGGCCGTGGTCAGGGAATTCACCGGCATTGATCGGTGATCAAGCCGTGCGCTGGAACGATCCCGGTTCCGGTCCGTCCGGCGCCCGCCGGCGGCGTGCCGCACATCACTTCGGCGGCGGCTCGGCCGGCGCCGGGTCAGCGGGCCAGCCGGCCGAGCAGCGCGGAGGCCGCGGTGATGCCGGCCGCGGCGGCCACCACGAGGACGGCGAAGTCGAGCGTGAGGTGTGCGGAGGTGCCGAGCAGCAGTCCGCGCAGGGCGTCGACCTGATAGCTGAGCGGGTTGGCCTTGCTGACGGCCTGGAGCCAGCCGGGCATGACGGCCACCGGGTACAGGGCGTTGGAGCCGAAGAACAGCGGCATGGTGATGGCCTGTCCGATGCCCATCAGGCGGTCGCGGCTGAGCACGATCCCGGCGATGGTCATCGACAGGCAGGAGAAGAACGCCGAGCCGAGGACCACGGCCGCGGCGACGCCGAGCAGCCGCAGCGGGTTCCAGGTGAGCGCCACCCCGAGCAGGGCGGCGATGACGATGACGACGATCGCCTGGATCAGCGACTTCACACCGGCCGCGAACGCCTTCCCGGTGACCAGGGCGGAGCGCGGAGTCGGGGTCACCAGCAGCTTGTTGAGGACGCCGGCGTCGCGTTCCCAGATGATCTGGATGCCGTAGAAGATGGCGATGAACATGGCGGACTGGGCGATGATGCCGGGGGCCATGAAGTCGATGTACGGGATGCCGCCGGTGGGGATCGCCCGGATGCGGGTGAAGGTCTGACCGAAGATCAGCAGCCAGAGCGCGGGCTGTACCGCGCGGGTGTACAGCTCGGTGCGGTCGTGGCGCAGCTTCTGCAGTTCCACCGCGCACATGGCGGCGACCCGGGCGGGCAGCAGCCGCCAGCCCGCGCGGGGACTGGGGGCCTGCACCAGCAGGCCGATGCCGTCCGCGCGGGCGGCGTCAGCCGACGCGGTGGGCGGTGCGGCGGGTGCTTCGGACATCGCGGAAATCTCCTGAACTGTCGTCGAGGCCGCTGCCGGCCACGTCGCGGAAGACGTCCTCCAGCGTGGGCGGCGTGTCCGCGGCCGGGCCGCCCTGGGCGCGGCGCCGTTCGCCGAGGCCCCGGCGCAGCTCGGTGGGGGTGCCGAGGGCGCGGATCTGGCCGCGGTGCATCAGCGCGACCCGGTCGCAGTACTGGTCGGCCTCGTCCATGTAGTGGGTGGTGACCAGGACCGTCATGCCGGTGGCGGCGCGTACGGCGTTGATGTGCTCCCATACTCCGGTGCGGGCGATGGGGTCCAGGCCGATCGTCGGCTCGTCGAGGATCAGCAGGCGGGGTGCGCTGACCAGGGCCTGGGCCAGTTCGAGGCGGCGGACCATGCCGCCGGAGTAGGTCTTCGCCAGCCGGTCCGCGGACTCCGTGAGGTCGACGGCGGACAGGGCCTGGGCGACCCGGGCGGCGCGTTCGCGGCGCGGTACGTCGAAGACGCGGGCGAAGAGGGTGACGTTCTCGCGGCCGGTGAGGGAGGCGTCGGCGGACAGCTGCTGGGGGACGTAGCCCAGCAGGCGGCGGACCGCCATGCGTTCGCCGGCCGGGTCGTGGCCGAAGACGCGGACCATGCCCGCGGGGACCGGCAGCAAGGTGGTGATGCAGCGGATCGCGGTGGTCTTCCCGGCGCCGTTGGGGCCGAGCAGCCCGAACACCTCGCCCGGCCGGACGGCCAGGTCGAGGCCGTCGACGGCGGTCGTGCCGCCGAAGGCGTAGGCCAGTCGGGTGAGGGTGACGGCGTCGGCGGGCTCGGCGGCAGCGTCGCTGGTCATGGTCGGTCGGCCTCCTCGTGCAGGTTCTCGGCCAGCCTGCGCAGCGCGGGGATCGCGGCGCGCAGGGCGTCCCGGTCGGCCTCGTCGAGCCGGTCCAGCTGGTCGTGGACGAGGGCGGCGCGGCGTTCGCGCCAGTCCCGCAGCCGCGCCCCGGCCGCCTCGGTGAGCAGCAGGCGGGCGGCCCGGCGGTCGGCGGGGTCGGTCTCCCGGATCAGGTGGCCGCCCCGGACGAGCTGGTTGACCAGGGTGGAGACGGAGTTGCCGGCCAGGTGCAGTTCCTTGGCGGCCTCGGTGACGCCGACGCCGGGGCGGGCCTCGACCAGGCGCAGCAGCTCGACCTCGGCGCCGCGCAGGCGCGTCGCGGTGGTCCCGGCGCGCAGTCGGCGCCGGATCAGCCGCTGGACGCCGACGAGCGCGTCGGCCAGCTCTTCGGCGGGGGGCTCGGGTTCCACGTCACCGACGTTACCTCTGTAGCAGAGGTAATGGACCCAAGGGCGGGTCAAGACCGGCGGCGCGGGCTGCGGCAGACCCGCGCCGGCCGTCGCCGCCCACCACGCCGCTCACCTCCTTTCCACGTTCATTGAAATGCGCAGCATTTACTGCGGTGGCATTTTTCCGGCGACCGGTCGACAATTGAGATTCATGCGGTCGCATACCGTCACCGCATTCCCATAATTGTTTTGGAAACGGCCGCCCCGGGAATCCGCATTCCAGTGCTTCGGACCGGAGGCACGTCCGTGGGAGCCGGCGCGCCGGGCCCCGATGGTTGTTCCTCAAGGACCGTGCCCCGCGCCTCCCGTGGTGCCCGTCCATCCAGCACCTGCTGAGGGAGGCGCAGCGTATGCGTACCACCGGCAGAACGAAGAGCCACCCGCACGACGACGCCCCGGACACCGCGGCGGCCTTCGAGCGGCTCGCGGGACTGAGCGACGGACCCGAGCGCAAGGCGCTCAGGGACGAGCTGGTCCAGGTGTGGCTGCCCATGGCCGAGCGGATCGCGGTCCGCTTCCGGGGGCGCGGCGAAGCCCTGGAGGATCTGTACCAGGTGGCGGCCCTCGGCCTGGTCAAGGCCGTCGACCACTACGATCCGGGGCGCGGCTACGCCTTCGAGGCGTACGCGGTGCCCACCGTCACCGGCGAGATCAAGCGGCACTTCCGCGACCACATGTGGACGCTGCACGTGCCGCGCCGGGTCCAGGACCTGCGCAACCGGGTGCGGCGCGCGGCCAAGGAGCTGGCGCAGACCACGCCGGGCCGGGCCCCGACCGTCGCCGAGATCGCCACGTACACGCAGCTGAGCGAGAGCGATGTGCGCACCGGGATGGAGGCCCTGGACTGCTTCGCCGCGCTGTCCCTGGAGGCGGAGGTGCCGGGCACCGACGGGTACGCGCTCGGTGACGGTCTCGGCGAGGCCGATCCGCGCTACGACCTCGTGGTGGACCGGGTGGCCGTGCGGCCCTGCCTGGAGGCGCTGCCCGAGCGGGAGCGCATGATCCTGTACCTGCGCTTCTTCCGGGGGATGACGCAGAGCCGGATAGCCCAGCAGCTCGGCATCTCGCAGATGCATGTGTCGCGGCTGCTCAGCGGGTGTTTCGCCCAGTTGCGTGAGGAACTGCTCGCCGAGACCGGGTAGGGCCGTCGGTGGGGGCCGGGTGCCGTTTCGGCGGCATGCGGCGGGTACTCGGCAGGCGCCCTCGCGGGTTCCGGTCGGACACTGGTGTGAGACCGGTTGCCACCGGCGGACGAGACCAGGACGTGCCATGGACCACGACACGACACCCTCCACCCCTACGACCGGCGTCGTCTCCACGCACTCGGTGTGCGGAGCGCCCTGCTGGGTCAGTCTGACCAGCCGCGACCTGGAGGCCACCGAGTCCTTCTACCAGGCCCTGCTCGGCTGGGAGTGGCGCACGGCCCGGCTCGGCGACCGTTTCCGGATCGCGCTGGCCGACGGCGCGCCGGTCGCGGGGATCGCGGCGGTGGCCTCCATGTGGCAGATGGCGGTGGCCTGGACCCCGTACTTCGCCGTGCCCAGCGCCGACCGGGCGGTCTCCCGGGTGCAGGAGCGCGGCGGCACCTCGGCGGTCGGCCCGATCTCGCTGCCGCCGGGGCGGGCGGCCCTGCTGGCCGACCGGGACGGCGCGACCTTCGGGATCTGGGAGGGCGAGCTGTTCACCGACTGGGAGACGTGGCGCAAGGCGGCGCCCGCCTTCATCCGGCTGCACACGCGCGACGCCTTCGACGCCGCGATCTTCTACGGCGAGGTCCTGGACTGGGCCTCCGAGCGGCCGGGCTGCTGCGAGGTCCGCTACGAGGGCGACGAGGTCGTGCTGCGCAGCTACGGCGAGGTCGTCGCCCGTATCGAGTCGGGGGCCCTGGGGGCGGCGCCCGACCCCACCATCCGGCCGCACTGGCAGATCCACTTCCGGGTGGCCGACGTCGCCGCCTGCGCGCGCGCCGCGGAGTGCCACGGCGGCAGCGTGCTGCGCGAGAGCGAGGAGGAGGCCGTGCTGCGCGACCTCGACGGCGCCCAGTTCACGGTGACGTCCCGCAGGGAGGCCTGAGCGTACGGCTGCGGCCCCACCCCCGTCAGGCGAATTCCAGAGGTCGTTGCAACACAAGTTGATCAACTGGCTGTTGCCAGGAGCTTAGCGAGACGCTCGGCTGGGGTTTCCCAGCCGAGCGTTTTGCGTGGTCGGCTGTTCAGCTCGGCCGCGACGGCGTCGAGCTCTGCGCGGGTGTAGCGGG